>WHSW01000100.1 GCA_009379895.1 Solirubrobacterales bacterium
CCCGCCGGGCGCTGGCCGACGCCGCACGCGAGGCCCTGGCCGCCGATCCCGAGCGCTCGCTGCCCGACCTCGCGTGCGCGCTGGCGACCTCCCCCCACCACCTCAGCCGCGTATTTCGCGCCCAGACCGGACACACGGTCTCGCGCCACCGCATGCGCCTGCGCGCCCGCGCGGCGATGGAGCGCCTCGCGGGCGGAGAGCGCGAGCTCGCGCGGCTGGCCGCCGACCTCGGCTTCGCCGACCAGAGCCACCTGTGCCGGGTGCTGCGCGGCGAGACGGGGCGCACCCCCTCGGCGCTGCGCGCGGCGCTCGCCTAGGCGTTCGCGGGTGGACCCGGAGCCCCCGGCGGATTCGCGGGCCTACACGTCGCGCGAGAGCCGGCCGGCCGCGTCGAGGCCCCAGGAGACGATCCGCTCTGGGTGCAGGCAGATCAGCGGGCGGTCTCCATCGAGCGCCTCGGCCCGGCCACGCACCTCGATCCCGCGCGGGCGCCACGGGTCGGTGCTGGCGAGGTCGTCGATGACGAGCGCGGCGCGCCCGTGGCGGCGAACGTCGCGAAACTTCTTCGTCGCGGCGAGCGCGCGGCCGCCGATCTCGATCGCGTCGAGCTGCGAATTCAGCGACCAGCCGACCGGGACGACGTGGGGCGTCCCGTCGCCGCCGATCGTGGCCAGGCGCGCCAGCCGCCCGCCCGCGCGCAGATAGCGAAGCTCGTCCTCGCTGAAGAAGCTCATCGTTCGCCTCCGCGGCCGGAGGGTTCGGCGGTGACCGGCTCGTCGACGATCAACGCCAGCTTGCCGCGCACGTGGCCCTTCTCGACCTCACGGTGGGCATCGGCCGCCGCGCGCAGCGGGAACGTCCTCGAGACGTGGACGCGCAGCCCGCCCGCCTCATAGAGGTCGCAGAGCTCGGCCAAGCGGGCGGCCGAGCGCCGGGTGCGAATCGGGCGGATCCCGAGCTCGGCGACCCGGTCGAAACCGACGACCGTGCCGATCCGGTCGCGATCGGCGACCAGCTCGACCGAGGCGTCGAGAGCCTCGCCGCCGATCGCGTCGAGGACCGCGTCGACGCCTCGGGGAGCGAGCGAGCGCACCCGCTCGACCAGCCCCTCGCCGTAGGCGACGCCCGTCGCGCCGAGCGAGCGCAGGTGGTCGTGATTGCGCTCACTTGCGGTGCCGATCACGGTCGCGCCGCGGGCGCGGGCGAGCTGGACGGCCATCGTGCCGACCCCGCCGGCCGCGGCGTGGACGAGCAACTTCTCGCCGGCCCCGAGGCCGAGGTCCTCGAGCGCGGTGTGGGCGGTCTGCCCGGACGCCGACAGCGCCCCGGCCTCCTCCCAGGGCATGCCCGGCGGCTTGGCGACCACCTGCTCGGCGCCGATCGTGACGAGCTCGGCGTAGGCGCCGAACGTCCTGAAGCCAATCACCTCGTCGCCGACGGCGAGCTCGTTGACGCCGTCACCGAGGAGGTCGACGACCCCGGCGAGCTCGTTGCCGATCACCTGCGGGAAGCTCAGCTCCACGCCGGGCGGAGCGAAGGCCTTCGCGCGGGCCGCGGCGTCGGCCGGCTGCACACCGGCCGCTCGCACCCGGACCCGCACCTCGCCGGCCCCCGGTTCCGGCGGGTCGACCTCGACCGCCCGCAGCACCTCCGGCGGGCCGGGCTCGAAGAACGCGATCGCTGTGCTCATCCGACAACGCCTTTCGTTCGGATCGTGGGGTCGACCACCATCATCAACCTTCAAGTGCACTTGAAGTCAAGTCCGCCGTCTGCTTGACTGGGCGCGTGCCGGAGTCGCTGACGATCGGGGAGGTCGCCCGCCGCAGCGGGGTCGCCACGTCGGCCCTTCGCTTCTACGAGGAGCGGGGGCTGATCCGCTCCGAGCGCACCGGCGCCGGGCACCGCCGCTACCCGCGCTTCGTGATCCGGCGGGTCGCCTTCATCGTCTTCGCCCAGCGGGTCGGGCTGACCCTCGACGAGGTCGACCAAGAGCTCGCCAAGCTGCCCGAGAACCGCGTCCCGCGGCGCTCAGACTGGGCCAAGCTCTCCAGCTCGTGGACCGCGCGGATCGACGAGCGCATCGCCGAGCTCGAGCGCCTGCGCGTCGGGCTCACCGAGTGCATCGGCTGCGGCTGCCTCTCGCTCGACCGCTGCAAGCTCGCCAACCCGGGCGATCGCGCCGGGCGAAGCGGCCCCGGCCCGCGCTACTGGGTGGGCGACAAGCGCCCGGCATAGCGCGGGCGGCCCGACGAGCCGCCGAGGGCGATCGCCCGCCGCGTGATCAGCCGGCGCGCACCGAGTCCCCGACGCGCAGCACCCCGTCGGCGAGGATGTCGGCGCGCAGGCCGCCGCGGTGGACGAGCGGGCGCAGCACCGACCGCGATGCGTAGCGCTCGACGACCATGCAGGGCTCGCAGAGGCGCATTCCGCGGCAGGGCACGGCACCGAGTCGGAACTCGTGGCCGACGAGGGCGTTGAGGTCGATCCCGCGGGTGACGACGTTGCGGCGGTGCTCGCCGGCCTCGAGCGGCGGCTCGAACGACTCGCAGACCTCGGCCTCGATCAGCGTCAGGGCGCTGCCCGGCAGCCCCGACGGGAACGTGCCCGTGCCCGCGACGTGCCGGTCGCCGTCCAGGCCTCGACCAGCCTGCGCGCGCGCCTCCTCGACCGCCCGCGCCGCGGCGCCGGCCCGCGGCGCGATCAGGATCGCCTCGATCGTTCCCACCGCCGTCGCCGCCGGCGCCCGCGGCAGCGGTGGGCGCGCGAGCGCGATGTCGAGCGCGGCGAGCGCGAAGCCGCCCTCGAGCCGCGGGCCCTCGCCGTCGGCGCGCAGCTCCTCGCCCTCCAGCGCCCCGGCCGGATCCCAGGCGACCCCCGACGGGACGCCGTACATGACCACCGCCCGCCGCTCGCCGCCGCCCGGCGGACGCACCAGGCCGATCCACGGCCCGGCCCAGGAGAACGCCGCGGCGTCGGCGACCGGCACCAGCCCGAGGCCGAGCCCGCCCAGCCAGCGCGCCAGCCGCCAGCCGTCGAGGTCCTCGCCGGCCACCGGCTCGGGGACATCCTCGATCCCCAGCTCGAGGATGGTGGCAAGGCAGGCCGCGAACGTCGCCGCCTCCGACGGCGGGGCAGAGCCGGTCAACGCCACTTCGCGCACGGGCCTCGATCATAGGCGGCCGGGAGGGATGCTCGGCGGTCCCACCCCGGGAGCCGGGAAGCCGGCCGAGCCGCACCTTGACCGCGGGTATCGCGGCCCATGTGCGGCTCGGCGTCGTCGGTCACGCCGTCGCGCGGCCTGGATTGTGCCGCCGCTCAGCCCGGCTCGGCCACGGCGCCCGAGCTCGATCGCGCGTCGGACGTCAGGCCCTGGCGGTGAGCGACCGCCGCGGCCTCCGTGCGGCTGCGGACGTCGAGCTTCGAGAGGATGCGCGAGACGTGGACGCTGGCCGTCTTCTCGGCCATGTAGAGCTGCCCCGCGATCTCGCGGTTGGTCGCCCCGGAGGCGAGCAGCCCGAGGACCTGGCGCTCGCGCGGGGTGAGCCCGAACGGCTCGGGCGGCTCGCCGGCCACGTCGGGCTCGCGCTCCTCGGCCGCGGCCAGGCTGAGCCGGCCGCGGGCGGCGAGGCCCCGCGCCTCGTCGGCCAGCCAGCGGGCGCCGAGGCGCTCCGCGGCTGCGATCGCGTCGGAGGTCGAGGCCGCGGCGGCGTCGCGATCGCCAGCCGCCAGCTCGGCCTGCGCCTGGCGCCAGCGGGCGACCGCCCGCGGGTACGGTCGCTCGAGCGCCTCCCAGGCCGCGACGGACGTCGCCCAGCGGCCCCGGTCGTCCTCGCCCCGGGCGCGGGCGAGCTCGGCCTCGGCGGCGGCCAGGTAGGCACCCTGGACCGGTCGCCCCCCATCCTGCGCCGCGGCGCGCACCAGCTCGACCATCATCTCCGCCCTCGCGATCGCCGCGGCCTCGGCATCCGCGTCGCCGAGGTCGTCGGCGCGCTCCGCGGCGTCGGCCTCGACCGAGAGGCCGGCGGTCGCCAGCTGCGCCAGGCGAGCCTCGTCCTCGCTGCAGAACTGGATCCGATCGATGCCGCGGTCGACCGCCCCGCGAGCCCCCTCGAGATCTCCCGCGCGCCGGTCGAGCTCGGCGGCGAGCGCCCCGAGCACGGCGATGTACTGGGGCTCGAGCGCGTCGGCGAGCAGCTCTTCCGCCTGCTCGACGTCGGCGCGCGCACTCTCTTCCGCTCCCCGTCCCAGCGCCAGCTGCGCGCGTCGCAGCCTCGCGTGGGCGAGCCAGACCCCGCCGCGGGGGGAGCCGGCGCGCCGAAGCTCGTCGGCGGTCGAGCCCCAGTCGCCGAGCTCGAAGTCGATCTCGGCGAGCGCGAGCCGCAGCCAGCCCAGCGAGCGACTGGTGCCGGCGCTGACCAGGTCGCCCACCTCGGCCAGGCCGCGGAGCGCGACCTCGCGTGCCTCGGCGCTGCGCCCCGCGTGGATGTGGAGCGCGTCGGCGTAGTTCATGTACGCGGTGCCCAGGTCGTCGCTCGAGCCCGCTCGCCGCGCGACCTCGATCGACTCCACGCATCGCCCCCGCCCGGCCTCGTCGTCGCCGAGCGCGAAGAGCGCGCAACCGAGTCGGTTGAGCAGCCCGGCCGTCTCCGACTGGAGCCCGGCGCGCCTCGCGACGTCGAGCGCCTGGGGCGCCTCGTCGCGGACCTCGCGGAACCGCCCCTGGAGCAGCAGGAAGCGAACTCGCTGGGCGAACAGGCGGGCGTGGGCGGGCGAGTCCCCGGCCTCGGGAAGCAGCTCCAGCCCGCGCCGCTGGCTCGCCCGGCTGCGATCGGCCTGGCCGAGCCCCCACTGGACCGTGGCGAGGGCGGTGAGCACCGTAGCGGCGCGCTCGGGCTCGGCGCGCTCGTCGATCTCGTCCAGCGCGCGCCCGTAGAGCGCCGCCGCCCCGGCCTCGTCCTCGCCGCCGCGATAGTGCGCGCGGCCTGCGCGCGTGAGCAGCTCGCCGAGGTCGATCCCGGTCAACTGCTCGGGCTCGGGGACGCGGCGCCAGAGCTCGAGCGCCCGGTCGAGGAGTCCGGCCGCCTCCCCGTAGGCGTGCAGGCGCTGGACCGCCTTGGCGGCGGCGAGCGCGGAGGTCAGCGCCCGCGGCTGGTCGCCGGCGGCGTCGTAGTGATAGGCGATGCGGCTCGCGGTCCAGGCGCCGTCGCCGTGCGGGGCGAGCCGCTCGAGCGCCCGCGCGAGGTCGAGGTGCAGCTCCGCCCGCTCGCCGGGCAGCAGGTCGTCGTAGACCACCTCGCGCAGCAGCGCGTGACGAAAGCCGAAGCGCCCGGCGTCGTCGGCGACCACGATCTGAGCGGCGACCGCCTCGCGCAGCGAGGCCGAGAGCTCGGCGCGGTCGAGCTCGCCGGCCTCGGCGAGCAGGTCGTGACCGGCGCGCCCGACCGCCGCCAGCAGCCGTAGCAGCCCCTGGCTCTCGCCGGGCAGGCGCTCGACCCGCAGCAGCAGCGCCTCCCGCAGGCTCGGTGGCAGCGGACCGCGGGCGTCGACCCCGGCGGCGAGCAGCTCCTCGGTGAACAGCGGATTGCCGTCGCTGCGCCCGTACATCCGCTCGACCACGTCGCGCTCGGGCGTCGCCCCCAGGATGTCGGCGAGCTGGTCGCCGAGCTCGCCGCGGTCGAAGCGCTCGAGCTCGATCCGGCGCGCACGCGGGCTGCGCTCGAGCTCGGCGAGCATCGGGCGAAGCGGGTGGCGGCGATGCAGCTCGTCGGAGCGGTAGGTGGCGACCACGAGGACGCGCTCCTCGCCGAGGCTGGCGGCGAGGAAGCGCAGGAAGGAGCGCGTCGAGCGATCGGCCCAGTGGATGTCCTCGATCCAGAGCAGGACCGGCCGCTGCTCGCCGAGCCTCGCGACCAGCTCCAGGAACGCGTCGAACAAACGTCGCTGAGCCTCGCCTCGCTCGGCCTCCGGCTCGCCGGGAGGCTCGCCGAGCTCCGGGATCAGCCGCGAGAGCTCGGCCCGGGTCGCGTCCGAGAGCTGATCGAGCACCGGGTCGTCACCGCGCTGAAGCGGCCGCAGCGCGGTGACCAGCGGCGCGTAGGGCAGCTCGCCCTCACCGAGCTCGATGCAGGCCCCGCCGAGCGCCCGCGCGCCCCGCTCCTCGGCCGCGCTCGCCAGCTCGCGCAGCAAGCGCGTCTTACCGACCCCCGACTCGCCGGCGAGGAAGACGAGCGCCGGCAGCTCCTCGCCGCCGCCGCTCAGCGCTCGCTCAAGCTCGGCGAGCTCTGGCCGCCGTCCGATGAAGCGACTGCTCGTGACGCGCTGAGCCACGTCCAAAGTATCGCCCTCCCAGTCGGTCGCGCAGCGAGCGCCGCGCGCGGCTCCCCCGCGCCTCGCGCCGCGCGCGTTCCCGCTCGGCCCGGCCGTGGAGCTCTCTCGTTCGTTCCTCACCGAGGATCGACAGCAGTTGCGGGTTCGTCATGGCTTCCCTTCTTCGACCACGAGAGCGAAGCTACGGCTGAGACCCGGCCCGCACATCGGGAGTTCGAGTCGAGTTTGCGAGCGAGACCCCTTACCGACCGACGGCCGACCCCTTAGCCCGCCTCAGCCGCCGGCCGCGCGCCGGCTATCCGGCGGGCGCCTGCCGCCGCGTCAGGCGCCCGGTGAGCCCGAGCGCGACACCGAGCAGCGCCGAGGAGATCGCGGCCACCCGCCAGACGGCCTCGATCGCGTCGCCCTGGCTCGTGCCACCGGCCACCAGCCCGTCGATGACCGCGGTGACGACCGCGACCGCCAGCCCGGCGACCCCGATCACGATCGCGAGGGTCACGCCCGACGCCGCTCCCGCCTTCTCGGCCGGGACCACCGTCTGGGTGCCGACCGACGCCAGGGCCCAGCAGAGGCCATATCCGAATCCCATCACCAGGAGCGCCGGCACGTAGACGCCGTAGGCGGTGTCGAAGGAGATCACGAGCAGCGCCGCCGCCCCGAGCAGCATCGAGCTCGCCATCAGCGGCGGCACGTCGAAGCGCTCGCCCAGGCGCCCGGAAAGCGGCCCGGCCATCGCCACGGTCACCGACGCCGCCAGGTAGACGGCGCCCGCCTCGATCGGGCTCAGCCCGCGCGTCTGCTGCAGGTAGATCGCCGCGCTGAAGGTCGTGACCACGAAGGCCGTGTTGGCGACCATGCCGAGCAGCGTGACGGCGACGTAGGGCAGGTTGCGAAACAGCGACAGGTCGATGAGCGGGAAGCGCACCCGAGCCTCGATCGCGACGAAGATCGCCAGCAGGACCAGCCCGCCGATGATCGGCCCGAGCACCTCGGCCGAGCCCCACCCGTGGTCCTCGCCGCCGTCGACGCCGAAGGTGATCGCCGCGATCCCGACCGCGACCGCGGTCAGGCCCGCGAAATCGATCCTCCGCGGCACGGTCTCGTCGCGCGACTCGCGGATCCCCCACAGCGCGAGCCCGATCGCGGCGAGCCCGAGCGGCACGTTGACCAGGAACACGGCCCGCCAGCTCACCGCCTCGGTGAAGAAGCCCCCGAAGAACGGGCCGACCGCGGTCGCCACCGCCGCGAGGCCGTAGAGGTTCCCGATCGCCCGCTTTCGTCGCCGCTCCGGGAACGCGTTGGTGACCACGGCGACGCAGATCGGGAAGATGATCGCCGCCCCGATCCCCTGCACGACGCGGAAGGCGATCACCACCTGAGCGGAGTCGACGACCCCGCAGACGGTGGATGCCCCACAGAAGACCAGCAGGCCGAAGATCAGCGTCCGTCGACGGCCGAGGATGTCGCCGAGGCGCCCGCCCGGGATCAGGAAGGCGCCGAGGGCGAGCATGTAGCCGCTGATCACCCACTGCAGGTCGGTGACCGAGACCCCGAGCTCGTCGGCGAACGCCGGCAGGGCGAGGTTGAGCGCGAAGAAGTCGAGGTCGACGAGGAACAGCGCCAGCGACGCGGCGACGAGAGCCAGCCCCGCTCGTGGCGCGCCCCGCTCGGTCAGGGGAGATCACGCCCCCGGTGATGTCGACTGCGCGGATCGTGGACCGGCATTGGTGCGCGGCCAGCCTATGCGACGGCTCGAGGCACAGGCCTCCGGCGGTCGAGCCTCACCGAGCGCATCCACCCGCCCAGTCGACTGCGGCGCGCGCCGGGCGGGTGGAGACCAGACCGGGCTGAATTCCATCGCCCAGCGGTGGAATTCAGCCCGACGTGCGCCATGCGGAACGGTGGCCGCCGCCGATCTCCAGCCCCGCCGCTGCACGGCTGCGCCAGGTCACCCCGGCTGCCGTCGCCCGCAGCAGCAGCGCGCGGCGATCGAGCCGTTGGCCTGCCATCGCCCGGAGGCGCAAGGCGTTGGACGACCCGGCGCGGGCCGAGGCCCTGAGCGGCGCTCCCCGGGTAGCGTGGCCGCGCCGGTTGCATCCTCCGCGCTTATTTGATCAAATATCGTTCAGATGGAGTCGCGACGGTGACCGTCCCCTTCCGCGTCGGCGTAATGCAGCTGACGATGGAGCCCGTGCCCGAGGTCCTCGAGCACGCCCGCCAGCTGGACCGCAACGGCTTCGACACCATCTGGCTCGCCGAGGCCTACCCCTGGTGGCGCAAGCATGGGATGGAGGCGAGGTCCTCGACCGCGCTCTCGCCGCTGATCGCGCGCGAGACCAAGCGGCTGGCGGTCGGCTGGGGGATCATCTCTCCCTACACTCGCCACCCGATCCAGGTGGCGATGGACGCCCGGGTGATGCAGGAGATGACCGCCGGAGGCGAAGCGCCCCGCTTTTTGCTCGGCTACGGAGCGTCGAAGATCTTCATGAACCACGCCGCGATCGGCGCCGGCGAGGAGCGCGCCAGGCCCTACACGGTGACCAAGGACGCGATCAGGATCGTCCGCGGAGTGCTCGAGGGCGAGGCGTTCGACTACGAGGGCAAGGAGCTCTCCGCCCACGTCCCCGCGCTCGCGAGCGGGGCCGAGTCGCCCCACGGGTCGGTGCCGATCTACGTGGCGGGGACCGGGCCACGGATGCAGGAGCTCTCGGGCGAGCTCGGCGACGGCCTGCTCACGGCGAGCATCACCACGCCCGCGTTCGTCGGCTACGCGAAGGACAACATGCGCCGGGGCGCGGCGAAGTCGGGCCGCGACGTCGACGAGCTCGACCTCGGCTGCACGATCGTCGCCTCGATCGACGAGCACGACTCGACCAAGGGCCGCGAGGGCGCCCGCGAGATCGCCGGCATGTACCTGGCCAACAAGGTCCAGAACATCAAGGGGTCAGCCGACGTGCTGCTCGAGAAGGCCGGCCTCGAGCTGGAGGAGATCGAGCCGATCGCCGCGGCCATGGAGCGCGGCGGGCGCCGGGCGGCGGCCGAGGCGGTCAGCGACGAGATCCTCGCCAAGTGCCGGCCGATCGCGGGCACGCCGCGGGAGTGCATCGAGGCGATCGCCGAGTACCGCGAGGCGGGCTGCACCCACGTCATGCTCGAGCTCTGGGGGGAGGACCGCGATCGCCAGATCGAGGTGTTCGGCAGGCGGGTCCTGCCCGAGGTCAGGTCCGAGGTGGCGGCCTAGTGGCAGCGACGGCCGGGGCCGCCGCCGAGCGGGTGCTCGAGCGCGTCGACGAGGCGCGCCTGGTCGAGACGGCGTGCTCGCTGGTCGGGATCTCGAGCCCGACCGGCAGCGAGCAGGCGATGGCCGAGCAAATGGCCGCGATCTTCGAGGAGATGGGCCTGCAGGTCGCCTGGCAGGAGGTCGAGGACGGGCGGCCGAACGTGATCGGCACCTGGGACGGGCGGGGCGGCGGCCAGACGCTGATGCTCAACGGCCACATGGACACCTCCTACTCCGGGCGCGAGCCGTGGCTGCGGGGAAAGGTCGGCTTTCAGCCCGCGCCGGTCGTCCGCGACGGGCGCATCTACGGGCTCGGCATCTCGAACATGAAGGGGGCCCTGGCCTGCTACGTCGAGGCGGTGCGGGCGCTGCGCGATTGCGGGCTCGAGCTGCGGGGGGACCTGATGATCGCCGCGGTCGTCGGTGAGATCGAGAAGACGCAGTGGGGCGAGGAGTTTCGCGGCCCCGAGTTTCGCGGCTACGCTGCCGGCAGCCGCCACCTGCCCACCCACGGCGGGGCGGCGGACATGTGCATCCTCGGCGAGCCGACCGAGCAGCGGATCGTGCTCGGCCACTGCGGCGCCCTCTGGGGGCGGATCTCGACCAGCGGGCCGTTCGTCCACACGGCCTTCTCGCAGGGGCGCCTGGCGGAGAACTCGATCCTGCGCATGGGAGAGGTGACCGAGGCGATCGTCGCCTGGATCCCGAGCTGGGAGGAGCGCGCCCGCTACGGGGGCGTGGACGGGGTCGTCAACGTGGGCGCGATCCGCGGCGGCTTCCCGTGGCGGGTGAGCAGGACCCCGAACCGCACCGACCTCTTCCTCGACCTTCGCGTCCCGCCGACGATGCCGATGGCCCAGGCGCGGCGCGACTTCAAGGACCTCGGGCGCGAGCTCGCCGCCCGCTTTCCCGACTACGGGATCGAGACGGAGGTCTACGTGACCGCCCCCGGAGCCGAGATCGACGAGCACCACCCGCTGGTCGCGGCGATCGACGAGGCGCACGGCATCGTCTTCGGCGAGCCCCCCGCTCGCGACACGGTTCGCTGGTTCTCGGACGCCTCGGCGCTGACCCGCTACGGGATTCAGACGGTCAACTACGGGACCTCGAGCGGCCTGCCCGGCGCGGACGGGGAGAACCTCGACATCAAGGGGCTCGTCGACGTAGCCCGGGTCTACGCGGTGGCCGCGACCCGGATCTGCGAGGTGGCGACGTGAAGCTGGTCACCTTCCGCGAGCCCTCCGGCGCGAGCCGGGTCGGGGTGCTCAGAGGCGACCACGTGGTGACCGTCGACGTGCCCGACATGCGCGCCCTGTTCGAGCGCGGCGACGCCGGGATGGAGCAGGCCGAGAGCGCCGCCGGCCCCGACTACGAGCTCGCCGCGGTCAGGCTCGAGGCCCCGATCATCCCGCGGAAGTTCTTTCACACCTCGGGCAACTTCCGCGAGCACGAGGAGGAGTCCAAGCAGGTCGACTGGTCGCACGAGATCGCGCCGTGGATCGTCTTCTTTCAGAACCTCGACTCGATCATCGGCACGGGCGAGCCGATCATCTATCCGGACCACCTGACCTCCGAGCTCGACTACGAGCTCGAGCTGTGCATGGTCCTGCGCAAGGCCGGCAAGAACTTCGGCCCCGAGGAGGCGGCCGACTACATCGGCGGATACACGATCTTCAACGACATCACCGCCCGCGACATCCAGCGCGAGGAGATGCGCTCCGGGGTCTTCTCGTTCTGCAAGTCGATCGACACGTTCAGCCCGCTGGGGCCGTGGATCGTGACCCCCGACGAGCTCGGAGACCCGCACGACCTCGAGATGAAGCTGCGGGTCAACGGTGAGCTGCGCCAGGCCTCACACTCGAGCCGCATGGCGGTCACGCTCCCGCAGATCATCTCCCACTACTCACCCCTGGTCTACAACCGCGGCGACCTGCTCTCGACCGGCACGGTCGCCGGGGTGGCCGGCTTTCGCTCCGACGCCACGGACTACTACCTGCGGCCCGGCGACGAGGTCGAGTGCGAGATCGAGGGGATCGGCGTCCTGCGCAACCCGGTGATCTCCTGGGAGCAGGCCTACGGCAAGCCGGCGCCCGCCGGGGTCGCCGGGTAGCACCGAGCGCCGGATGGCCTGGCCCGTCGACGCCGACAAGCTCGCGCGAGTCAGGGCGCTGATGCGCGAGCGCGAGCTCGACGTGCTCGTCTGCCGCTCCCCCGACAACGTCGTCTACCTCGCCGACTACTGGCCGATGAAGGGCTACGACCACGTCGTCTTCCCCCGCGAGGGCGAGCCGACGCTGGTGGTGATCGATCCCCAGCGCGAGGACGCCGCCCGCAACGCCTGGACCGAGGACGTGCGGCTCTTTCGCTTCTACGACCCGTCCGATCCCAGGCCGCCGATGGCGCGCTCCGTCGACCTCACGCTCGAGGTGCTGCGCGAGCGCGAGCTCGGCGGACGGATCGGGATCGAGCTCGATCAGGGCAGCCAGGGCGCCGACCGGATGGTCGGCGAGCCGACCACCTACACGCGCGGCTACTTCGACGCGTTCGCCGGGTCCGCGGCGGAGGTCGTCGACGCCTGCGGGCTCCTCTACGAGGCGCGGGCGATCAAGACCGCGCAGGAGATCGAGCGGATCCGGATCGCCTGCGAGCTGGCCGCCGCCGCGATGGAGCACGTGCGCGAGCGGATCCGCCCCGGGATGAAGGAGAGCGAGGTGGCGGCGCTCTGGGAGGGCCACGTGCACGAGCTCGGGATCGGCTATCGCGACACGGTCGAGATGGCCCGCGGCTTCTCGCTGGTCTGGTCGGGACCGGGCATCGCGACCTTCACCTCGACCAGCGATCGGCCCGTGATCGAGGACGCCCCCACCCTGTTCGAGATCTGGGTCTGCGCCGACGGCTACTGGTGCGACCTGACCAAGAACGTCTGCCCGGGCACGCTCAGCCCCGCCTACGACGAGCTGCTCGAGCAGCTGCTCGCCGTCTACGGGCGCGCGGTCGATCACCTGCGCCCTGAGCCAGCCTCGCCGAGCTCGACCGCCTGATCCGCGAGGGCATCGGCGCCGCCGGCTACCCGGGCCAGCCCTCCCACCCGGTCGCCCATGGGGTCGGGGTCCGCGCGCACGAGCCGCCCTGGGCCCATCAGGCCGGGGGCGGGACGATCGAGGAGGGGATGGTCCTGGCGCTCGAGCCCGGCGCCTACTGGGAGGGCGGCGGGGGCCTTCGTCTCGAGGACGACTTCCTGGTCACCGGCGACGGATGCGAGCGGCTGAGCTCCTACCCGGACGACTTCCGCTGACGATCTCCGGCACGCCGACCGCCCCGACCGCCCCGGCGCGCTCGCGCTCACCGGCCAGATGAGCGCCAAATCGAGAGGGATGGCCGCGGCCTGCGCGATCGGAATGGCGGTGAGCTGGAACATCGCCGACGTCGGGGCGGTCGCCGAGCCGATCGCCGACCACTACGGCGTCGCCCTGGCCACGGTCGGCCTCTTCACGACGGTCCTCTTCTTCGCCGAGCTGGCCTCGATGGCGGCGCTCGGCCGCCTGGTCGAGCGCCACGGGGCGAAGCTCCTCGGGCTCGGGGCGCTGGGGCTGTGCGCGATCGGGAACCTGCTGACCCTCGCCGTCGACGGGATCGTGGCCGCGCTCGTCCTGCGCTTCGTCGTCGGCATCGGCGTCGGGCTCGGCTTCGTCGGCGGCACCACCTACGTCCAGCACGTCGGCGGCGGGCCCCTCGCACAGGGGCCTCTACGGGGGGCTCTCGCTGGGGACCGGCGGCCTCGCCGTGGCGTTGACCCCGACCCTCGAGGGCCCGCTCGGCTGGCAGGCACCCTTCCTCGCCGCACTCGCGTGCGTGGTCCTCGCCGTCCCGATCGCCGCCGCCGGCCCGGATGCGCGCGAGGCCCCCGGCGGGGATGAGTCCGGCTTCATCCGGCTGCTCGGCGACTCCCGCCTGCTGCGCTTCGCGGCCGTGCAATCGGCCGCCTTCGGGCTCACGATTGTGCTCTCCAACTGGATCGTCACCCTGCTCTCCCGCCGCGGGGGCTACTCGGACGAGGCCGCCGGGTTGATCGGCGCGCTGATCCTCGTCATGGGGATCATCAGCCGCCCGTGGGGCGGGATCTACGCGCACCTCCGTCCCGAGCGCTCGCGGGCACTGCTGGTCGCCGCGATGGCGCTCGGGGCGGGCAGCTCGCTGCTGCTCGGCTTCGCGCCGCCGATCGCCCTCGCGGTGCTCGGCGCGCTGCTGCTCGGCCTCGCCGCGGGAGCGCCGTTCGGCCCCACGGTCGCGGCGCTGGGGCGGGCCTTTCCCGAGTCGCCGGGCGCGGCCTTCGCGGCGATCAACACCTACGCGGTGCTGATGATCGTCGTCGGCACGCCGCTCGTCGGGCTCACCTTCTCGCTCCCGGGCGACGGGCTGATCGGGTTCGCGGTCGCGGCCGCCTACTGGGCGCTCGTGGCGCTCGCCGTGCCCGACCGCCAGCTCGCCGCCCTCGCAGGGCTCGACCGCATGCTGGAGGCTCGTGTAGTTGAGCTTCATCACGTGCGCGTCGAGCCGGCCGGACCCACGCAATCCTCGCGTGAGGTTGACGTGGACGATGTCGAGTCCGCCGGAGCCCAGCCCGAGGTCGCGGGCGGCGACGTTGACCACGACCT
>WHSW01000101.1 GCA_009379895.1 Solirubrobacterales bacterium
CCTCGCGTCAGCCCGAGCCGCCGCGCGACCTCAGCTTCGCTTAAGCCCTCGGCCCTGACCTCCCAGATCGCATCCTGCTCGGCCTGGGTGAGGCCCTTGCGTCCGATCTTCATCTTGCGCACCTTCCCTTCGCTCGTCAGCCCGGTCGGGCTGACTCTCGTGGGTGGTGCGGCGGTGACGTGAGACCGCCACCGCCACGCGGTGGAATTCGGCCCGGCGTGTCGCCGTCGCGCCCCGAAACCGACCCGGCTGCGCTCCCGCTCGCCGGCGCCGGGGCGCCCGCCCGTGCGTCACCGGCCGTCTACGCGCGGGGCCGGCGGCCCGCGCTAACCGCTCGTCGCGCCCTCGGCCGGCGGCTCGACCCCGAGCGTCTCGGCGATCGCGGCGAGCGCCTCGCGCTCGGAGTCGCTGACCCGCTCGCCGCCGATGCCGAGGAAGCCCCCCGACTTGTCGGCCTCGGCCGCGCGCTGGGCGACGGTCATCGTGAAGCGCTTGTACTCGTCGACCTCCTCGGGCGTCGCCTTCGAGTCGAGCAGCTCGACCGCCTCGCGCAGCTCGGCGAGGCCGCGCGTGCGCAGGTCCTCGGCGCTCGAGAAGCGTCGCGGGTTCATCTGCGGCGGGCTGGCGACGACCTCGCCGATCAGCTCGCCCTGGTGCTCCTTGCGGGCCTCGGCGTAGGCCTTGGCCATCGACATGCTCTCGCGCAGCGTGCCGCCGCGCTGGGCGGTGATCACGATCAGCCCCGCGAGCGCCGCTCCCTCGAGGACCTTCTGCCACTCCTCGGCGTTGAACTCTGCCTTCGTCGTCATCGCTCCTCCTTCGTCTTCTGTCGCCACCTTCCTAACAGGTCGCGGGTCGCTCGGTGTTTCTCTCCGACCACCGGCCTACAGTCGGGCATGATGGGCGCCGGCCGGACCCCGATCTTGCGCGGCTGCGACGCGGCGGAGGCTGATGACCGGGCCGCTGATCCTGGTCCTCGCGCTGCTGCGCGGCGGCGAGGCGGCGAGGCGGCTGCAGGGCCTGGGCCGCCGCCTGGCGGGGCGCTGACTATCGTCAGGGCGGTGCCCGAGCCCCGACCAGCCCTGATCGAGTTCCCCGCCGACGACCCGCAGCGCGCGCGGAGGTTCTGGGGCGGGCTGCTCGGGGCGAAGCTCGAGGCGCGCGCGGAGGGGGAGGGGGAGGGGTGGCAGACGCGCGGCGCCGCCGCCGCGGCGGTCGGCGTCCACGCGCGCGGGCGCGGGCCCGGCGACTCCTTCTCGCTGCCCTACCTCTCGGTCGACGATCTCGGCGCGGCGCTCGAGCGGGTCGAGTCCCTGGGCGGCAGCGTCATCCACCCAGGCGAGCGGTGGGCGATCTGCCGCGACTCCGAGGGCAGCCCGTTCGGACTCGCGCTTCGGTAGCCCGGACGGGACCTCGGATCGCCCTCAGCGCGGCTCGAGGATTACCAGCGGGATCTCGCGACCCCCGCTGCGCTCCTGGTAGTCGTCGTAGGGCCCGTACAGCTCGGTGGCCCGCTCCCAGAGGCGCGGGCGCTCCTCGGGCGTTGCCAGCCGGGCGCGCACCGGGCGGCGCTCGGTGCCGACCTGGACCGTCGTCTCGGGATTGGCGCGCAGATTGTGAAACCACGACGGGTGCTGGGGAAAGCCGCCCTTGGAGGCGACGATGACGAGGTCCTCGCCGTCGGGGATATAGAGCAGCGGCGCGGTCCGCCTCGCGCCGGTCCGCGCGCCGACGTGATCGAGGAGCAGCATCGGCGCCCCGAGGCCGGGGACGCGATGGCCGATGCGCCCTCCGCTCGCGCGGTACAGAACCGTGTGCACGCCCATCAGCCGCCGCAGCAGCGGCCAGGTGCGATCGGCGAGGTCGAGGTGGTCCACGGGGCGGGCAAGCTTCGCACGGCGAGCGGCCTCGGGGTCGCGGGTCGTTCGCGGCACCGCGGGTGCGTAGGCTGATGCGCGCAATGACCCGCGCCGCGCCGCTTCTCGCCCTGGCCCTGTGCGCCGCAGCGCTGACTGCCTGCGGCGAGAAGTCCGAGCCCGAGATCACCGGGGTCAACGACGACGTCCAGTTCGAGATCACCGGCGGCTGGAAGGGCGAGCTGCGCCAGAGGAAGATGAAGCCGTTCCCGGTCCACGCGAGGATCGAGTCGCTGGAGCGCTCGAAGCAGAACACCGTCCGCTACGGGGGCGAGATCGACTGCGCGGGCACCTGGGAGTACCTGGGCGTCAGCGAGACGGCCTACCGATTCCGCGAGGTGATTGGCGGGGGCAGGGCGGGCAAGTGCAAGGGGACCGGGACGGTCACCCTCACCCCGCTCGCCGAGGACAGCGTCGCGTACGAGTTCCGCGGCGGCGGAATCCACCGCGCGGGCGACCTCACCCGCGCCGGCTCGGCCTAAGTCGCGTCGCCGCGATACGCCCGCGGTCGCGCCGCCGCGGGCGGTCGAGCGCCCGCGCATGAGGGCGCGCCGGGCGCCCGCTCAGAAGCGCTTGCGAACCCCGTCGAGGATGAACGTCTCGGTGGCGATCGAGGTCTTGGCGTCGTGTCGGGGGATAAAGCCCATCACGCGCCGTCCCGTGATCCGGGCGACCACGGCGATCGCGTCGTGGCGGTAGCCCGCGGACTCGGGCGAGGCGTCCGGCCGCGGTGACTCGTCCTCGGGGGGCTCCTCGGCCTTGGCGTCGCGGATCGCGTCGTGCAGCTCGCACTTGACCACGGAGTTGCTGATCTCGGTGCTGACCTCGCTCGGTCGATGCCCGGCGTGGCGCTGCCAGACCGAGCCGATCGACCTGCTGATCTCGTCGGATCGGGTGGGTCCCCGGGATCCGTCCTCGACGGGCGTTACGCCCTGCGGGTCGCCCATTCGCAACCCCTCTCCCTCCCCTCGCCTTGAGCCGGATCTACGAGAGGGCGGAGGAGAGGAGAGGCCCAACGGCGGTACTAGGAGTGTACGCCGCCCGGTGAGCGACCACGCCGCGTGGCCCTCAGCCGACCGCCGCGCGCGCCCGCCGCCCGGCGCGCAGGCGCTCGGTCTTGCCCAGCTCGGCCTTGCGCAGCCGCAGGCTCGCGGGGGTGATCTCGACGCACTCGTCCGGGCGCAGGAACTCGAGCGCGTTCTCGAGCGACAGGGCGCGGGGCGGGATCAGGCGTACGAGCAGGTCGGCGCTGGCGGCGCGGACGTTGGTCTGATGCTTCTGCCTGGTCGCGTTGACGTCGAGGTCGTCGGGGCGTGAGTTCTCGCCCACGATCATGCCCTCGTAGACGTCGACGCCCGGGCCGACGAACAGGCTGCCGCGGTCCTGCAGGCCGTGCAGGGCAAAGCTCGCGGTCTGGCCCGCACGATCGGAGACCAGGGAGCCGCTCGGCCGGGTGCGCAGCTCGCCGGCCCAGGGCTCCCAGCGCTCGAAGACGTGGTGGAGCAGACCGGTGCCGCGGGTCTCGGTCAGGAACTCGGTCCGAAAGCCGATCAGCCCGCGGGCCGGGGCGAGGTAGTCGAGGCGGACCCAGCCGGTCGAGTGGTTGACCATCTGCTCCATCCGGCCCTTGCGCAGGGCGAGCATCTGGGTCACCACGCCGACGTAGTCCTCGGGGACGTCGATCGCCAGGCGCTCGACCGGCTCGCAGAGCCGGCCGTCGACCTCGCGGGTCAGCACCCGCGGCTGGCTCGCGGTCAGCTCGAAGCCCTCGCGACGCATGAGCTCGAGCAGGACGACGAGCTGCAGCTCGCCGCGGCCGTGGACCTCCCAGGCGTCGCGGCGGTCGGTGTCGCGGACGCGGATCGAGACGTTGCCGATCAGCTCGGCATCGAGGCGGGCGCGGATCTGGCGTGCGGTGAGCCGCTCGCCCTCGCGGCCGGCGAGCGGCGAGTCGTTGACCCCGATCACGATCGACAGCGACGGCTCGTCGACGCTGATCACCGGCAGCGGGCGCGGGTCGTCGGGGTCGGCGAGCGTCTCGCCGATCGTCACCTCGTCGAGGCCGGCGACGGCGATGATCTCGCCCGGCCCGGCCTCGGCCGCCTCGACACGATCGAGCGCCTCGGTCACGTAGAGCCTCGCCACCGACGCCCGCTCGACGCTCCCGTCGGCTCGGCACCAGGCGATCGGCGCGCCGGCGCGGATCGTCCCGTTGCGCACCCGGCAGAGCGCCAGGCGCCCGACATAGGGGTCCGCGTCGAGGTTGGTGACGTGCGCCTGCAGCGGATGGTCGGGGTCGTAGGTGGGCGCCGGGATGCGCTCGACCATCAGGTCGAGCAGCGGGCGCAGGTCCGAGCCCTCGGCCCCCTCCGTCAGCGAGACCCACCCGGCGCGCGCGTTGGCGTAGACGACCGGGAAGTCGACCTGGTCGTCGTCGGCGTCGAGGTCGATGAACAGCTCGAGCACCTCATCGTGGACCGCGCCGATCCGAGCATCGGGGCGGTCGACCTTGTTGATCACGCAGATCACCGGCAGGCGCGCCTCGAGAGCCTTGCGCAGGACGAAGCGCGTCTGCGGCATCGGCCCCTCGGAGGCGTCGACCAGGAGCAGGACCCCGTCGACCATCGTCAGCCCGCGCTCGACCTCGCCGCCGAAGTCGGCGTGGCCCGGGGTGTCGACGATGTTCAGCTTCACGTCGCCGTGGTGCACGGCCGTGTTCTTGGCCAGGATCGTGATCCCCTTCTCGCGCTCGAGGTCCATCGAGTCCATGACCCGCTCGGCGACGTCCTGGCCGGCGCGAAAGGCGCCCGACTGCCAGAGCATCGCGTCGACCAGGGTCGTCTTGCCGTGGTCGACGTGGGCGACGATGGCGATGTTTCGGAGGTCTTCGCGGACTGCCATGGCGGGCCGATGAGTGTGGCAGGCGGGCGCGCGAGCTCGGCCGCGTCGCGGTTGGATAGGGTCCTCCGCGCCCGCGATGCCCTGGCTCAGCGACAAGCCGATCTACGAGACCTTCGGGACCCGGGCGCTGTTTCAGGCGACCTACGGGGGAGCGGACTTCGGCGAGTGTCAGCAGGCGATCGCGCGGGTCGGCGACGGCGACTACGACGCCTGGCATCGCGAGTGGACGGCGCTCGCCGACGGCCTGGTGGCGAGCGCCGAGCGCAGCGCGGCGGCCGGTCACCGGGTCAGCGCCCGCGAGGCCTACGTGCGCGCCACGACCTACTACCGGGTCGGCTACTACCCGCTTTACGGGGCACCGGTGAACGAGCGGCTGCGCGCGGCCTCCGAGCGCGAGCGGGCGGCGTTCGCGGCCGCCGCGCCGCTCTTCGACTTTCCCGTCGAGCCGGTCGAGATCCCGTTCGAGTCCGGATCGCTGCCCGGGATCCTGGTCGCGGTCGACGATGGCGGCGAGCGGCGGCCGACGCTCGTGCACGTAAACGGTTACGACTCGAACGTCTACGAGATGTTCGTCTCACACGCCTTCGCCGCGATCGCCCGCGGCTACAACGTCCTGCTCTTCGACGGCCCCGGCCAGGGCCGCAACCTGATCCGCGACGGGATCCCGATCCGCCCCGACTGGGGGCAGGTGGTCGGCCCGGTGATCGACTTCGCGCTCACCCGCGGCGAGGTCGATCCCGAGCGCATCGTGCTCGCGGGCTGGAGCTTCGGCGGCCTGCTCGCCCCGATCGCGGCCGGGCACGAGCAGCGGATCGCGGCGCTGTGGGCGGACCCGGGCCAGTGGGACATGCGCGACGCGATGCTCGCCCGCCTGCCGCTCACCGACGAGCAGAAGCAGAGCTTCCCCGACGTCGACCCCGCGCTGCTGCAGCCGATGGAGGACGGCCTGCGCGGCCCCGACGCCGACCCCGACCTGCACTGGCGGCTGATCCAGCGCGGGCTCTGGGTGCACGGCAAGCAGACGCTGTTCGAGTACTTCGCCGACGCGGCTCGCTTTGAGGTTTCCCCGGTCGCGGGCCGGATCGCCTGCCCGACCCTGATCACCGCCGCCGAGGGCGATCCGGGCGGTGCCGGCGCGCCGAAGCTGTACGAGGCGGTCGGCGCCGAGCGCAAGGAGCTGATCAGCTTCACCACCGCCGAGGGGGCGGGCGGGCACTGCGAGGCCACCGCGCGCCGGCTCTTTCATCAGCGCTGCTACGACTGGCTCGACGAGGCGCTGCCCGCCGCCTGAGCCGTTACCGGTAGCGGAGCGCCCACTCGACCAGGCGATCGGCGCCGGGTCGCGCCTCGACCGTGACCGCGCCGCCGCGCCGGGTCGGGCGCTCGACCGGCCGGCCGTCGAGTCGGACCCGGACGCGCCGCAGCCGGCCCTCGGTGGGTGGGTCGAGCCGCAGCCGCAGGCGCGAGGCGCTCTCGGTGCGCACGTAGCCGCGCATCCGCCCGGGCTCGACCTCGATCCCGACCCGCGGGAGGTGGAGGGCGAAGCGTTTCCGGGGCAGGCTCGGGGCGAACTCATACCCGCGGCGCCCCGGCTCGATCCCGGCGAGGCGCAGGATCGCGAACAGGCTCCAGGCGGGCTGGTGGGTGATCTGGCCGTTGGTCTCGCCGAGGTCGAGCAGGAGCTCGATCCCGCAGCGATCGGGGTGCGTCGCATAGAACGAGTTGCAGGCGTCGTCGACATGCAGGATCCCGATCCAGTGCTCGGGGAAGGCCTCGGCGTGGGCGTGCAGGGTGTTGCGGCGCAGCTCGTCGAAGGCCTTGCGCGCCGCGCCCGGGACCGTCCCGTCGAGCTCGCCGAGCGCCCACGCGAGCGGCCCGTTGAGCGAGTACCAGGCGCCGCCGACGAAGAGCGCGTTGTTGTCGCCGACCCCGCCCGTGACGTCGGTCTCGGTCACGTCGGGATCGTTGCGGGCCGGCGATTGCGAGGTCCCGATCCGGGTCGGGCCGCCGAGCTGCGGCGGCGCGCCGCGGCCCTGCAGGTAGCGCTCGATGTTGGCCACCAGCGCCGCGGAGCGCTCGGCGTCGGGCGCCCCGGCGAGCATGGCCCAGGGCTGCGGCTCGAGGTAGATCGCCCCGCGGCCGACCTGCTCGCTGCCGAGATAGCCGCGGGCGTACCACCCGCGCCCGGTCCACTCGGCGCGCGTGCGCTCGAGGTTGCGGCGGCCGAGCGCGCGCAGGTGGGCGGCGAACGCGTCGTCGCCGCGCAGCTCCGCGACCTCGGCGAGCACCGGGTAGGCGTAGGCGAGCTGGGCGGTGACCAGCACCGACTCCGTCGCCGGCAGGAAGCTGGTCGCGAAGTCCGACCAGTCGCCCTCGGTTCCCATCAGGTAGTTGCCCGACGGGCCGGGGGCGAAGGCGGTCTCCTGATGTCGGACGGCGAGCTTGACGTGGTCCCAGACGGTCCCCGAGCCGGCGCCGGCGGGGCCGGCGCGGTAGGCGAGCCGCTGGTCGAGGAACTCGCGGTCGCGGGTCGCGAGCACGTACTCCGAGAGCGAGAGCAGCAACCAGAAGTCCATGTCGTTCGAGGTCCCGAGCTGGGCCGGCACGCACATCGGATCGACGCCGTAGGCGATCGCGCCCGTATCCGCGGTCTGCTGCTCGAACGAGTAGCGGAGCACCTCGCGCGCGAGCTCCGGGTCGGCGTAGACCATGGGCAGCATGTGCTGGAGCGGATCGCGGAAGGCGATCTGGCGGCCGAGCCCGTACTGGTAGTAGCCGCCCTGGGTGATCACGTGGTGGCCGCAGGTCTCCTCGTAGACCGAGGACGAGCGGACCATGTAGGCGTCCCAGGCGAGCTCGCGCGCCAGCCAGGCGAGCCTTCGCCCGAGGTCCGCGCGCGGCACCCAGCTCGCCCACGAGCGCGAGCTGTCCGCCCAGGTGCTCTCGCCCCGCGAGGCCGCATCGACCACGCGCTCGATCCGGTCGCGGTGGGCGACCCCGTAGACGAAGCGAAGCGTGACCGCGCGACCGGGACGTAGCGCGAGCGGGGTTCGCGTCGCGAACATCGCCCGCCCGGGGGTCGCCTCGACCGAGGCCGGGGCGGTGGCCCCGGAGGCTCGATCGGCGGCCACCGCAGCCGGCAGGGCCCGATCTCCCGCGCCGAAGAACGCCTCGGTGTCGGCCTCATAGCCCGCCACCCGGGTGTCGACGGCGGCCAGGAAGATGCTCAGCGGATCGCCGTCGAGTGCGTTCGGCGCCTGGTCGACGCTCAGCGTCCGGCGCGCGGCCGAGTAGCCGGGCACGCCCAGCCCACGGTTCGTGTCCGTGGTCGCGTCGACGGGATTGACGTCCCAGTACTCCCACCAGGTCAGCCGGCGCGGCTTGCGCGAGAGGTTGCGGATCCGCACCTCGTCGACGAGCGCCGGCTGGTCGCCGAAGGGGGCCGTGGTGGTCTCGGAGACCGAGATCCCGCCGAAGCGCATCCGCTTGCGCGCGTAACCGACCCCGAATTCGCGCCGAAGGTCGGCGCCGGGCGGCTGGTCGAGATAGAGCGTGCTCGCGGTGCGACCGTCGGCCAGCCGCAGGTAGCCGTAGCCGCCGGCGTAGTGGCGCGAGTCGGGGTCGTAGCGGTTGGTCCACTGATAGAGCCGCGCCTGGCTGAAGAGCTGGGTGTAGCCGTGGTTGAAGGCGTTGGCGACGATCGCGTCGTTGCCGACCTGGCTCCAGTTCGCGGTCTCGCCGCCGATCTCGGGCTGGGCGGCGCGCGGGTCGACGCGCTCGTCGAGGCCGTACTCGTAGGCGGGGAGGCCGAAGCGGTCGATGCGCCAGCGCCCGAAGGCGCCGCTGCCCTGCGGGGCGGCCGCGCGCAGCTCGATCCCCTCGCCCGACGGCGGACCGGCGCCCGCGCCGCGTGCCGGTCCCGGGGCCGCGAGGATCGCGATCGTCGCAACGGCGAGCGCCGCGGCCGGCGCCCGCCACCTCGCTCGCTCGCCGGCGGAGCTCATCGGGGCGCGATCCGGACCGACGTCTCGTAGGCGCGCGTGCCCGCGGCCTCGGCCTCCGGGGTGTACTGCTGGAACTCGTTCGGCGGGCCGAGCTCGATCGCGATCCGCAGCGAGCCCCGGCGATTGGCGCGGATCGTGCGCCGCGACCGCCCCGCGTCGCCGGCGATCCGCAGGCGATAGGCGTGCCCCGGCTCGAAGCGGCGCGGGGTGCGCACCAGCGCCGAGCCGCTGCCCGAGAGCGCGAACCGGCGGCGTCCCGTCACCGAGAGGCGGCTGAACTCGAGCTCGGGGCGGTCGAGGCGCACCCGCCAGGCGTAGTCCTCATAGGACGGGTCGATCGAGGTGAAGGTGAAGGCGCGCGGGCGCCGGGGCAGGTCGCGGAAGGCCTCCATGATCCGGGGCAGCTCGAGGCGCAGGTCGCGGCGCCAGTAGGGCCAGGTGTGGCCGCCGGGGCCGTAGTCGTCCCACCGATGCTCGATGCGAAGCCGGTCGAGCCGCTCGTGTAGCGCGCTCGCCATCTCATACACGGTGGCCTCGATCACGTCACCGCCGCCGTACTCGCCGCCCGCCCGGCCGTCGCCGGTGCGCAGCGAGAGGCCGAGGCCGCGCAGGTTCTCGGCCAGGTCGAGCGGGTTGTGCCCGCGCCAGCGCACCTCCTGGGTCGCGTACGGGCCGTAGCCGGGCGCGGTCGAGCCGTCGGGCTGCGGCGCTCCGAGCTGGTTGAGCGCGATCAGGGCGGGATGGGTGACGTCGACCGCCGGCGAGAAGCCCGCGGCGTGGACGAAGAGGTCGGGATGGCGCGCCGCGTAGTGCAGCGCTCCGCCGCCGCCCATCGAGAGCCCGGCCACCGCCCGCCCCGGCCGGGCGTCGATCGTCCGGAAGCGCTCGTCGATCCAGGGGATCAGCTGCTTGACGTGGTAGGTCTCCCAGGCCGGGGGGCCGAAGCGCCCGCCGTTGTACCAGTCGACGTATCCCATGCCGGCGCCGCTGTCGGGCATGACGACGATCAGCGGCAGGCCCGCGGTCAGCGCCTCGGCGTCGCCGTCCTCGGTCCAGGAGCGGAAGTCGTCGAAGGCGCCGTGCAGCAGGTAGAGGACCGGGTAGCGGCGCTTCGGGTGCGCGCGGTAGCCCGTGGGGAGCAGGACCCGCACCCCGGTGGGCTGCGCGACGGCGGGGGTCCGCAGGGTGAGCTCGAGCAGCCTGGGGTCGAGCCGGCGCTGGGCGAGCGCCTCGATCGCCTCGGGGCCGGTGCGGTGCGCCTCGGCCGCGGGCCCCGTGCGACCGGTCGCGGGCCCGGTGCGATCGGCCGCGGGCCCGACGCGCTCGGCCGAGCTGGCATCCGCCGCGGTCGATGAGCCGAGCAGCGCCGCGCAGGCGAGCAAGGCCGCGAGCGCCCGGCCCAGGCGCGCTCTCACTTGCACAGGGTGAGGCCGCCGCCGGTGGGGTCGGTGGCGCAGATCGCGTCGCGGGCGGCGCGCATCGCGGGAATCGAGCCGGCCAGCTCGCTGCGCGCGGTCGGCAGCATGGCGCCGACCAGATCGGCGAAGAAGCGCGCCTGCTCGTGCATCCGGCGCTTGTCGACGGACTGCATCCCGAAGCCCGGGTTGTAGAGCGACCACGGCCCGGCGATCGCGCCCACGGTGGGCAGGATGTGGCGGTTGTAGGGCGTTCCCTCGCCGCCGAAGCTCTGGTGCGCGGGGATCGTCGGCCCCGGCGCGTCGGCGCCCCGCAGGATCAGCGTCCGCTCGAGCCCGCGCGCCCGCAGGCCCGCGAGCACCTCGTCGACGAGCGTCGGGCTGTCGCTGACGAAGACCGCGTAGGGCTCGCCGCGCCCGGTGCGCTGCAGCACCCGGCCCGGCCCGTCGGCGCGCGGCGCGGCCGTGTACTCGCGGGCACCGAGGTGCTCGATCGCGACCACCGCGGCGACGCCGCCCCGGTCGTACTGGCGGTCGAGGAGCTGGGCGTGCTGCTCGGCGCCCCCGTTGCGAACCCCGGGCACGAGCTCCTGGTAGAGGTGGCCCGTGGTGAGCACGAAGTCGAGCGTGCGCGAGCGGCACGCGCGCGGCAGCGCGGCGAAGTGGCGAGCGATCGCGAGCACCCCGAGGCCGCCGTTCTCCTGCAGCGCGTTGATCCCGTCGGTGTGCGACTCGACGATCACCCGCTGCGGGCTGCGGCCGTGCAGGCGGGCGATCAGGGTGCGGGTGTTGACGCGCTCGACCCGCGCGGAGATGTCGATCCGCGCCGAGGCCCCGCGCGCGGCCGCCCCCTCGAGGGCCTGCCCCGCGTCGGCGCCGACGAGGATCGCGGGGACGCCCCAGCGCCGCCCCTCGTAGGGCTCGTAGTGGCCGCGCACCTGCTCGGTCGGGAACCCGAGCTCGAAGACCAGCCCCGCCGCCCCGCCGGCGGCCGCCTGCTCGAGGTCGGTGATCCGCTCGTCGTAGGAGAGGTAGTCACGCTCGTAGGTGCCGTCGAGGTCGGCGGCCAGCGAGCCGTCGGGGTCGTAGGTCGTCCACGAGATCGCCCCGAAGACGGCGTTCGGCACCGAGCCCGGCACCAGCCGCCGGACCACGATCCGCCCCGCCACGTCGTGGTCGGCGATCGTCTCCTCGGGGGATAGGTAGACGAGCGGGCCGCGCGCGCCGTGCCGCCCGGTCGGGCGCGAGTAGGGGACGGCGTCGGCGTCGGGGAGCGGGCGCAGATCGCCGCCGGACTCGCGGAGGCCCAGCTCGCTGTCGCGCTCGCTCCAGCGGTCGATCGGGTAGCTGACGCTGCGCACGCTCACCCCCGGGGTCGCCTGGAGCTTGCCGGTCAGCCAGCGCAGATAACGCTTGTGGGCGGGGCTGCCGGTCAGCCGCTCACCGAGGTCGTACATCTTGCGGTTCCACGCTCGCAGCCGCTTCACGGAGGCGAAGCTCGCCCGCTCGGCCGCCGCTCGACAGCGCGGTGGCGGCTGCGGCGGGAGGTCGGAGGAGCCGGCGCCGTTCGCGGCGGACGCGGGCGCCGAGGTGGCGAACGGGGCCGCCAGCGCGCCGGCGAGCGCGATCGCCAGCGCGCCGGCCAGCGCGAGGACCAATAAGTACCGCCGCATCCCCAAAGCGCGATTAAGATACACGAATGTCCTCAAAGGGGGAACAGGCGGCCGAAGCGGTTCGGACGCTGCCGCGCGGACGGCACAAGCTCAGTCGCGAGGATGTCCGCGCCTCGCAGCGCGCGCGACTCGTGGGCGCGATGCTCGAGCAGGTGGGGGCCCGGGGGTACGAGGCGACCAGGGTCTCCGACGTGGTCGCCGCGGCGCGGGTCTCGCGCAACGCGTTCTACGAGCAGTTCGAGGATCGCCAGGACTGCCTGATCGCCGCCTGCGACGAGGTCGCGACCGAGCTCCTCGACTCGTTCTACGCGCTCGCGGACGCCCCCACCTGGACCGACGCCGTGGCGCGCGGCCTCGACCTCTATCTCGAGTCGTGGGCGCGGCGGCCGGGCTTTACGGTCGCCTACCTCGTCGAGCTCCCGACCGCCGGGCGTCGGGCGATCGCGCAGCGCGACCGAGCCTACGAGCGCTTCGAGCGGATGTTCGAGGTTGTCGCGGCCCGGGCCAGGGTCGAGCAGCCGGGCCTGCCCCCGCTGCCGCGGCTCGCGCCCAGGATCCTGGTCACCGCGATCACCGAGCTGCTCGCCGCGGAGGCGCGCGCGGGACGCGCCGGCGAGCTGCGCTCGCTGCGCGACGAGCTCCTCTCCTTCATCGTCTCGACCCTGGCCGACGACGTCACGGCGGCTGCTTTGGCCCGCAAATCAACCGGTTCGGCGAGCGCCTGCTAGCGTAGTCGCCGTCGGGTCGCCCCTCTGGCGCCCGAGGAGTTCCGTTTCTTCCGTGCACCTCAGAGTGCGTCCGGGTCTCTGGATTCCCACCACTCACAAGGAGTTGCACCAAATGTCTTCGTTCGCCGATCTCGGCGTATCGCGTCCTGTCGTGGGCGCGCTCACAAAGCGCGGGATCACCGCGCCCTTCGCTGTCCAGAAGCTCGTCATCGAGGACGTCCTCGACGGCCGTGACGTGCTCGTCCAGTCGCCGACGGGCTCGGGCAAGACGCTCGCCTTCGGCCTCCCGCTGGTCGATTGCATCGAGGCGAGTGACCGCCGCCCGGCGGCGTTGATCCTCGCCCCGACGCGCGAGCTCGCGCTGCAGATCGTCGCCGAGCTGCACGACATCGCGACCGCCCGCGCGCTCTCCGTCGCCCCCGTCTACGGCGGCGTCGGGCTCGAGCGGCAGGCCAAGCGCGCCGCCCGCGCCCACATCGTCGTCGCCACCCCCGGACGCCTGGAGGACCTCCTCCAGCGCGGGGCCTTCACCCTCGACCACGTTCGCGTGCTCGTCATCGACGAGGCCGACCGGATGCTCGACATGGGCTTCAAGCCCGCCGTCGACCGGATCGTCGCCCGCACGCCCTCCGATCGCCAGACCCTGTTCTTCTCGGCCACCCTCGAGGCCGCCGCCGGCAAGGTCGCCCGCGCCTACACGCGCGACGCCAGCCGCCACGTGCACGAGCCGGTGCGCGAGGACGCCGGTGAGGTCGAGCACCGCTTCGTCCACCTCGAGCATTCCGACAAGGTCGGCGCGCTGGTCGACGAGCTGCGCGCCACCGAGCGCGGCCGCACGCTCGTCTTCGTGCGCACCAAGCGCGGCGCCGACCGGCTCGTCAAGCGCCTCAACCAGCGCGGCGTCGAGGCGGTGGCCATGCACGGCGACAAGTCGCAGAACCAGCGCCAGCGCGCCCTGGCGAGCTTCTCGAACGGGAGGATCGACACCCTGGTCGCCACCGACGTCGCCGCGCGCGGGATCGACGTCGAGGACATCACCCACGTGATCAACTTCGACGCCCCGCCCGACCGCGACTCCTACGTTCACCGGGTCGGGCGCTCGGGCCGCGCCGGGCGCGACGGCGCCGGGGTCAGCTTCGTGCTCCCCGACCAGTCGCACGAGATGGGCACGATCGCCGCCAGCCTCGGCCTGCGGGCGGAGTTCGAGCACACGCGCCCGCAGGGCGGGCACGGCCGGCCGTCGAGTCAGGGCGCGCACGCGGCGCCCGCGGGACACGCCTCCGCGCGCCCGCAGCGCGGCGGCGGCCGCCGGCGCCGCCGCCGCGGGCGCGCTGGGTCTGATCGCCGCGGTAGCCGTGGCCGGCCGGCCGGACAGCGAGGCGCTCGATGTGGTGATCGCTGTCGTGGCCGCCGGCGTGGCGGTGGGCGCCCTGCT
>WHSW01000102.1 GCA_009379895.1 Solirubrobacterales bacterium
GGCCTGCACACGGCGGCCAGCGATCGCGAAGGTCGCCAGAGCCGCCCTGCTCGACGCGGGGCTCGCCAGCTTGGCAAGGCTCGCTCCCGCGAGCAGACCCCCGAGCGCCAATCGCACCGCCACCTCGAGCACAGCGCCAAGCTAACCGAGCCGCGGTCGCCCGGCAAGGAGACCGAGCGAGGCGGGCGGCGGGCGGCATGAGGCGCGCCGGCCGGGGAACGCCTCAGCCGATCGCGACCATGCGCTCGATCGGCAGCTTCGCGCGGGCGGCGACCTCGGGCGCGACCTCGACCTCGAACTTCAGCTCGCGCAGCGAGTCGCGCAGCTTCGGCAGCGTGATCATCTTCATGTACTTGCAGAAGGCCATCCGGTTGGCCTCGATCAGGTTCGCCTGCGGCGCCGCCTGCTGAAGGGGATAGAGCATCCCGTTCTCGGTCGCGACGATGAACTCACCATCGGGGTTGTCCTCGACGTGCTTGAGCATCCCCGAGGTGGAGAGCATGTGCACGCCCTCGGACTCGATGTCGCCCGTCGCGACGTACTCCAGCGCCTGGGTCGAGCAGCCGCACTCGGGGTGGATCAGGAACTCGGCCTCGGGGTGCTCGGCGCGGGTGCGGGTGATGTCGCCGGGGCGAATCCCGGCATGCACGTGGCACTCACCGTCCCAGACCATGAAGCGCCGGTAGCGCTCGGGGTCCTCGGTGAGGCCGGTCTCGCGCGCGACGAACGACCCGAGCCACATATCCGGGCCGAAGAGGATCTCGGTCTCGGGCCCGTGCTCGGCCCAGATGTGCTCGACGACCTTGACCGCGTTCGAGGAGGTGCAGCAGTAGTCGGTCTCGGCCTTGACCTCGGCCGAGGTGTTGACGTACATGACGACGACCGCGCCGGGGTGCTCGGCCTTCCAGGCGCGCAGCTGGTCGGCGTCGATCGAGTCCGAGAGCGAGCAGCCCGCGTCGGGGTCGGGGATCAGGACCGTCTTCTGAGGCGAGAGGATGGCCGCGGTCTCGGCCATGAAGTGGACGCCGCAGAAGACGATCACGTCGGCGTCGGTGGCGGCTGCCTCGCGCGAGAGCCCGAGGGAGTCGCCGAGGTGGTCGGCTACGTCCTGGACCTCGGGCACCTGGTAGTTGTGGGCGAGGATGACCGCGTTGCGCTCCGCCGCCAGGGCGCGCACCTCCGTCGACATGCGCTCGACCTGCTCCCGTGAGAGCTCGGGATTCGGGTTCGGTTGAAGTGTCGGCAGCTGCTCCATGGCGCCCCTGCTTTCCCTCGTATGTTCGCCCGCCGCTGCCGATCGGTGATCGCCGGCCGCAAACAGCGCGAATGACTGCGTCTAAGTTTAGCCGGGCAGATGCCCGAGCTACCCGAGGTCGAGATCACCGCGCGCCGACTGGGGGCCGCGCTTGCCGGCGCCGAGGTTGAGTCCACCCTGGCGCTCGGGATGGTGGCGATGAAGAGCATCGACCCGCCGCTGGCCGCGCTCGACGGTCGCACGGTGCAGGGGGTCCGGCGGATCGGCAAGATGCCGGTCGTGAACTTCAGCGGCGAGCTCTCGCTGTTGATCCATCTCATGTCGGCGGGGCGGCTGCAGGCCTTCGATAAGCGCGCCTCGCTGAAGGACCGGCGGTCGCGGGTCCTGATCCGCCTCGCCGGCGGGCACGAGCTGCGCCTGCGCGAGTTCGGCACCCGCCAGCGCGCCTGGGCGAAGCTGCTGCCCGCCGGCGAGGTCGCCGCCGAGGAGATGGTCTCGACCCTGGGCCCCGAGGCCTGGCCGCCCCCGCCGCTGGCCGCCGTCGCCGCGGCGATCGACCAACCGCGCCACCTGCACCCGCTGCTGCGCGACCAGCGCGCGATCGCCGGCATCGGCCGCTCCTGGGTCGATGAGGTTCTTTGGGAGGCGCGCCTGGCGCCGTTTCGGAAGGGCAGCGACCTCGAGGCCGAGGAGGTCGACCGCCTCCACGACGGCCTCGCCGTCCTCGGCGGGGCGATCGACCACTACGAGGACGTGATCGGCGAGCGAGTCCCCGACAAGCTGCCGATGCCGCTGCGCGTTCACCGCCGCGAGGGCGAGCCCTGCCCGCGCTGTCAGACGACGATCGAGGCCGTCTACTTCGCCGAGCACCAGACCAACTACTGCCCCGAGTGCCAAACCGGCGGCCGGGTGCTCAAGGACCGCCGGCTGTCGCGGTTGCTCAAGTAGGGTCGCCTCGCACCCTCGCGGGGGCGCGGGCGTCGATATGGATTGGGGCGGGTTTGATCCTCGGTCGGTCGGGGAACCGGCCAACCGTGCGCTCAGATTGGGGACGCCGCGCGCTCCTCGCCGCCACCGTGGTAGCGCTGGCCGCCTTCGCGGCGCCCGCCTACGCCGAGACGGTGATCTACACCGAGGTCCCGCGGCCGTCGTCGTTTCAGTCCAAGCCCGATGTCGTCGGCTACGGGCCGCCGACCACGCCGGGGCTGACGATCAAGGTCAAGGAACTGCGCTGGCGCGGATGGGGTGAGCGCAAGGCGACGGCGAAGGGGCGAGGGCGTGTCTGCGCGAGCACGGGCTCCTGCGAGCGACCCAGGGTGCGGGTCAAGGCGAAGGGGCGCTATCGCACCGAGGGCCCGACCCACATCTACTCGAAGATCCGCTTCAGGTTCCCGCGCGACTACCCGCACGAGCGCGAGCTCACCCTGTGCATCGCGGGGGAGGTCTGCGACCAGCTCGGCCCGATCCCCCGCCACGGTGCCCACCGAGCCGAAGCGGACAGCGCGTTCGCATCGGGGTCCGACGCGGTCTTCAGGGGCCATCGCGGCTCGGCCCCGCACAAGCCGACCAAGAAGGCGCGGCGCCGGGCGAAGCGCCGGTGGCCGAGCAGCGGCCGGATCGAGGTCACGGACTCCTATCGAAGCAAGCGAGACCGCCGCTGGATGCTGGTCAACGGAACGGCGGGCGGGGGGTCGCGTTCCCATCTGTGGTCCGCCTGGCTGCGCAAGCGCCACGGCGGCTGGCACATGTATCGGTTTGCCGATTTCGCCGGGGCCGACCCGTCCGGGGCCCCCTGCGACATCAGACCCGCGTACTCCGAGCCTCGCTGCTGACCCCATGCCCCCACGAGGCTCGCGCCCGCACGGCGCCTCAGGGCTTGGGCGGCAGGGTGCGGGCGAGCTCGACGCCCCGGCGTGTCCACGCCGCCAGTTGATCCTTGCGCTCGAGCCCCGCCGGCGCGACGAGGATCCAACCCTTCATCGAACGGCGCCCCATCTTGGCGAGGCTTGCGTGGGGCCTCGCGAGCGCCTCGTCGACCGCGTCCCGGCCCACGCGCACCAGCAGGCCCCCACGCGACGAGACCGCCACCGACATGTTCCCATCGAGCAGGAACGCCAGTCCTCCGAACATGGGCACCTCGGTCAGCCCCGCCTCCGTCGCCAGCAGCCTGCGAACCCGGTCGGCGAGCTCCTCGTCGTAGGCCATGCGCGCGCACGCTATCGCCGCAACCGTGGCGGCAGGCCCCTGGATGGCCTTCGGCGTCAGCCGAGGTGAATCGCCGCGATCTGCAACCCGCAGGCGAGCAACGCCGCGGCCCCGCGCACGTGGTTCGCGGGGGTCCACTCGGCGAGGTAGCGGGCCCAGTAGCGCGCGGCCTCGGCGGTGCCGGGGTCGAGCGCCGCCAGGGCGTCGTTGCGCGGCACGTTGTAGGCCATCGTCAGGCCGATCGTCGCGACCACGTAGATCACGCCGCCGGCGAGCAGGTACGGGGCGAATGAGTCGTCGAGATTGGCGAGCGCGGCGACGATCACGGCGATGCAGGCAAGCGCCGTCCCGAACAGCGCGGTCATGAACCACGGGTTGATCACCCTGACGTTGATCGCCTGCATGACGGCGATCCCCTGAGCCGCCGGCAAGCGGCCGAGAACCGGCATCAGGAAGGTCGAGACGCCGAAGAAGAACCCGGCGACCAGCCCGGAGCCGAGCGCGGTGGCCAGGGTGAGGATGAAGATGGCGCTAGACATCCCAGACTCCCGTGGCCGCCGCGTCCCGGGCGTAGTCGGCGAAGTCCCGCGGCTCGCGGCCGAGCGCGAGCTGGACCCCGTCGGTGAGCGTCGCGTTGCGGCCGTCGAGCACCTCGGTGAACAGGTAGCGCAGCAGGCCGAGGACGTCCGCCGGCACCTCCTGCTCGGCCATCGCCGATGCGAACGCATCGATCGAGATCGGCGCGTAGCGGATCTCGCGACCCGAGGCCCGGCCGATCTCCTCGACCGCCTCGGCGAAAGTGAGCAGCCGCGGCCCGGTGAGCTCGTAGAGACGGTTCGCGTACCCGTCGTCGGTCAATGCCGCGACCGCGACGTCGGCGATGTCGTCGGTGTCGACGAACGGCTCCGGCACGCCGTCCGCCGGCAGCGCCACCTCGCCCGCCAGCAACGGCTCCAGGAACGGCCCCTCGCTGAAGTTCTGGCTGAACCAGCTGCAGCGCACGATGGTCCACTCGGCGCCGGACCGCCGCAGGACCTCCTCGGCGCGCTGGGCCTCCTCCTCGCCGCGACCGGAGAGAAGCACCAGCCGCCGGGTGCCGCTGGCGAGGGCACGCTCGGCGAGGGCGCCGACCGCCTCCGGAGCGCCGGGGACGGCGAGGTCGGGGTAGTACGACACGTACGCCGCCGACGCGCCCTCGAGCGCGGGCGCCCAGGTGGCCTCTACCTCCCAGTCGAACGGAGGCTCGCCGGAGCGCGAGCCGACGCGAACCTCGGCCTCGCGGGCCCGCAACCTCGCGACCACCCGGCGGCCGGTCTTGCCGGTGCCTCCGAGCACCAGGATCGGTCCCCCTTGCGTTCGGTCGTTCATCGTTCCTCCAGTGCTTCGGATTGCTCGTCGTCGAGCTCGGCCTTCCCCGCGCGAGTCGTCGATTGCATGCCGTCCAGCCTCGGCCACCAGCACCGGCCTGTCTATGGCCATAGATCGCTACTTCATGCTCGATCGTCCAGACGGCTGGGCTTTCGTGTGCTCGAGGTGTGGACTGCCGACGTTCGACGCGCGGATCTAGCCGGCGAGGTCGACCAGCACCTTGCCGACCGCGCCCGCCTCGACGGCGTCGTGCGCCGCGGCGATCCGATCGAGCGTGAAGCGATGGGCCGGCAGCTCGGACAGCGCCCCGGCCGCCAGGGCCTCGGAGACCTCGCTCACCGCGAGCGCCAGCGCAGGCTCGGGCATCGTGTAGACGAGGACGAAGCGGACGTTGAGGTTGCGGACCATGAGCTCGCGAACGGCGAGCTTGACCGAGCCCCCGTTCGCGTAGGCGGCGATCGACGCGTGCTCGCCGCAGACCGCCCGGTCGAGGTCGAGGTTTCGGTGCAGCGCCACCTCGACGACGCGATCGACGCCCGCGGGGGCGAGCTCCGCGATCCGCTCGGCGGCGTCCTCGACGCGGTAGTTGACCACCGCGTCGGCCCCGGCGTCGGCGGCGAGCTCGGCCTTCTGGTCGCCGCTGACGGTGGTGATCACGCGAGCCCCGCGCCATTTCGCGAGCTCGATCGCGTAGTGGCCGACCGCGCCGGCGCCGCCGGAGACCAGCACGGTCGCGCCGTCGATCGGGCCGTCCGCGAACAGGCAGCGATGGGCGGTGAGCGCCGGAATCCCGAGGCTCGCGCCGAGGTCGTCGGACACCGAGTCGGGCAGCGCCACTGCCTGCCGGCTGGGCAGCACGCAGAGCTCGGCCGCGGTGCCCCACCGCCGCTTCCAGGCGGCGAAGTAGACCCACACCCGCTCCCCGACCCTTGCGGGGTCGACATCCGCGCCGACCGCCTCGATCGTGCCCGCGCCGTCCTGGTTGGGCACCTTGAAGCCGGCCTCCCCGGGCCCGGCGCCGCGAGAGCGTTCCTTCCAGTCGGTCGGGTTGACCGCGGAGACCGAGACGCGGACGCCGACGTCGTTCGGGCCCAGGGGCGGGGGCTCGACCTCCTCGACCGACAGGACCTCGTCCGCCGGGCCGGTCCCGCGGAACAGGGCGGCGCGCATGCCGGACTTGTAGCGCATGGCGAGTCACCGGGCCCGGTCAGCCGCGGCTCACCCGGGTTGCGCCGCGCCCGCGAGCTCAGGCCGGTTCGACCAGCAGGCTCAGGTCGAGCGCCGGGGCCGAGTGGGTGAGCGCGCCGACCGAGATCAGGTCGACGCCGCTGCCGGCGATCTCGGCGACCGTCGTCAGCGACACGCCGCCGGAGGCCTCGAGCGCGGCGGCGCTGCCCGCGCGATCGCGGGTGGCGACCGCGCGCCGCATCTCGTCGGGGCTCATGTTGTCGAGCAGCAGCCGCGTCGCGCCCGCCTCCAGCGCCTCGGCAACCTCGGCGAGCGTTCTGCACTCGACCTCCACCGAGAGCTCGGGGCGGGCCGCGCGGGCGGCAGCGACCGCCCTCCCGAGGCCGCCGGCGACCGCGATGTGGTTCTCCTTGATCAGGATCGCGTCGTCGAGCCCGAAGCGGTGGTTGGTCCCACCCCCGGCGACCACCGCGGCCTTCTCCAGCGCGCGCAGGCCGGGGATCGTCTTGCGGGTGTCGAGGATCTCGACCCCGGTGCCGCGGACGGCGGCGACGAAGCGCGCGGTCAGGGTCGCGACTCCCGACAGGTGGCAGAGGAAGTTGAGCGCGGTGCGCTCGGCGGTCAGGACCGCGCGCGCGGGCCCCTCGATCAGGGCCACCTCTCCGGGCACCGACTCGCGCCACTCGCCCTCGGCGACCCGGGCCTCGAAGCCGTCGGCGCCGGCCTGCGCGAACGCCTGCCGCGCGGGCTCGAGCCCGAAGACGACCCCCGGCTGCTTGAGGGAGATCCGGGCCCGCGCGCGCGCCCGCGCGTCGATCAGGGCGGCGGAGGTCGCGTCTCCCTCGCCGACGTCCTCGGCCAGGGCGCGCGCGACCAGGTCGGCGACGGTCTGGTTGCGGCGGGCGGCGGGCGCCCCCTCTGGATCGGCTGGCGGGGGCACTAGGGCGGAAAGACGGCGATCGTCGCCGTGAAGCCGTGCAGGAAGTTGGCGCCGCCGACCGGTCCGATCTCGCCGGCGCAGAAGAACCCCGCGGCAGGGACCCCGAGCGCGTCGTCGAGCGCCTTGGCGTCGTGGTCGGGGACCTCGAACATGTGCGAGCCGCGGCCGTTGCAGGTGAACAGCAGGGCGCCCGCGGCGCCGGCGGCGCCCAGCGCCTGGCTCTGGACGCGCAGGGCGTCGCGCAGGTCCTCGTCGGCCGTGGCGCCGTCGCGGACGTGGATGCGGACCGTCTGGCCGATCCGCACGGCCGCCGAGACGGCGAGCGAGCCGGCGGCCGGATCGGCGCCGATGATCGGCCGCACGAGGAAGTCGCCGCGCTCGTAGGAGGGCTGGTTCTCATCGATCACGAAGCCGAGCATCAGGCCGTCGCCCGCCAGCCGCTGCTCGCGTTCGTCGAGCTCGCCGATCGCCTCGCGCAGGCGCTCGATCGCCGGCCGCGAGGCGAGCTCGGTGATCAGGTTGCCGCGCGCCTCGGTGATCGTCATCTCCGGGCCGACCGGCCGCGCGCCCTGCGAGACGCACGGCATCACGCCAAGCCCGGCGAGCGAGCAGGCGACCGCCCCCGAGTCGAGCACCTCGGCGTCGCGAAAGAGCATCCCGGAGCGGGCCGCGGCGGCGCTCGCCAGGCCGCCGAGGACCGGCATCCCGGGCCGCTCGAGGTTGAGCCGCGCCAGCAGCGCCTCGGCGCTGAACGTGAACGGCTCGGCGAGCACGATCATCGCCTCACCCATCCGCTCGGGGTCGGGCAGGCCCGAGACGGCGGCGCCCTGAGCGGCGGGGCCGGCCTCGAGGTGGTGGGTGGCGATCGTCGCCTCGGGCGCCGAGAGCGCCCACACCGACGCCCCTGGGCCGGCCTCGATCTCGCGGCCCGCGCCGAGCACGCCGCCGGCGCCACAGCCGATCAGCGCGCCCGGGGAGAGGCGCTCGTGGACGACCCGCAGGACCTCCTCGGCGCGTTCGAGGTGCGGCGCGCCGCAGAAGACGAGCGCCAGATCGCAATCGCCCTCGAGCCCGGCGGCCGCGGCGCGGGCGGCGGAGCCGAATGCCTCGACCGAGTCGGGCTCGTCGGATACGCCGACCGAGACGCTGACCGTCATTGCCCAAACCGTAGCGGTGCCCGCCCGCAGCTCGGTGGTCCGCCGAAACCGCGTCCGGGTCGAGCCCGTCCTACATCTCCGGCGATGGGCCCTGGGCCGCGACGGCCCCAGACATGATCCGTTCGATCCGCTCGCGCTCGTCGACGGAGAGCTCGACCGAGGCCGCGTCGACGGCCGCGGCGATGTGGTCGGAGCTGCGGGTGCCGACGATCGCGACCCCGACGGCGGGGTTGGCGAGCACCCAGGCGATCGCCAGCTGGCCGACCTCGAGGTCGCGCTCGGACGCCAGCCGCTCGAGCTCGCTCACCCGCTCGAGGCTTCGCCGGTACGCCTCGCCGCCGAACATCGGGCTCCCCGAGCGCCAGTCGTCGGCGGCGAACTCGGTCCGCTCGTCGAGCGCGCCGGTGAGCAGGCCGTGCGCGAGCGGCCCGTAGGCGAGCACCCCGATGTCGTGCTCGGCGCAGTAGGGAAGGACCTCGTCCTCGACCTCGCGGTTGAACAGGTGGTACGGCGGCTGCAGTGTCTCGACCGGGAGCGTGGCGGCGAACTCGCGCATCTCGGCGGCGTCGAAGTTCGAGACGCCGACGTGGCGGATCTTGCCCTCGTCGACCAGCGCCCGGAGGACCTCCGCGGTCTCGGCGAAGTGGGTCTCCGGATCGGGCCAATGGACCTGGTAGAGGTCGAGGTGATCGATCCCCAGCGCCGCGAGGCTAGCCTCGACGCCGTCGCGCAGCCACCCGGGGCTCGAGTCGCGCAGCATCTCGTCGCCCTCGGCGCGCAGGCCACCCTTGCTCGCGATCACCAACGAGTCCCGATTCGTGGCCAGCTCGCCGGCGAGGGCCCGGCCGAGGACCTCCTCGGAGCGGCCGAAGCCATAGGCCTGCGCGGTGTCGAAGAAGTTGACCCCGAGCTCGTGCGCGGCCCGGATCGCGGCGATCGCCTCGTGCTCGGCGTACTCGCCCCACTCGCCGCCGAGTTGCCAGGTACCGAAGCAGATCGGTGTCACCTCGAGCTCGGTCATCCCGAGCCTCACCTTCTCCATGTCGCCTCCTTGAGTGCAGTCGGGGGATCTCACCGGCGCGCGCCGGCTCAGCTCGCGCTCTTGAGCAGGTACTCGCGAACGAAGCCGTCGATGTCGCCGTCGAGCACCCGGTTGGCGTCGCCGACCTCCATACCCGTTCGATGGTCCTTGACGCGGGTCGAGGGGTGCAGCGTGTAGCTGCGGATCTGCGAGCCCCACTCGGCCGCCTTCTGCTCGCCGCGCTCGGCGGCGACCTCCTGCGCTCGGCGTCGCTCCTCCTCCGCGAGCAGGCGCGAGCGCAGCAGCCGCAGCGCCGTCGCCTTGTTCTGCGTCTGCGAGCGCTCGTTCTGGCACTGGACGACGATCCCCGTCGGCAGGTGCGTGATTCGCACCGCCGAGTCGGTCTTGTTGACGTGCTGGCCGCCCGCGCCCGAGGCCCGGTAGGTGTCGACGCGCAGGTCCTCCTCGTCGAGGTCGACCGAGACCTCGTCGGCGACCAGCGGCGCCACGTCGAGCTGGGCGAACGCGGTGTGGCGGCGCGACTGGGCGTCGAACGGGGAGATCCGGACCAGGCGATGGACGCCGCGCTCGGCGGCGAACAGCCCGTAGGCGTTCTCGCCCTTGGCGAAGAAGGTCGCAGACTTGATCCCGGCCTCCTCGCCCGCCGACGCCTCCTTCATCTCGACCTCGAACCCGCGGCGCTCGGCCCAGCGCAGGTACATCCGCAGAAGCATCTCGGCCCAGTCCTGCGAGTCGGTGCCGCCGGCCCCCGAGCGGACCGTGACCACCGCGTCCCCGGAGTCGTAGTCGCCGGCGAACAGCCGCGCCTCCTCGAGCTCGGCGAGCCGGCGCTCGACCGAGTCGAGCTGCGGGCCGAGCTCGGCGGCGAGCTCGGGGTCGTCGGAGGACATCTCGGCGAGCTCGTCGAGGTCGCCCGCGTCACGCTCGAGCGCCCGGAAGGTGTCGAGCCGGCGCTGGGCGCGAGCGTGGGCGGCCGAGGTCGCCGCGGCGCGCTCCTGGTCGTCCCAGAAGCCCGGGGCTCCCATCTCGCCCTCGAGGCTCTCTAGCCGGCTCTCGAGCGCGGCCGGGTCAAAGGTAGTCCGCGAGCAGGGTCAGGCCCTGGCGGATCTCGTCGATCCGCGTGCTCACGGCCTCCTTCGAGGGTCCCTCGGCCATGCGCGCAAGCGTACTCAGGTGACCTGCGCGACGGGCCCGTGGGGTGTCGCGCCGTCGCGCATCTCAGTCCCCGTCCGCGATCCGCAACGGCACGCAGGCGGCGATTCGATCGAAATCGCGGTCGGCGTGCAGAACGCCCAGGTCCTCGCGGATCGCGACCGCCGCGATCAGGCAGTCGAGCCGGCTCGCGATGGTCATCCCGGCGCCGCGGCACGCGCGCGAGATCGCCGCAGCCGTCTCCCAGGCATCGAGCCCACCCACCGGCACCAGCGGCACGCTGGCGAGTGTGCGCCTGAGCACTCGTTCGTCGGTGCCGTCTCGCGCACCGGCCAACAGCTCCATCACCACCGCCTCGTTGGTCACCACCTCTTCGTTTCGAAGACCGTCGCGAAGTCGCAGGTGAGCATCGCTCCCGGTGTCGCGCAGAAACTCGATCCAGGCGGACGAGTCAGCGAGCGTCATGGCGCTCGAGCGGGGGCTCGATCCGGTCCTTGCCCTTGATCTCGGCCAAGTCGCCGTCCCAGCCGTGGCCCTCCATCCCCAGCAGCTCCTCCCTGGTCATCGGGGTGATGTCGTCGACCACGCGGCGAAGGGCGAAATCGACCGCCTCGCGTTTGGTGCGCAGGCCGTAGCGCTCCATTGCGCGCCGGATCAGCTCGTCGTCGATATCGATGTTCGTGCGCGTCATCCAGGTCATGGTAGTCGTATACACATCGAGGTGTAACGGGACCCGCGCGGATCGTCAGGAACCCATGCCGGCCGCGGCGAGCGCCTGGGCGCGGTCGCTGAACGGCTGGTACCGGCAGATCAGCCCGTCTTCGTCCAGGGTGACCAGGACCCCGAGCTCCTGCTCGTCGGCGAGCTCGCCGCCGGTCCACGACCACTGGCGGCGGATCAGCGCCACCGCGGAATGGCCGTCGGTGCGCACCTCGTCGAGGACGAGGCGCTGGTGCAGCTCACCGGTCGGTCGCCGGGTCGCCCAGGCGCGGGCCTCCTCACGCCCGCGGACCAGCCCGCGGCCGCCCTGGATCTCGACATCCTCGGCCAGCGCGGCGACGAAAGCGTCGAGGTCCTCGTCGTTGAAGGAGTCGACGAAGCGCTGGACCGCGATCCGAGCGTCGGCGCTCACCGCGCCGGCTCTCCGGCCGAGCGCCGCGCGCCGCGCGGCCTCGACCTCCTCGCGCACGGCGCAGCCGGCGAGGTGGTCGTCGACGATCCCGCAGGCCTGCATCAGCGCGTAGGCAGTGGTCGGCCCGATGAAGCGAAAGCCGCGCCGCTTGAGCTCGCCGGCGAGAGCCTTCGACTCCACGGTCGTCGCCGGGACGGCGGCGCCGTCGGCCGGGGCCCGCTCGCGCTCGGGGCGAAACGACCAGGCGAGCGCCGCGAGCGACCCACCGGACTCGACGAGCACGCGGGCGGCGCGCGCGTTGGCGATCGCCGCCTCGACCTTCGCGCGGTTGCGGACGATCGCGGCATCGGCGAGCAGCCGCTGCACGTCGCGGTCGCCGAAGCCGGCGACGACCTCGTAGTCGAAGTCGGCGAACGCGCTGCGAAATGCCTCGCGCTTGCGCAGGATCGTCAGCCACGAGAGCCCTGACTGGAAGCCCTCGAGCACCAGGCGCTCGTAGATTCCGCGGTCGTCCGCGACCGGGCGGCCCCACTCCTCGTCGTGGTAGACGAGGTAGTCGGGGGCCGAGACCGCCCACGAACAGCGCGGGCGTCCGTCGGCCCCGGTGGCGAGCGACATCCGATTCAGGTTAGCCTCGCCTCGGCGACGCGCCGCTCCCTCAGTCGCGCGATGCGCGCGGCAGGTGCAGCGTCGACACATGCGAGATCGAGTCGCCGGCGGAGTCCGTCAGGGTTACCCTCAGCTTCGCCCGGCCACGCTCGGCCCGGGCCGCGACCCGCAGCCTGGTCTTCTTGATCCCGACACCGAACCGCTGGCCCCGGCGCGGCGCGATCCTCCGTCCGTCCTGGCGCAGGACGAGCTTCGCTCGCAACGGCTCGGCGATCCGTAGCTTGACCGTCACCAGCCGGTGTCCGGCGCGCTTGCCGTTGGCCACCTTGACGACCGAGCCGGCGACCACGCCGGCGCCGAGCGGCCTCTCGCCCCGGGCGAGCTCGTAGGCGCCCCATGGCGGGTTGGCGTTCACGATCCGGCCTGGCTCGCAGGTGGCGAGAAAGCTCGCGAACCGGGTCGAGGCGCCCTCGGTGGCCACGCGGTAGACCCCGGCGGGCACCCCGGTCCAGATGATCCCGCCGTCGCCCGACGTCTCGCTCCGGGAGGGGTCCGGGATCACGCTGTCGTTGAAGTAGATCGGGCTGCCGAGCCCCGGCTCGGCGTGCGCGGTCGCCCCGGCGACCCCGTGCGGCGTGCGCGCCTCGAAGGTCTCGTAGTCGACGCCGCGCACGTTGCGCGCCGAGGCGGTGGTCACGATCACGCACCGACGGGGACGGCCGTCAGCTCCGATCGGTACCGAAAGCAGCGCCGCGAGCCCGTTGTACTCGGCGTCGGCTGGAACCTGGAAGTTCGCGTTCTCGATCGAGCTGCCCCGTGGGTGGAAGGTCTGCAGATCGATCTCGTTGTAGCCCGGCGGCGGCGCGATGTAGGGGGTGAGGTTGGCCTCGTCGGGCACCTCGAGCGCGTAGTCGCCGCGAGCGTCCGTCGTCGCCGCCAGGCGCGGCAGCTCGCGGACGCGGATCGTCGCTCCGGCGAGCGGCGTGTCCATGTGGTTGAAGGCGTAGGCGCGTCCGGAGAGCGTCACCGTCTGCCGGGCGGCGTCGGCCTCGGAAGGGAGCGCGGGCACCACGGCGGCGAGGGTCGCGAGGGCGCCGGCGAGCGTCGTGGCCAAGCCCGCGCGAGCGCGGGCTACGCCCCGTGGCACTTCTTGTACTTCTTGCCCGAGCCGCACCAGCAGGGGTCGTTGCGGCCGAGCTTCTCCTGCTCGGTCTTGACCACGGTCGCCGGGTTGGTCGGCTCGCCGTTGCCGCTCGCCGTCGCGGGCGCCGCCGCGGCATCGGCCGCGGTCGCTACCCCGCCGGCCCGCGCCTCGTTGATCGCTGACGGCTGCGCGGAGCCCTGGCCACCCGAGTACTGGACGTCGCCACCGCGCCGGCGCTCCTCCTCGTCGAACATCCGCTCGGCCTCGGCGGGCTCGATGTTGACCTCGACGTGGAAGATCACCCGCGTGAACTCCTCCCAGATCGAGGCCATCAGGTCGCGGAACATCGTGTAGCCCTCGTTCTTGTAGGCGACCAGCGGATCGATCTGGGCGAAGCCGCGCAGGTGGATGCCCTCGCGCAGGTAGTCCATCTCGTAGAGGTGCTCGCGCCAGCGGTTGTCGATGATCTGGAGCAGGATCTGGCGCTCGAGGTAGCGCATCAGCTCGGCGCCGAACTCCTCCTCGCGCCGGCCGTAGGCGGCGAGCGCGTCCTCGGTCATCAGCTCGACGATCCGCTCGCGATTCGAGCTCTGCGGGTCGAGCTCGGAGAGCGATTGGCCGAGCGGCCAGAGGCCGCCGGCGTGGCCCTCGAGGCCGCCGAGGTCCCAGTCCTCGAAGATCTCGCCGGGCGTGTAGGTCTCGACCAGGCGGCCGACGACCTCCTCGACCTCCTGCTGGGCGACCTCGGACATGTCGCGCCCCTCGAGGATCTCGCGCCGGTACT
>WHSW01000103.1 GCA_009379895.1 Solirubrobacterales bacterium
GGGGACACGTGCACGATGCGGCCGGCGTAGTCCACCTTCGCGGCCATCACGGCGCCGAGGCGCTGACTGAACAGGGTCACCAGGTGCGCCACGCGCTTTTCGTCGTCCGCCGCGGCGGCTCGCAGGCGCAGCAGCGGTCGATCTCGATCAGGGTCCGCCCGCAGCCCTCGCAGGGCCGGGCGGCGACCGGCTCGCCGGCGATCACGGCGAGGCCCTCGCCGACCGGAACGCTATGGTGGTGCTGTGTTGTGGGCTGCATCTGCAGCTCCTTTCCCCGGCCGTCGGGCCGGGCACGAGAAAGGCCCCCGGGGTCTGATCCCGAGGGCCTTTCGCTTTGCTAGGTCTCTGTTGCGGCGCTCGGATCGGCGCCAGGGTCTCGCGACCCAGCCGAACCGCGCGCCCCCCGTGAGGCGGGCCTCCCGCCCCGCGCGGCGGCTCGCGAGGCCGACCGCTACCCGTCGAGCACCGTGTGCTTCAGCCGGACGCGCCCGCGCGCGTCAGATAGCGCGCGAAGTGCGGCACGGTGAAGGCGAGCTTCCCGTGGCCGGCCTGGTAGATGAGGCCCTTCTCGATGCACCCCGAGCGCGCCGCCGATGCGTGCCGCGGGTCGTCGTATCCCAGCGCCGTCGCGACCGCGCCCGAGCTCTGCTCGCCCTCGCCGAGGCGGCGTTCCACGCCGCCTTCCCCCACTCCTGGAGGAAGTAGGGATAGCCCTCGCTCGCTGCGAGGATCCTCCCGATAGCGCAATCGGTGACCCTCACTCCGAGCGCCTGCGCGGGCTTAACCAGCGCCGACGTCGCCGCGCCCTCAGCGAGGCGCCCCAGCGCCGGAAAGCCAAACAGGCGCTGCGAGTACGTCTTTGCCTCCAGGCACCGCCCCGGGAGCGTCGGCAGCCCGCCGCCGACCACCGCCACCGGCAGCTGGAGCTGGTTCATCCGGTGCACGGCCGCGATCAGCGCCTCCAGCTCGGCGAGGCCGAGCAGCTGCAGCTCGTCGAAGAAGAAGACGATCCCGGCGCCGGCCTCGCGCCCGAGCGTGCCGAGCTCCATGAACAGCGCCACCAGGTCGTGCTCGAGATCGCCCGAGTCCGCCGCCCCCGCCAGCGGCTGGACCTCGAAGCCGAGGCTGACCGAGCCGTCGCTGCTGAGCGTCGCGGTGAACGAGCGCAGGGTCCCCACCGCCCGCTCCCAGGCCGCGCGCACGATCCCGCGCCGCTCCAGCCGCCGCAGGGCGAGCTGGCCGCTTCTTGCCATCAGCAGTCGCAGGTCGTCCTCGCGGCGGACCTCGGTGAACTCCGCGATCCAGCCGCGCTCGTCGGCGGCGCCCGCCATCCGGTTGAGCAGCACGGTCTTGCCACGCCGCGCAGGCCGTGAACGATCAGGCTCTTCTCGTTGCCGCCGCGCTCGAGTCGCCCGACCAGCAGGTCGAAGCGCTCGAGCTCCGTCTCCCGACCGCTGAGGACCGCCGGCTGGGTGCCGGCGCCGGGGTTGTAGGGGTTCGCGTAGCGGTCCATCGTCGTTGGTCGTCGCCATCTCGATCTAACCATTTCTCACCCTTTCTCGTGTTTTTCTGAGATCGCGGGAGAACTGAGCTGACATGCGGGGCGCTTTCCGGCCGGGCTCCATCTCGAACGTCGCCCCGCCCGTTGCCGGCGGACGCCATCTCCCGCAGACCCCCTTGCGGAGCGCACCCGCTTCCCAGGCAGGATGGCCCGGAACTGCCCCGAGCCACCGCCCGCGACGAACGCCTCCAAGGTCGTCACGAACCGCCTCCGGCATCTCGCCAGGCAGCCGGCGCACTCGCGCCCGAAGCGCCAGCCTCCTCGTGCGTTGGCACGGCGCTTCAGCGTCCGGCCGCGCGGAGTTTCTCGTGCTCCTCGCGCCGGTGAGCGAGGAACCCCTTGCTCGACTCGTACCGAACCGCCGTCGCTCAGCGCGCCTTTGCGAGGGCCTCCGCTCGCAGCGCAATCGTCCCGTCGTTGACCTCGGGGGTCATATCCGCACCTCCATGGCGCGAAATCATCCCGGCCTCCCGGACCCAGTGCCTCGCGAATTCGTGCGCCCAACAACAGCGCGTCACGGAACAGACCACGCAGAAGGCCAACGAGACAAGGCAGCGGTGAGCCGACGCTTAGAGCCCGTCGCGGCTGTGGGGAAGAGTCAGAAGAAGACCGAAGGAAGAGCCCGCAACCTAAGCCTTCAGGCACGATCCCGTCAAGGGCGGCCTACCTCTCACCCGACACTCGGTGCGAACACATCAAGGTTCCGCCGGCGTTTCGGCATCGCCGCCCGCTGCGGCGCTTGTCCAAGCGGCGCAGTCGCCCTCGGGCACGGACTTGCGGCGGCGCTTGATTGCGGGCGCGGCGGCCGCCCGGCGCTTTGCTTGCATTCCGCCGGGTTTGTTTGCAGCCCGGCCTCACTTGCTTTCACACCGCATGGTCAAGCGGTTTCTCGCCTCCCCGTGCAAGCAATTCGCCATCGAGCCCGACGGACGGCGCCGCCGCCGCTGTCACGGGCGCCGGCGCTTCCGCCTCCGCCCCTACTCCGCCTTAGCCCCCGCCGGCTCGACCAGGTAGCCGTCCGGGAGAAGGCTCACCTGCCGCAGCATCGGCTTGCGAGCCGCGGCGCGCTCGCGCGCGTTCCGTGCCACGCGCTCGCGCAGCGCCGGCGGCATCGGGTCCAGCCTGTAGGCGCGCAGGGTGCGCCGGTGCACGTCGGCCTCGGCGCAGAAGAAGACGCCCTGGCGTCCCGGGTAGCGGGCGTCCCTCGGCCCGTGCCCGACCGCGGCCACCGTTCCGGTCATCACCGCGTCCGCGAGCTCGGCGTAGCGGCGCGCCGCCTCCCCGTCGGCCACCACAACGACGACGATCGCGGGCTCTCCGTGGACGCGGCCGTAGCGGTCGATCACCCGCCACCACGCCGTTCGGTAGGCGTCGTAGTTCTGAAGCTTCTCGCGGATCCGCTCCCCGGGGCGGCGCTGGCGCTCGTATTCGACGAGCAGGTCGACCCGCCGCACCCGGCCCTCCTTCGACTCGAGCTCGAGCTCGCAGGCGGCGTCCGGGCGCAGGGCGCCCCAGCGGTCGATGAGGCCCAGCGTCTGCTCTCCGGGCGCCCCCTTCGCCAGCTCCTCGAGCCGCAGCTGACGGCGCTCGCCGCGCTCCATCCTGGTCGGCGGCAGCAGCCAGCTGCGCCTCGGGCCGCGGGCCTCGAGCACGCAGTTGACCGCCAGATCGCGCGCGAAGCGCAGCGTCCACTCCGCCGCGCCGATCTCGTGCAGGACCGACTGCGCCGCCTGCTTCTCCGAGCGCCGCCAGCGCTGGCCTTCGATCCCCGCTCGACCCTCCTTCCCCCGATCCGCCGGCGCCCCCGCCTCCTCTTCGGGCCAGCGCTCGTTCTCGTCGATCGCCCGGCCCTCGCGGGTCAGCAGCACCCGGCAGATCTCGAACCCGCCGCGGGAGATCGCGTAGATCCACGGATCGCGCCCGGGGCCGGTGGTCACCTTCAGCCTGCGCACCCAGCCTTCCTTGTAGAGGCGGCCCATGACGCGCGAGACCGTCGAGGCGCTGGCCGGGCGGCCGTTCTTCCCCAGCAGGTGGTGGGCGATCTGCCCCGACTCGAGGAAGTTGAACTCCCACAGCGCCCGCAGGATCTCGAGCTCGCGCGCGTTCGGGATCGGCTCCGACTCGTCGAGCACCCACAGCCCCTTGAGGCGCGCCCGGCGCTCGCCCTCGCTCTCCGAGGCGCGTCGCCTCCCGGTGCGCGGCTGCGGGTTTCGACACGCCACCTCCTTCGCCCACTCGATGCCCTTGATGCGCTCGTAGCGCGCCAGCCCCCGAAACGACGCCGACGCCTCGACGCCGTTGGCGCTTCCGGGCTCGCCGACGAGGGACTTGTGCTGGTCGATCTCCTCCGCCGCGCCACCGCCTTTCGCCGGTGCTTTAGCCTTCGCGCGAACCCGCGGCGGGCCATCCCTCGTCACAGCTTCGCTGTCGCCGTCACCGCCGTTCGGTCCAGCCGCCGCACCGTCTTCGGGGCTCGCCTGCGCCGCTCGTGGCGCGGGGGCATCAGCGCTCGCCACCAGCCCGCCGCCGCCGCGCGGGGCCAGCGCGTCGACCAGATCACCGACCTCGGGGTCGCGGCGCGCGATGCTCACCACTCCCTCCGGCGGTCGCAGATCGTCGTCGCCCGCCGCCCGCCCGCCGCGCTCGCGCTGCGCTTCCAGGTGATAGCGGCTCAGCTCCTCGCGCGCGTCCGCCTCCATCGGGATCGTCTCGCCCATCCACGAGTCGACCTTTCCCGACTCGACGTACTGATCGACCGCCGCCCAGTGGCGCGGCATCCGCGCCAGAACCTCGGGGCCGATCCGCAGCTGCTCGCGAACCGCGGGATTCGCCTGCAGCAGGTCGAGGTGGATCGGCTGCAGGTAGTCCGCCAGCTCGCGCGCATCCTCACGCTCGAGCGCAAAGAAGTAGCGGTTTCGAAGCAGCCCGTAGGCCGTGGCGCGCATCTGCGGATTTGGGATCTGCGCGCTCAGGTGCCAGGCGAGCGCCGCGAGCAACCCCGCGCTTCGGTCCATCGCCAGGAGCTCGGCCAGCGTCGGGCTGAAGAACATCCACGCCTCGTCGAGCGCCAGGGCGACGTTCGCGCGCTCGGGCGGTGGCAGGTCCTGCTGCGCGGCGATCGAGCGATGGACCATCGCCAGCACCATCAGCGCCAGCATCGAGGCGTACTCGGGGCCGAACGTACCGGCGGCGCCGTTGACGATCAGGACCTCGCGCCGCTCGATCACCTTGCCGACGTCGACCTGGTGGGGATGGCGCAGGACCGCATCGAGCTTCGGGTCGAGCAGCCCGTAGATCTTGTTCGCGGGGCTGTCGAGGCGCTGGATCATCGCCGAGCGCGCGCCGCGCAGCTGCACGTTGAGCTGCTGGAACGCGAGCGCCACCGCCGCCATCTCACGGTCGTGGACGAGCTCACGGGCGAGCTTGAGCCGCATCTCGTCGACCGACTCCTCCGGCGAGCAAAGCAGCCACAGGTGCCAGAAGGTCGGCGGGTCATAACAGCGCGCCGAGGCCATCGTCGACTGGTGGATGAACCGGCGCGCGGATTGCAGCAGCTGCACCTCGCCCTGGTCGGTGCGATAGGCCTCCACGATCCCCGCCGTCACCGCCTCGGCGATCTGACTCGGGCTCGCCGACATCATCAGCGGCGAGATCCCCGCCTCCGGCCGCGCCGCGTCTATGTAGTGAACGACCGTGTCGGCGGGGATGTGGCGAAGCGCCTCGAGCGCCGCGTCGCCCTTCGGGTCATACAGGACGCCGGCGGTGTTCGGGCGGTTGATGCGCTGGACGAACCAGCGCAGAAGCAGCGAGGTCTTGCCCGAGTACTGGCCGCCGACGATCGCCGTGCCCAGGCGCAGATCGTCCTCGCGCGCGCCCAGGTACTCGCCGCCCTGGCTGCGAAGCAGGGCCCGCTCGCGATCCACCCGCGGCACGCGGCGCGGCGGCGCCAGCACCGGCACCACCTCCCGCTCTAGCGCACCGGGGTTCTGAAACGGATCCGGAAGCCGCCACAGGCAGGCGAGCTCGGCGCTTGACACCACGCCGCGGCGCCACGAGGGCAGCGGGTTAGCGAGCCCCCGCCGGATCCGCCGCGCATACAGGCCCCGGCGCACCACCGTGTGCCGGGGCCGCAGCTCGTTCTGCTCCTTCGTGGCCCCCTGGACCACGCCGGCGATCTGGCGCGCCGTCGCCTGCGTCTCGGCGCCGACGCGGATGTCGCAGAAGAACAGCGAGCGCCAGGCGGTCCCGACCGCGGCGCCCCGCATCTCCTCTCCCGAGACCTCCGAGTAGCGCCCCGCGCCCTCGCCGCGCACGAAGTCGTCCTCGGCCTGGCGACGGACCGCGCGCGAGAGCCGCTCGAAGCTCCGCGGCACCGGGCAGAGCGCCAGCTGCACGACCGCCTCTTGCTCGAGCGTCTCGAGCGCGGCGACGAGCCCGTCGACCACGTGCTCAAAGCGCTCTTCGTCGCGAACGTCGAACGGCGTCCGCAGTGCGGTGGTCCAGTTCTCGCGCTTCTTCAGCCGGATGATCGCCTCCGGCTCGCGCAGCTCGCCCTCCCACTCGCGCACGCGAACGTTCTCGTAGGCCAGCCGAAGCGCCCCGGTCAACCCGCGGACGCGCTGCCCGTCGTCCTCGACCGCGACCACCAGCTCGGTGCGATAGCCGCCCTCGCCGTAGCTGTGGACGACCGCCAGCCCGAGCCCGGGCTGGCCGAGCGGCAGGCGCTCATACCAGCGCTGCGCCTGCTGGTGGCGCCACGACTCCCACAGGGCCATCACCGACTCCAGCCCCGCGGTATCGGAGCGATGCGGGACGATCCGAAGCCACACGTAGCGGCGGCGCCGTCGCGCCGACGCGCGAACGCAAAGCAGCGCCGCCCAGAGCACCGCCAAGGCGAGCAAGCCCCACCTCGCCACCTTCCAGGCCGAGCCGAGCGCCGCTCCGATCGGCTGCGCTCGCTCGGCGAGCCCCTCCCCGGCGCCGCGCGGCGCATCGCGCGCCAGTCGCTCGGCCCGCTCGGCGCCCTCGTTCGCGCACCCCTCGATCGCCCCCGTACCGAGGTAGGCGCCGACGATCAGCGCCAGCACGAGCAGGATCGCCCGCCGCGCCACCCCGCCGAGCAGGAGGGCGATCATCCCCGCTCCCCCGCGTGGGCTGTACTCGTCCTCCGCATCCTTCCCCGATCTGTAGCCGAGGTTCTAGAGGGGGGGGATAATAGAGGGATCTTCCCTACTTGGCCACCAAGCCCTACGCGGCAGCCGGATCCGAGCCAACAGGCTGAGGTGCCCGCCTCCCCACCGGCGCGCGGCGCTCGCGTGCTCGCGCTCTAGCTCGGCGCGGACTCGATTCGAGTGAAGGTGGTTGCGCCCGGCGCCTTGGTGCTGAGCCGAGCGGAGGATCAAGCGCGCCCGCGCGCGTTGCATCGAGCGGACCTCCGTGGGCGCCTCCCGGCGCTGCGCCCCCCGCGTCGAGGGGCGCTACGGCTCGGTGCCGAACGCAAGCTCGGGCTGGTCCGACGCTGCCTCGGCTTCCACCCCGCGCGCACGCTCCGCTTCCGCTTGCTCTCTGTCCCGGAGCGTCGGGGGGCCGGTCGGACGCGATAGGTGGCGTCGGACGAGTTCACGTGCAAGGTCGTGATGAGACGCGGCCACAACTCTCCACCCGATCCGCCAGCCCTCCGCCACCGGCCGCGCCAAGCCTGCTCGCTGAAGGAACTCGAACGCGGACCTCACCATGTTTACGTCACCCGCCCCCAGGTTTTCGCGCAACCAGGCGGTGACATCGGACGGCGTCGTGTCGATGTCTATGGGGGGCGGGCCGCCGGCCAGCTGCGGTAGAGCCTCGAGCCAAAGGATCGTCGCGGTGTACGCGGCGACCGGTCGGTCGTTCATGAACCGTCTTGCCTGTTTGATCGTGAGGAAGTGACGAGCGTGCCCGCGTAGCGTGTCGGCGCTCTTCAGCAGCCACTCCTCGAGGCTCGGCGACCGCCCGTGCCCGCGGGGTCGGGGGTTGCCGTACTTGAACGTGTACGCGTCGTCGGGATCGAGGTTCCAGCTGAGGATGCTGGGCGGGCGCCGCGGCATGTACGGGTCAGCCGGGTCGGCGGCAGCGGCCGCGATTCGATCGCACGCGTAGTTCGATACGTGCGAGGGCATGACGAGCAGCACGTCGATGTCTTCGACCTTGGCGAGATCGTGCCCACCGCCAGCACGCGACGCGGATGGTCCGTACTCCAACGCGTCGTACCGTCCGATCTGGCTCGTCAAGTCGCGCAGGCTCTCATCGCTGCGCGCCAGGCTCGAAAGCTCGCCGACCAACATCGTGTCGTCAACAAACAGGACCGTGAAATCGGGCGCGACCTCCCGACCGTCTGCGGCTTCGTATCGCGGAAAGCGCTCAAAATGACGCACGGTCGCGGCCATCTCTGGAACGCGGGCAAAGAAGAACTCGAAGGCGCTGATGATGTCGACCCGGCGGTCGTAGCCGCGGTAGTCCCGGACGAGATCTTCGAAGGCTCCAGGCATCGAAGACCGCTCGGCGTCAGAACGACGCGAGAAGCTCTTCTTCGCTCAGATCGGCAACCGCTGGGGCGAGCGTCAGCTCATTCATGCCCATTGCCGAGCCCAAGGCGTCGGTGAGTCGAGCGAGACTGCCGACCGACGAACGCAGCCCCGGGATGATGTCGAGCCGTCTCTCATCGGTTACGACGACGTCAAAGCTCGCTCCGCTTAGGAAGTCGGACACGAGCACGTGCAGATACGGGTTTTCGTGCAGGACGGCGGCCTGCATGCCATGGATCCCGGAGACCGCATCGACCAGCTGCGCGCGAACCGACGATTCGTCGAGATCGAGGTCCGACAACTTCATCGAGAGGAGTTGCGCGGCCGTCTCCCTCGGGGCCCGTTGGCGATCACTAAGCAACTCGCGCCGTTCGGCAGCCGCAGTCGTCAGCCGACGAAGGACGACGTCGGCGAACATCCGGAAGTCTCCACGGTAGAAGCTTGCCCCGGCCTCGCGTCGAAGATGAACCTGGGTGTTAGCGCCAACCTGCAGCGTCAGGGTCCGGACGATCATGCCGTCGGTTTCCGCGAGCGCCTCCCTGTGAGTCAAGCGCCTAATGTGCGGCTCGCTCGGCCATCCGCGCGAATAGGACGAGTGATCCCGAAGCACCCGCGCCGTCATCCGTGCTACCTCGATCGACCCATGCTCGGTGAGTGCATCGCCGATTCCCTCGAAGTCCGAGCGGTTCAAGATCACCTTGGCCATGCGGGGAGCCGCGGACCGCATCCAAGTTTCCTCGACTCGGCGCCAGCGGCTGTCGGTTACCGGAGGGGCTCCGAAAAGATGAACGACCCCATCCGCCGCGGGCGCCGCGGCGACAACGTATCGGCCCCGTCCGCTGCCGACGCGTAGCAACGCCAGGCGCTCACCGACTCGTGACTCGCGAACGCCAGCAGCCGACGACAGCACCTCTGCGGGAGCGTCAGACTCGGCGACCACCGTTAGAAAGGTCAGCTGCGGCAGCACGAGAGCAGCCTGAGTTGCAATCCGCTGCAACTCGAGCAGCGAAAAGCTGTCGAGGCGCGTCTGGTCAAGCGACCACAGCCACTCTTCGAAAACGCGGGCTTCTTCGTGAGAACTCGTCATCGCAACGATGGTAGGGCGGCGGTGTCGCCAGACTCGGCCATTCTCATGCATCCGGTCGACTCGCGCGCCCTGATCGACGAGAGCGGCCGAAGCCAGGCGTCACGGACGCCGGGGGCGCAGCGGTGAACGGGAGCGGCCTCGTCGATACGCAGAGAGCACTCAACCGGAGTTCCGCAGTTAGCAGGCACATAGAGGTCATTTCTGGTCCGAAAACCGCTTGAACAAGCGAAGTGGGGGTCGCGCAGGGTCGGAAATCGTGGGCACACGGCAGGAGGCTGGATAGCAGGAGTTGTCCGCTGCTCGTGGTAGTTGTGTGGGCATGTACCTACGCTCGACCCAACGCCGACGCAAGGACGGCTCGGTAGTCCGCTACCTCCAGCTCGCCCACAACCGTCGCGTCGGCGGGGTGACCCGCGCCGAGGTCCTGCTCAACCTCGGCCGCGAGGACCGCCTCGATGTCGACGGCCTGCGCCGCCTGGCGCGCTCGATCACCCGCTACACCGACCCCGCCGCCGAGGAGCGGGCGCCGATCGAGGGGACCGAAGGCGAGGGCCTCGAGGTCGCCGGCTCGCGGCCGCTCGGCGGGGCCTGGGCGCTCGACGCGCTGTGGCGCCGGCTCGGGGTCGCCGAGGCGATCGCCGGAGCGCTCGGGCGGCGGCGCTTCGGAACCGACGTCGAGCGGATCCTCTTCGCCCTGGTCGCCAACCGAGCGCTCGCTGCGCAATCGAAGCTCGCCGCCTCGGAGTGGGCCTCACGCGACGCCTCGATCCCCGGCCTCGCCGAGATGGATGAGGACCAGGCCTACCGGGCGATGGACGTGCTCTCAGACGCCGACGCCGAGGCGAAGGTCCAGGAGGCGGTCTTCTTCAGTGTCGCCGACCTGCTCAACCTCGAGGTCGACCTGCTCTTCTTCGATTATCCGGCTGATGTGAGCGGCGACGAACTCAGCGACGAGCACGTGCTCGCGTTTGCGTAGACCCCGCCCGGCGGAGTTGTTCTTCGTGGCGGCGGACCTTGGCGGCGAGCGCGTCGAGCGTTTGTTGCAGCTGGTCGGCCTGGGCGGCGAGGGCGGTGAGGGTGAGCGTCTCGCCGGCCGGGTGGCGGTGCTGGTCGATCAGCTCGCGCAGCTGGCGTTGGCGGTAGAGGGTGGCGCGACTGATCCCGGTGCGCGCGGCGATCTTGGGGAAGGTGACGCGCTCGCCGGCGCGCAGCAGCTCGGTGCACGCGGTGCGGACGGCCTGCAGCTGGGGAGCTGGGTCGTCGCTCACGCGCTCTCGGCCTGGGCTTGGTCGATCAGCTTGTCGAGGCGCGCGATCAGGCGGCGGTGGCGGGCGGCCTCCTCGCCCCAGCCGCGCTGCTCGGCGTCTTTGGCGAGCAGCTCGGCGTCCTTGCGCTGGGTCGCGAGCACGGGCAGAAACGCGGCGTCGGTGCGGAAGTTGGGGCAGTGCCCGCAGACGTTGGTGTACGGGCAGACGCCCTGGGCGGCGGTGCGCACGCAGTAGCCGCCCGCGAGCCGAGCCTTGATCAGCGGCGCCTGGCGCCAGTCGGCCTGGCCCGTGAGCTCCGCCATGGGCAGCGAGACCGTCCCGTCCAGCGGCTGCCCGATGGTGGCCTTGGCCTGCTGGAGCGCGCGGTCGTAGTCGGCACGCACCGTTGAGCTGAACAGCTTGCCGTAGCGCAGGCTCATCGTCGCCGACACGTGGCCGAGCAGCTCCATCAGCGATTGCAGCGAGCAGCCGGCGTTGACCAGCGCGGTCGCGTAGGTGTGGCGCAGCTGGTGCGGAGTGACGTGCGCGAGGCCGGCCGTGGCCGCGGCGCGGTCCAGTTCGTCGCGCAGCGCCTGCGTGGAGATCCGCTTGCCGTGGTGGCAGAGCAGGAACTCGGCGAGCCGGCCCGTTCTCGGGTGCGGCAGCGGGCCGCGGGAGCAGCGCTGCTCGACGATCCCGTCGATGATCTCAAGCGTTTCGTCGTCCAGCGGGACCATCCGTTCGGTGTCGAGCTTGCCGAGAGGCCGTCGCGCAAAGCCCTGCAGGGCGGCTTCACGCCTGCTCGGCCACGCGCGGCCTGGGGTGAGAGTTCGATCCCGACCCCGGCGCCCCGGGGGTCGTTAGGCGGGCAACGGCTCCGCGGCACCCGTCCCGGCGACGGCGAGCCCGGCCCGCCAGAGTTTCAAGAGGTTGTGAGTGGCCGCGATCAGCTTCCACTCGGCTCGGCAGGCCGCTAACCCGCGCCGCTGGAAGCGGTCGGCCCTGCGGATGACCTTGGTGTTGGCGAAAACCGGCTCGACGATCTGCTGTCTTCGTCTGTAGAGCGCCTTGCCGTCGGGTTTGGAGAGCACCGCCTCGATCCGTTTCGCCTCGGGGCCCCGGCGGGCCGAGAGCGTTCGCGGCGCGGTGCGCCGGCGGTTTTCGATCGGGACGAGGACATCGATCCCCTGGCCACGGACCGCTGTGATCTGTGGTGAGTTCCAGTAGCCGCCGTCCGCCAGGACCGTGCCGATCGGCTCATCGATCCCGGCTTCACGCAGGGCCGCCGCGGCCTGGGTGACCATCGGAGCGAGCTGGCCTGAGTCGTTGGATTGCTGGGTCACGTCGGCGGCCACGATCACCTGCTCGGGGCTGGCGACGACCTGGGCGTTGTAGCCCTGAAACGAGCGGCCGCCGGCGCGCTTCATCACTCGCGTGTCGGGGTCGGTGGTGTTGATCGTGAGCTTGGCAAGCGCATCGGGGTCGGGCGGCTTGGGCTTGCGCCCGCCGAGCTTGCGCCCGTGCTCGGCCTCCCAGGCGGCACGCCAAGCGAGGTTCTCCTCGTGTGCCTTTTGCTCCTCGTCGTGCTCTCGCTCGAGCTCGGCCTTGCAGCGGGCAAGGCGCTCGCGCCGCGAGCGCCGATCTCGAAGCTCGACCGGGAGCTCGTCACCCCGTGCGTCGCCCAACTCGGCGTCCTCGCGCTCGTCGGTCTCGGCCGCCTCGCAGAGCATGCGCTCGACCTCGGCGCGGATCTGCGGGTAGGCGCGGGTCGCGCCCTGGGAGGCGTTGCCCGAGATCAGGCTGCCATCGAGCGCGACCAGCCCGACCGAGACCAGGCCGGCCCTGGCGCAGAGCGCGAGCACCTGCTCGAAGGTGTCGGCGAGCGCCTGCTCGTGGCGGGCGCGAAAGCGCGCGATCGTCGCGTGGTCGGGGATCTGGTTGGCCGCGAGGACGCGAAAGGCGACGTCCTCGCGACAGCGCCGCTCGATCCCACGCGATGAGCGCTCACCGACCGCGTAGGCGTAGAGCAATAGCGAGACCATGAGCTTCGGCTCGAACGCGGCGCGGCCCCAGCCGTCTTGGCGATAGGCGCCGTAGAAGGCGACGAGATCGATCTCCTCGACCGCGTCGGCGACGAACCAGGCGAGGTGATCGTCGGGGAGCCAGTCGCGCAGGCTGGGTGGGAGCAGAAGCTCCTGCTCGCGGTCGCACTCGATGAAGTTCTGGGGCATCGCCGACCTCCGCGATCGAGGGACGGCCCCATGCTGGTGTGCCCCTCGGACGCGAAAACCCCCGCAAACGGGGGACGTTCCTATAGATGTCAAGTGCGGCGTCGGGTGATGCCGATCGGTCCGGCGCCACAGATGATGGTGGTGTCGCGGATCGCCGGTCGCGGGTCGATCGCGGCGAGGTCCGCGCGTAGTGCGTGGTAGACCTCGCGGGCGATGTAGCGCTTCAGGCAGCGAATGATCTCCGGCTTGGTCTTGCCTTCAGCGCCGCGGCGTCGCGCGTAGGCGCGGGTACGCTCGCAGTAGCGCAGGCGACAGACGGCGATCAGGTGAAGCGCTCGGTTCGCCTGGCGGTCGCCGCCATAGTTGAGGCGATGACGGGTGATCTTGCCGGAGGAGGCGGGGACCGGGCTCGCGCCGCAGAGCGCTGCGAACGCTGCTTCGCCGCGCAGGCGCTCGATGTTCTGCCCGGCGGTGACCAGCAGCCGGCCGGCGTGTCCGGTTGAGATCCCGAGCAGCTCGATGGTGCGCGGCGCTGCCGCGCGGACGAGCTGCTCGAGCCGTCGGTCGAGCCCGGCGATCTCGGCGTCGAGCGTGTCGATCCGCCTGGCAATCGAGCGCAAGGCGAACTTCGCGGCGTGGGTGGGCCGGGCGAGCTCTTCGGTGGAGGCTCGCCAGCGGCGAGCGAGGGCGGCCTTGCCGCGCAGCGTGGTGCGGCAGGCAAGCCGATCGCGCAGTTGCTGCGGAGCGCTGATGATCAGTCCACCGAGCTGAACCAGCGCCGCGCTGCGCGACTTCACGGCGCTCTCGCGCGCAGCGCGCAGCAGCCGGATCGACTCGACGATTCCGTCGGTCTGCTTCGGGACAGCCGTGGCCTTGCCGCCAGCGCGAGCCGGGCCGCCATCTCGGCGTCGATCGCGTCGCTCTTACCCCGCCGCCGGCGGGTGTGCTCGTGCGGCTGGTTGACCTCGAGCACCGCGACCTCGCGGCGGCGCAGATAGCGCACCAGCGCGGCCGCGTAGGAGCCGGTCGACTCGACCGCGACCACCTCGAGCGTGCCGAAGGCGCGGAGCCAGTCCAGCAGCTCTCCGTAGCCAGCCGTCGTGGTGGGAAAG
>WHSW01000104.1 GCA_009379895.1 Solirubrobacterales bacterium
GCTCGACGCGCTGCTCTCGGCGGCGCAGATGCCGCCCGGGGTGCCGGTCGCCTGCGTCGCGATCGACGGTGCCCGCAACGCCGGCCTGCTCGCGGTGCGCATAATCACCGCGTAGAGCAACCGCCCGCCCACCTCCTCGGCTTCGCGTCCGGGGGTGGCGGGGTGGCCGAGGCAAGCTTGACGTGATCAGCCGCTACACGAGAGATGAGATGGGCGCCGTGTGGACCGACGAGCGCCGCATGGGCGGCTGGCTCGAGGTCGAGCTGGCGGCAACCGAGGCGTGGGCGGCGGCGGGCGCCGTCCCGTCCGACGCCGCGGCGGCCGCCCGCGAGTGGGCCGCCTTCGAGGTCGAGGCGGTGCGTGAGCGTGAGCGCACCACCAACCACGACGTCGCCGCGTTCGTAGACGTGGTCGCCGCCGCGGTCGGCGAGCAGGGGCGCTGGGTCCACTACGGGCTCACCTCCTCCGACGTGCTCGACACGGGGCTTGCGCTACAGCTGGTCGAGGCGGGGACGATCCTGCTCGAGGGGGCCACGGCCTATCGCGACGCGCTGATCGCCCGGGCGCGCGAGCACGCCGAGACGCTCACCGTCGGGCGCACCCACGGCATCCACGCCGAGCCGACCACCTTCGGGCTGCGGCTGGCCGGCTTCGCCTTCGAGGCCGACCGCAACCTCGCCCGCCTGCGGCGCGCCTTCGAGCAGGCCGCGGTCGGCAAGCTCTCGGGCGCCGTCGGCACCTACGCCTCGATCCCGCCCTCGGTCGAGGCCGCGGTGATGGACCGGCTGGGCCTGCGCGCCGAGGACCTCTCGACCCAGGTCGTCCCGCGCGACCGCCACGCCGAGGTCCTGCAGGCGGTCGCGCTGGCCGGTACCGGGCTCGAGCGCTTCGGCCAGGAGATCCGAAACCTGCAGCGCACCGAGGTGCGCGAGGTCGAGGAGCCGTTCGCCTCCGGAGCCCAGAAGGGCTCCTCGGCGATGCCCCACAAGCGCAACCCGATCACCGCGGAGCGCATCTGCGGCCTGGCCAGGGTCCTGCGCGGCTACTCGCAGGCCGGGCTCGAGAACGTGGCGCTCTGGCACGAGCGCGACATCTCGCACTCGGGCGCCGAGCGCGTGATCCTGCCCGATGCGACGATCGCGCTCGACTACATGCAGCACCTGGCGGCGCGGCTGGTCGAGGGCATGACGGTGCACGCCGACCGCATGCGCGCCAACCTGGATCTCACGCACGGGGCGCTGCACAGCCAGCGAGCGCTGACCGCGCTGATCGAGTCGGGGATGACCCGCGACGACGCCTACCGGATCGTGCAGGAGTCAGCGCAACGGGCGTGGGACGAGGGAATCCCGTTCCAGCAGCTGCTGACCGAGCGACTCGCCACCGACCCGGCCACCCCCGGACGCGCAGCCGAGGAGGTTGCCGGCCTGGACTACGGCGCCTATCTGGGCCACGTGCCCGGGGTGATGGCGCGGCTCGACGAGCTGTCGGGTTAGCCGCCGGTGAGGCGCCCGTCGGCGCGCGGCGAGGCGATCACCCGCGTTCCGTTGGCGGGCGAGATGGTGACGTTACGGCGCACCGGGCGCTCGAGCTCGGGGTCGGCGGCGCGCAGCTCGACCGAGCGCAGGATCGTCTCGATCGCGACCCGCATCTCCATGCGGGCGAAGGCGGCACCGATGCAGCGCCTGGTGCCGCCGCCGAACGGGATCCAGGAGTAGGTCTCGGGGGCGCCGTCGGCGAGGAAGCGCTCGGGCCGGAAGGCATACGGGTCCTCATGGAGGTCGGCTCGGGTGTGGACCAGGCCGATCGCCGCCATCACCACGGTGCCCGGGTCGAGCTCGTAGCCGCCGAGCCTCGCGGGCTCGTGCAGCAGGCGCCCGGTCATCGGCACGACCGGGCGCAGGCGCAGCGATTCGGTGATCACCGCCTCGAGGTAGGTGCGATCGCCGTCGGCGAGCTCCGCGGTCAGCCGCGCGAGCGTCGTCGGGTGGTGGATGAGCAGGTCGAAGGTCCAGGCAAGGCCGGTCGCGGTCGTCTCGTGGCCCGCCAGCAGCAGCGTCATGAGCTGGTCGCGAAGCTCGGCGTCGCTCATCTGCGAGCCGTCCTCGAAGCGCGCCGCGACCAGCAGCGAGAGGATGTCCTCGCGTCCGGCGAGATCGGGGTCACGACGCCGCTCGGCGATCTCGGCGGCGAGCAGCGCGTCGCTGCGCTCGACCAGCCGCGCGAAGCGCCGGTAGCGCGGCAGGCGCCGCAGGCCCGCGATCGTGGCGCCGATCGCGGCCGGCGAGGCGGTCTCGGCGAGGATCGCCAGCAGACCGTCGCGCAGTGCGTCGCGGAGTCCCGCGTCCTGGACCCCGAAGACCGCCCGCAGGATCACCTCGAGCGTGATCGCCTGCATCCGCGGCATGGCCCGAAACGTCGGGCCGATCGGCCATCCGCCGAGGGCCCGCTCGCTGACCTCGCGGATCGTCGACTCGTACGCACGCATGCGCTCGCCGTGAAACGAGGGCAGCATCAGGCGGCGAGCGCGCAGGTGGCCGGCGTCCTTCTGCAGGAGCAGCGACTCCGGGCCGAGCAGTGGCCCGAGGACGACGTTGCGCCCGGGCGCGATCGTGTTCACCCGGTCGGCCGCAAACAGGAGCTTGAGCGACCCCGGGTCAGAGACGAAGACGAACTCGCCCGGCCCGAAGAGCAGCCGCACCCGGAAGGTCTCGCCGAGTTCGCGACGGTGCCGCTCGAAGAACTGGATCGGACGCGCCATGAATCTGGCGGTCTGCACGACCCGCGGCAACCCGACCTCCGGCGGGCGCTCGCTCGCCGGCCGGGACGGCATCGGCCCGGACGCGGTCACCGCCTCGATCGCCGACCGCCTCAGCGGGTGCGCGCGAAGCGCTCAACCGCGGCGAGCAGCTCGTCCACCTTCTCGTCGGCCTCGTCGCCGCCGCGCTCGACGGCGTCGCGCACGCAATGGTTGGTGTGGTCGGCGAGCAGTTTCAAGGACACCCCCTCGAGCGCCTTGGTCACCGCGGCGACCTGGGTGAGCACGTCGACGCAATAGGCCTCGTCCTCGACCATCCCGCGCAGCCCGCGCACCTGGCCCTCGATCCGCGCCAGGCGCCGCAGGACCGCGTCCTTGTCCTCGACGTATCCGGCCGGCGCTCGCGTCTGGCTCATCATCGTCTCATCATACCTGTTGGGGGTATCGACGGAGGGACCGGGCCAGATCCTCGAGCAGCTCGATCCGCCGCTCGTTGATCTCGATCAGCTCGGTGAATGCCGAGAAGGCGGTGGCGGTGCGCCGCTGTTGGGCAAGGGGCGGAATCGAGATCGGGAAGTTCGGGAAGTCAACGAGCGGAATCCGCTCGACGGTTGCGCCGGCGATCACGCGGTCCTCCACCGTCTACCGCCACTCCGGGCTCAGCAGCATCTGGTGAAGGAACCTTGCGTCGACGGACGCTCGTTCGCGGTCGTAACCCCGAATGTCCCTAACGTAGTGCGCCGCATCCGTTAGGGACGCTCGGTCGGCCATGACGGCGCCGTAACAGTCAGCGCTCGAGGAGCTGGGTGAGCACGCCGTCGACGCCGGCCTCCAAGCCGGCGGCACGCTCCCCCGGCTCGCGAAGCTCGACCCGGGCCGCGACGAGCTTCTCCTCGAAGACTCGTCGTCGAGATCCTCGACCTCGGATCCTCAGAACTCGGTGAGGAACTCGCGCAGCGCCTCGCGTCCGCCGTGGGCGATCGGCGCTCCGTGGGCGAACAGCAGGCCGTCGAAGTCGAGCTCCACCAACCGCTCGAGCCCGGCGACGAGGTCGCGCTTGATCCGCTCGGGGTCGTCGCCGAGCAGGCCGTCGGAGACGAAGCCGAGCTCGCCGTCGCGGTGCACGAGGCCGTCGGCGAAGGCCAGGAAGCCGTCGCCGGCGGCGATCTGGAGCGCGGCGTCGTCGGGGCAGATCGCCGCGAACTCCTGCGCGAGCACGCCGGGCGCGAGGCGGTCGCCGTACGAGTAGGGCTGCACGCGGCGCGAATCGTCGCCCGCGAACTCGTGCCGCCCCGGCTCGGGGCAGAGGACGGGGCACCCGAACTCGGCGACCAGCCGGTCGGCCTGGCGCCAGTGGTGTCGGTTGGTGAGCACGACGCGCTCGGGCGGGCGGGCACGGAGCGCGGCCAGCAGGTCGTCGTCGACCATCGGGTCGAGGACGGTTCGCGAGTCCTCGAGCAGGTGCGAGTGGGCGCGCCCACCGGTGCTCGGGTGGATCGCGCTCCAGTGGTGGACGCCTGCGGCGACTTCCTCCATCGCCCTCGCACTACCCGTCCCGGGTCCGTTGTTAGCATCGCCGGCGATGCCCCCCGCACTCGCCGACCTGCGCCTCCATTCCTCCGGCAAGGTGCGCGAGATGTACGAGGTCGAGGACGACCTGCTGATGGTCGCCTCGGACCGGATCTCCGCCTACGACGTGGTCCTGCCGACGCCGATTCCCGACAAGGGCAGGGTGCTGACCCAGATGTCGTTGTTCTGGTTCGAGACCACCGGCGAGATCGTCCCCAACCACTTCGTCTCCGAGGACGTGCCCGACGAGGTCGCGGGCCGCGCGCTGCGCGTGCAGCGGCTCGAGATGCACCCGGTCGAGTGCGTGGCGCGTGGGTATCTCTCGGGCTCGGGCTGGCGCGAGTACCGCGAGACGGGCGCCGTGTGCGGGATCGAGCTGCCCGACGGGCTGAACGAATCCGACCGGCTCCCGGAGCCGATCTTCACGCCGGCGACCAAGGCCGAGCTCGGCGAGCACGACGAGAACATCGACTTCGAGCGCGCCGCGGAGCTGATCGGCGACCGGGCGCTGATGGAGGAGCTGCGCCGGGCGACGCTCGAGCTCTACGAGCACGCCGCCAGGCACGCGGCCGAGCGCGGGATCATCATCGCCGACACGAAGTTCGAGTTCGGGGCCTCGGCGGGCGCCGAGGTGGTGCTCGCCGACGAGGTGCTGACCCCCGACTCCTCGCGCTTCTGGCCGGCCGACGACTACGCACCGGGCCGCTCGCAGGCATCCTTCGACAAGCAGTACGTGCGCGACTGGCTCGACCGCAGCGGCTGGGATCACACCCCTCCCGGCCCCGAGCTGCCCGACGACGTGGTCGCCAACACGCGCGCCAAGTACGTCGAGGCCTACGAGCGGATCAGCGGCCGCGCGCTGTAGGAGGAGCCGCCGCTCACGGCAACCTCGAGCGCGCTCGCGCGGCGCGCCCGCCGACCGGCAGCACCGGGCGGGTCGCCGAGGCCCAGGAGGTCGCCAACGCGGTCGCACTGCTCGCCTCGCCGCGCTCGGCGAGCACGACCGGCACCGAGGTGGTGGTCGACTCCGGCCTGTTGAAGACGATCTGATCGCGGCGGCGCCGGCGTCGGGAGCACTTCGGCCACGGCTACGATCATCCACGTGCACTCGCAAGCCGCGCGCACGCCGAGGGTGGCGGGCGCCCAGATCGAAGAGGCCGTCGGCTGAGATGTGCGGGATCGTCGGCATCCACGGTCGGCAGCCTCCCGTCGAGCTCGGCCGCCGCATGCGCGCCCGGCTCACCCACCGCGGCCCCGACGGCGAGGGCGAGGTTGGGTTCGAGAACGCCTGGCTCGGCCACCGGCGCCTGGCCATCGTCGACGTCGCCGGCGGCCGCCAGCCCCTTCGAACCCCGGACGGCGAGCTGTGGATGGTCGGCAACGGGGAGGTCTACAACCACAAGCGGCTACGAGCGGAGCTGCTCGCGGGGGCCGAGCCCCGCACCGAATCCGACAACGAGGTGCCGCTCCACCTGATCGGCGAGCACGGGCCCGCCTCGCTGCGCCACCTGCGCGGCATGTACGCGCTCTGCGCCGCCACCGAGGACGGGCGCTTCATCGCCGCCCGCGACCCGGTGGGGATCAAGCCGCTGTTCTGGGCGCGGCACGGGGAGCTGGTCCTGTTCGCCTCCGAGCTCAAGGCCTTCGATCTCGACTGGCAGGCCGACGTCGAGCTCTTCCCGCCGGGCCACTACTGGACCCCGGAGGGCGGGCTGCGACGCTTTCACCACGTCGTACCGCCCGACCTCCAGCAGCGCTGGGACCCGCCGGGGCAGGTCGGCGAGCGGGCGCCGGAGGAGATGCGGGCGGCGATCCGCAACCAGCTCGTCGCCGCGATCGAGCGCGAGCTGATGTCCGACGTGCCCGTCGGGGTGCTGCTCTCCGGCGGGCTCGACTCCAGCCTGGTGGCTGCAATCGCCGTGCGCCAGGCGCGCCGCAGCGGCGAGCCCCTGCACACCTTCGCCGTCGGCACTCCCGACAGCCCCGACCTGGCCGCTGCGCGCAGGGTCGCCGAGCACCTCGGCACCTGCCACCACGAGCGCGTCTTCGAGCCTGCCGAGCTGGTCGAGGTGCTGCCGGACGTGGTGCGGGCGATCGAGTCCTACGACCCATCGCTGGTGCGCAGCGCCCTGCCCAACTACCTGCTCGCCGAGCTCGCGGCCCACACCGTCAAGGTCGTGCTCACCGGCGAGGGCGCCGACGAGCTCTTCGCCGGCTACGAGTACGTGCGCGCGATCGACGACCACGGCGAGCTCCACACCGAGCTCGTGCGCACGATCTCCGAGCTGCACAGCCTCAACCTGCAGCGCGCTGACCGGGTGACGATGGCGCACGGGCTGGAGGCCCGGGTGCCCTTCCTCGACCTCGACATGGTCGCCTTCGCGCTCGAGCTGCCGCCGGAGTGGAAGCTGGCGGCGCCCGGCGGGCAGGAGAAGGCGCTGCTGCGCGAGGCCTTCGAGGGCTGGCTTCCGGAGAAGATCCTCTGGCGCGCCAAGGCCCAGTTCGGCGACGGCAGCGGTGCCCGCGACGCCCTCGACCCCGATGCGAAGGAGACGTCGACCGAGGAGCTGCACGCCGTCGTCGAGACCGAGCCGGGGGCGCCGCGCAGCGACGAGGAGGCGCGCTACATGGCGCTCTACCGGCGCTATTACCCGCGCGCGGTGCCGGAGCGCACGATGAGCCTGTTCGCGACGGCTTGACCGCCCGGGGGGTCGAACGCGGCGCGACGGGGACGCCCGGCCGGACACCGCTCTCGTACCCTGGCGGCGTGAACCTGTTCGTCCTCGGCCTGCGGCGCTCGGGAACGACGATCCTCTACGACGCTCTGCGCGAGGATCCCGAGCTGGCCTGCTATTACGAGCCGCTTCGAGAGGAGGCCGAGACGATCGGCGGCGGGAGCGGCGCGCGCGAGGGCGATGCCTTCGCCGAGACACGCGTGCTCCGCGAGCGCTTTCGCGAGCAGCGCTACCCGGAGCTGCCGATCGAGCTCTTCAACTGGGGCGGCCCGCGCGCGGCCGAGGTCGAGCTCGAGGCCGAGCTGCCGCCGCACTGCCGCGATCTGCTCGCGCATCTGCTCGAGCGGGCGCCCAACGTCGCGATCAAGGAGACCCGCCTGCACCACAAGATTCCCGAGCTCGCCGAGCTCGACCCGCAGGCGGCCGTCGTGCACCTGGTCCGCGACCCGCGCGCGGTCTGTGCCTCGATGCTGCTCGGCCGGCGGCGGCGCACCGACGTCTACCCCGACGCGGAGACCTTCTTCACCGCCCGCACCGGGCGGCGCCTGTGGTCGAGTCGGCGCATCTCCGCCGCGCTGCTCGAGCGCGACCGCTCGCTCGACCTGCCCGCCGACCTCCCCGACTTCCTGCGCCCGCTGGTGGTCTGGAAGGCGGCCTTCGCGGCTACCGGCGCCGCGGGCCGGCGGCGATTCGGCGACCGCTACGCGCTGGTCCGCCTCGAAGACCTGCGCGCCGACCCGCGCGGAGTGCTCGAGCGCATCTACGGGGTGATCGGCCGATCACCGCCCGACGCGGTCCTCGAGTGGACGGTCGCGAACCTCCGCCCCGAGGGGAACGTCCACCTCGGGGACGATCCGCGCTGGACCCGCGCGGCGCGACTGATCGGCATGCAGGAGGAGCTCGAGGAGGCCGGCTACGAGCGGATTCTGGAGCTCGAGCCAGACGGCGACCGGCCGCTCGACCTGACCCCACCACCGCCGCGCTCGCGCCTCTCCGGCCTGATCGGCCGGGCCAGACGCCGCCTCGACGAGCGCTGACGCGCGGGTGCCGTCACGAGCGGCCCGACGCCGCCGAACCGGTCGGTACCGGCGGCCGCGTGCACTAGATTCATGGCGATGAAGGCGCGCGTGCTGATCCGCCCCAAGCAGGGCATCCTCGACCCGCAGGGCAAGGCGGTCGAGCGCGCCCTACCCGCCCTCGGCTTCGCCGGCGTGTCGCACGTTCGCGTCGGTCGCATGGTCGAGCTCGAGGCCGAGGACGGCGCCGACCTGGAGGGGCTCTGCGAGAAGCTGCTCGCCAACCCGCTCGTCGAGGACTACGAGATAGAAACAGTGCCCGGCACCTCCTCCGAGGGAGCGTCGGCGACCGATCCGAGCTCCGCTCGGATTCGTCCGGGGGTGCCGGGGTCGGAGGCGGGATGAGGTTTGGGGTCGTTCAGTTCCCGGGCTCCTGCGACGAGCGCGATGCGGTGCTGGCCTGCGAGCGGGTCGGCGAGGCGCGGCTGGTCTGGCACGAGGAGGCCGACCTCGGGGGGGTCGACGCGGTCGTCATCCCGGGCGGATTCTCCTACGGCGATTACCTGCGCGCCGGGGCGATCGCGCGGTTCGCCCCGGTGATGGACGCGGTCCACGATTTCGCTCGTGCCGGCGGGCCGGTGCTGGGGATTTGCAACGGCTTCCAGGTCCTCTGCGAGGCCGCGATGCTGCCCGGCGCCCTGCTCGCCAACGACGGGCTGCGCTTCGTCTGCCGCCAGGTCGAGATCGAGGTCGCGAGCACCGCGACCGCGGCGACCGCCGGTTGCACGATCGGCGAGCGGCTCTCGGTCCCGGTCAAGCACATGAGCGGGCGCTGGTTCGCGCCGCCCGGCCTGCTCGCCGAGCTCGAGGCGGAGGGCCGGGTCGTGTTCCGCTACGCGCCGGGGCAGAACCCGAACGGCTCGGTCGGCGACGTGGCCGGGGTCGCCAACGAGCACGGCAACGTGGTCGGGCTGATGCCCCATCCGGAGCACGCGGTCGACCCACTGTGCGGCTCGGCCGACGGCCTGCGGCTGTTCGAGTCCCTGCTTCGAAGCGCGGCGCCGGCGCCCGCGTGAGCCCGCTCGCCCGCCGGCGGGCGGCGGGCCGGACGACCGAGGCGCCGGCCCCCTTCGTGGTCGGGGTCGGTCGCTCCGGGACGACCCTGCTGCGGCTCATGCTCGACGCCCACCCGCGGCTTGCGATCCCCGCCGAGACCCACTTCGTGCCCGCGCTGATCGAGCGCGCCAAGGCGGGCGGCGAGCCTGATGCGCTGCTGGGCGAGATCCTCTCGGCGCGCAACTGGGGCGACTTCGGCCTCGATCCCGAGACGCTGCGCGCGCGAATCGCGACCCTCGACGGCGCCGATCCCGCCTCCGTGCTGCGCGGCTTCTACCGGCTCTACGCCGACGCGCGGTCGAAGCCGCGCTGGGGCGACAAGACGCCCGGCTATGTCAAGCGGATGCGGATCATCGGCGAGGCGCTCGGCGAGGCCCGCTTCGTGCACCTGATCCGCGACGGGCGCGACGTGGCGCTCTCGCGGCGCGGGCGTGGGATGGGCGCCGAGAAGCCGATCGCCGACGTCGCCGACCGCTGGCGGCGGCGGATCGAAGCGGCCCGCCGCTCGGCCCGCCGCCTGCGCGGCCGCTATCTCGAGCTGCGCTACGAGGACCTGGTCGCCGACCCCGAGCCCGTTCTGCGCCGGGTCTGCGAGCTGGTCGAGCTCGACTACGACCCGGCGATGCTGCGCTACCACGAGCGAGCCGAGCAGCGACTGCGCGAGATGTCGGGCGACCTCCCCGCCGCCGGCGGGCGACGTGGGCGCTCGGGCGAGGAGCGGATGGCGGCGCACGCGCTGACCTCGAGGCCGCCGGCCGGCGATCGCGTCGGCGGCTGGCGCGAGCGGATGAGCGCCACCGAGCGGGCCGAGTTCGAGGCGGTGGCCGGCGGGCTGCTCGCAGAGCTCGGCTACGACGTGCCATCCTCCTGAGCTCGCGACGATGCCATTCGATTACTCGATTCGCCAACTCCGCTACCGGCGCCTGCGCGGTCGCTCGGAGACAGTTCCGCCCGCTCCGTTCGTGGTCGGCGTCGGCCGCTCGGGGACGACCCTGCTGCGGATGATGCTCGATGCCCATCCGCAGCTCGCCGTACCCCCGGAGACGCATTTTGTGCTCCAGGTGATCCAACGCTCGGGCCGCCTTCGGTTCAACCCGAAGGTCGCGCGGCAGACGATCGTCGAGGACGAGCACCGGCGCTGGAACGACTTCGGGCTCGACCCCGACGACCTGCTCGCCCGGTTCGAGGCGCTCGAGCCGTTTAACACCACCGACGCCCTGCGGGCCTTCTACGGGCTCTACGCCGAGCAGCACGGCAAGTCGCGCTGGGGCGACAAGACGCCCGACTACGTGCGCAAGATGAAGAAGATCCAGAACACCCTTCCCGAGGCGCGCTTCATCCACGTGATTCGTGACGGTCGCGACGCCGGCCTGTCACAGAACTCGCGGATCAAGCGGCGCGGCAAGCAACCGGTCCCGCCGCGCGAGATGGCGCGCCGGTGGCGCAAGCGGATCCTCAAGTCGCGCGACGACGCCGCCCGAGTGGACGGCTATATCGAGGTCCGCTATGAGGACCTGATCGGCGACACCGAGCGCGTGCTGCGCCGGGTCTGCGAGCACGTCGAGCTCGACTACGACCCGGCGATGCTGAGCTACCACGAGCGTGCCGAGGAGCGACTCCAGGAGATGGCCGGGGCGCTCCCGGCGAAGAAGGGCCGGCCCGAGCGCGAGGCCGGCGAGCGGATCGCGGCGCACGCGATGACGACCAAGCCGCCCAGCGAGGAACGGGTCGCGGTCTGGAAGCGCGAGATGAGCGAGCCCGAGAACGCCGAGTACGAGGCGGCGGCCGGCCACCTGCTCGACGAGCTGGGCTATGAGACCGCCACCCCGCGTGAGAGCTGGTCCCCGCCCGAGGAGTGGGCGCGCTCGAAGGAGCGCGCCGATCGCGGTGCGGCGGGCGGCCGCGCGGGGCTGCTGTCGCGCCTGCGGCGCGGCCTGCGCGGCTAGCCTCGATCGGGGCGGCGCAGCTCCTCGGCAGCCACGAGCGTGCCGTCGCGAGGCGGACGATGACTTTAGTCACGCCGGGCGGTCATTAGCGCATGGCCTTCGTTCCCGCGGCTCGCCATCTCCTGCACGCCAAGGACCTCGCCGACGCCCGCTACTTCGAGCCGTTGGGCGTCGACGACCTGGCCGGTGCCGCCGGCCTCTCGCGCGCCCACTTCAGCCGCGCGTTTCGCCGCGCCTTCGGGGAGTCGCCGCACGCCTACCTGCTCACCCGCCGCCTGGAGCGCGCCGCGGCGCTGCTGCGGAGCACCGACCGCTCGGTCGCCGACATCTGCTTCACCGTCGGCCTGCGAAGCGTCGGCTCCTTCACCACCAGCTTCACGCGCACGTTCGGCGCCCCGCCGACCGCCTACCGGGCGGCGTTCCCGCCGGCCGGCCACCGGGCGCTGATCCCGACCTGCGTGCTGCGCGCCTACGGGCGGCCCCAACGCCGCACGTTTCGAGAAGACAACGGCGCGGCGCGGGGCTAGCGTGGCACCGACCGTTCCATCAACCGAGGAGGACCCGATGTTCACGATCGCCAACGCGCAGCTGTGGGTGCACGACCAGGACGAGGCGCTCGCCTTCTACACCGAGAACGTCGGCATGGAGGTGCGCGCCGACGCGACGATCGCCGAGCTCGGCGACTTTCGCTGGCTCACGGTCGGGCCGGCCGGACAGCCCGATATGGCGATCGTGCTGATGGCCATCCCCGGCCCGCCGATCATGGACCCCGAGACGGCCGAGCAGGTGCGGGGGCTGATGGCGAAGGGCTTCGCGGGGACGGTCTTCCTTGCGACCGAGGACTGCCAGGCCGCCTACGAGGAGCTCAAGGGCCGCGGCGTCGAGTTCACCGAGCAGCCCGAGGAGCGGCCCTATGGGATCGACTCGGCCTTCCGTGACCCCTCCGGGAACAGCATCCGCCTGACCCAGGTGCGCGAGCTGGCGGAGATCTGAGCCGCGGCGGCGGCGCGCCTAGCGGCCCATCGTCCGCAGAAACTGGCGGGAGGCGCCGGGCACCCCGGCGAGGAGCTCGCGCACCTCGGTCAGCCCGGTGCGCAGCTCCGCGTCGCCGGACTCGATCGGCAGCATCGAGTCCTGCAGCTCGGCGATCCCTGCGTCCGCTTCGGCCGCGGCCGTCGCGGCCCGCTCGACGAAGCCCTTGGCACCCTGCGAGCGCGGGCCCGATGACGGCGACTCGAGCTCGCGCGCGGGCAGCGCGCAGCGCCGGGCAAATTCGGCGTGGGTGCGCTTGCCGCGCCCATAGGCCCTCTGCACCGGTCGAAACAGCTCGGCCTCGAGCCGCTCGGCGGTGGTGACGTCGAGCAGCTCGTAGGCCTCGCCCAGGCACGCGATGGCGAGCGCGACCCGGTCGAGCGCGGCGGCGAGGTCCTCGAGGATCCGTTCCCTGGCTTCGCGGAGCGTGATGGCCACGCCCGCGAGGTTAGTGTTCGGTTCGCCGCGGACCCTCGCCCGTCCTTCGTCGGGCGCCGCGCACGCGACTCAGCGACGGCGCCTTGCGAACCGCAGTGGCAGGAGCGACAGCGACGTGCGCCTGCCGAGGGCGTCGCGATCCTCGCAGGCCGAAGCGGTGGCCCGCGCCTCACCGCGAGCGCGGAGATCGGGCACGAGCACGCCGCAACCGGGCCCGCCTGATGACCGACCAGAGCCGGTCGGCGCCGGCCCACCCCGCGAAGCACAGTCCGCCGACCGTGCCCGTCACGGTCATCAGAACCCCGGCCGCCGCCGCGGCGGCCACCCCGTCGCTGCCGAGGATGAGCACCGCGGCCGCGGCGCCCACGCTGGGACCGACCGGAAGCTGAGCGAGCGCCGCCAGGGCGATCAGCACGGCGATCGCGTCGAAGAACGAGGCGTCGACGCCGACCGCGTGCAGCAACAGCCAGTTGCGGAAGACCTGCGCGAGCACCGCCACCAGCACGAAGCCGATCACCCGGCTCCCGCCGCGCAGTTTGCGGAGCACCGCGAGGCCGCTCCACAGCTCGCGACCCTTCCGGATGGCGAGCTGGCGCAGGCCAGCGCTCGCCGCCCCGACCACCGCAAGGATTATGACCGGCACCCACCACGGCACCCCGAGTGGGGCGATCAGGGTAAACGACGCCAGCGCGGCCAGCATCGCCTCTACGGCGAGGATCGGAAACTCGGCGGCGATCAGGGTCGGCACCTGCGGACTAACGGCAGGGGACGAGCGCCGCAGCGCGGCGATCCGCGCGGCGACCCCGAGCTGCGTGTTGATCACACTGCCCAGGACCTGCATGCTCGAAGCGCGATAGAGGACGCGGCGCTCGACGGTCCCACCAGCCGCTTGGATCGTCAGATGCCACGCCTCGCTGCGCGCGAGCAGGCCGAGGATCTGCAACAGCACCGTCGCGGCGAACACCGACGCCGGCGTGGCGGAGAGAGCGGCCGCGAACTCGTGGCGCCGTCCGGCGAGCAGGAACGCGATGAGCGCTGCGGTCGCCAGGGACCCCACCACCGCGATCAGCCCGCGTCGACGGCGACCGAAAGCGCGGAGACGGGCAGTCAGCTCCGCCAGGCGACTAGCGTCGCGTCGCTGCGGCGACGAGCCGATCGATTCGCTATCCGCGGCCGGCACCGCC
>WHSW01000105.1:0-302 GCA_009379895.1 Solirubrobacterales bacterium
CTCGCTTCGAGCGCCAAGACAGAGCTTGCCTGCTCTCGAGCGCCTACGGCTTTCCTCGCCGGGCCATGCCCTCAGATGTTGGAACCTACGCCCCCGTGTAGCGGCGCGCCCCCTCGCGCCCTCCCGCGCTGCGGCGGACCTTGGCCGCGTCCTCCAGCTTGGCTAGCGCCTTGCCGACGGTCGAGCGACCAAGCCCGGTCGCGCTCGCGAGCTCGGCGGCGGTGACATCGGGCCGGGAGGCAAGTGCCTCCAGGACGGCGTGCTCCGTCGTCGGCTTGGCGCCGGTCATCGGGAGCGCGCTC
>WHSW01000105.1:312-13484 GCA_009379895.1 Solirubrobacterales bacterium
CGAGCACCGTCTCCAGGCAATGGCCGCCGAGATCGGTCATCAGCGCGGCCAGCTCCTCGTCGCCGAGCGAGCCGATGAGCGCAAGCGCATCGCCGTCGCCCTCAAGGTCGCGCTCGAGCTCGCGGCGCCCCTCCTCTGTCACGTGCCAGCGCACGCGAGTGGAGCCTGGGGACACCGGCTCGGGGCGCACCCAGCCGCGAGCGTGCATGTCGCGCAACCAAGCGCCAACCCGGTGGCCGGTTGAGCTGTCGTCGCCGAGCTCGATGGCCGAGAGCCCGTGCTGTGCGGCCAGCTCGTCCAGGATGTGGCGAGCCACGCTGTAGCCCGTGGTCGGATCTTGCTCGAAGATCCCCATCATCGCTCCTCCTTCCGCTCGGGCACCGCGGGAGCGCGGACCCGCGCCGGAGGCGGTGGATACCGTTTGGCTTTGCATCGAAGGGTCTGCTCCTTTGGTGCCGGCCCCGGGGCGTGGCAGCGCCGCCGGGGCGCCTTCTCTCATTGGGCGGCGACGATAGCTCTGCTTCGGCGCTGAAGCGAGTCGGCGTCGCCGGTCGCCTCCTCGCTGCCGTGAAGCTGCTCGCGCGCTTGGCGAACGAGGCGGTCGAAGGCGGCGGCGTGGGCGCGCTTGACTCGCTGCTGGAGCTGGGCGTAGACGTCGAGGGTCATCTTCGAGTCGGCGTGGCCGACCTGGCCCATGACCCAGAGTACGTCGAAGTTGTTGGCGAGCAGGGCGATCGAGATGTAGGTGCGCCGCAGAGTGTGAGGGGTGACGTGGGGGAGCGGCGGCAGGCCACGCCCGCGCATCCGCTTGCTCGCCGCCTTGGCCGCCTCGGCGACGATCTTTGCCATGCGCTGGCGAGAGGGGCGGCCGCCGCGGCTGTGGGGAACGCCCATGCCTCGGGGGCCAGTCGGGTGCCCCGCTCGGCGCAGGCGGTCGAGGTGGATGACGAGCTGCTCTGAGAGGTCGGGGCTCAGCTGGACCTCGCGGACGCCGGCCTCGGTCTGCGCGTCGGGGATCCGAAGGCGAGCGCCCGCGGGGTCGTGGAGGCGGAACTGGCCGATGCGAAGCTCGCACAGCTCGCCGACCCGGTGGCCGGTTGAGCTCGCAGCGCCATGGCGCGGAAACGGCAACCTACACTGGCCCCCATCCCGTGGGAGCGCCGCTCGCCTACGCGCTCGGTCGGCTACGGCCCTCGGATCCCGCGGGCCAGGCTGAGGGCGGCGCCGAACGCTCCGAGGTGGCGAGCGCGCCCCTCGAGTGCACTCGCCCGGGCGATCAGCCAACCGGGAGAGCCCGGCGGGAGGTACGCGGCCGCCCCGGTGACGATCTTTGCGGCGCCGCCGCGGGCCAGCAGCATGCCGAGCTGCCGCGGGCTGTAGAAGTGCGCTGAGCGCCAGCGGCCTGAGCCGCGCCAGCCCTTGACCCGGCGCCACGCCGCCCAGGCGCTCCACCGGTTGAGCTCGCCGACGACCACGCGCCCATCCGGCCGGGTCACGCGGACCAGCTCGCTCACCGTCTGCTCGGGGTCGGATACGAAGCAGAGCACGGTCACCGCCAGGCTCAGATCGAAGCTCCGGTCCTCGAAGGGAAGGCTCGTCACATCGGCCTCGACGAGGCGCGCCGCGGGCGCCTTCAAGCGCGCCGCGGCGAGCATCTCCGCGTCGACGTCGACGCCGGTCACCTCGAGGCCCCGCTCGGCCAGGCGGCGCGTGTAGATCCCGGTCCCACAGCCGGCGTCGAGCGCGCGCTCGCCGGCACGCGGAGCGGCGAGCGCGATCAGCGCCTCGCACTCCGCGGCGTCCACGGCCCGGCCGAGCGGCGTCTCGTACCAGGCGTCGTACGCCGCGGCTCGGGCCGAGGGCTCAAGCGGGGGCGAAGCGCCCCGGCTCAGAAGCTCAGCACCTTCTCCGCCCACAGCGTCCACTCGCTCAGCTCCTCGAGGCTCGAGCGGCGAGCGCCGTCGACGAGCCGCTCCGCTTCGATCGCACGGGCGTCGAGGCAGCTGCCGCAGCAGCCGACCTCGCCACGGCGGACGAGCGGCTTCAGCATGCGGTCGAGGTGGTAGTGCCCCTCGGGCACCCGCTGCCCCGCGACCGCGCAGGCGACGGCGTCGCCCAGAAGGAAGAGGCGCAGCTCGACGCCCTCGCGCTTCGCCAGCGCGCCGGCCAGGCGCAGCGCGTTGTAGGGGCGCTCCGAACCGTAGGGCTGGTCGTTGACGACGACGAGGATCTTCATTCCGCGACGGTACGACCGCCGCGGCGACGAGCCATCCGCGCCCGCCACCCGACCTCGTGGGTGGCGACTACGGATGGCGAACCGGGGCGAAGTCCCGATCCAGCGGGCGGCCGGTTGGCCTAACGTTCCGGTAGATGGTGCACCTGAGACGCCTGCGCGGTGTGGCGGCAAAGCGGCCCGCGCGCGTGGAGATGGGGACGTGAGCGACGCCGAACGCGCCAGCGAGGGGCAAACGGTCACGGTGATCCTCGCCGACGATCACGAGATCGTCCGCGACGGGATCCGGATGATCCTCGAGTCCGAGCCAAACATCGAGGTCGTCGCCGAGGTCGGCGACGGCGAGTCGGCGCGGCGGCGCACCTCCGGACTGAAGCCGGATGTCCTCGTCCTGGACCTGAACATGCCCGGTGGATCTAGCCTGCCGATGATCCCCTCGATCCTCGAGGGGTCGCCGGACACGGCGATCATCGCCCTGACGATGCAGAACGACCCCGCGTTCGCCCGCGCGGCCTTCAGGCACGGCGCCAGGGGCTACGTCGTCAAGCGCGCCGCCGCGCGCGAGCTGATCCAGGCGATCCGCGAGGCCCTGTCCGGTGGCACCTACATCAATCCCCAGCTCGGGGCCCGGGTAGCCGCCGAGCCCGAGGGCCCGCCCGGCGGCCTCACCGCCCGGGAGGCAGAGGTCCTGGCGCTGATCGCGCAGGGCTACACCAACCCCGAGATCGCCGAGCGGCTGGTGGTCAGCGTGCGCACGGTCGAGACCCACCGCGCCGCGATCCACCGCAAGGTCGGGACGACGAACCGCGCCGAGCTGGTCCGCTACGCGCGCGAGCACGGGCTGGTCGACGCCCAGACCTGAGGACGCATCGGGCGAGCCGCGGGCGCGACACATCGTCGCCGACGTGCTCGCGCGGGGGGCGGCGCGCCAGCCGCAACCGCTGGATGTCAGCGCTCTGAGGACTGACCGCCCGCTGGGGGCGGTGGCCCCGAGGCCTGGCGGCCCAGCCTCGAGGGCAGCTCGGCGCGCAGCTCGGTGCCGCGCCCGGGCTCAGAGTCGATCGCCAGCGAGCCGCCTACCAGCGCGACTCTCTCGCGCATCCCGACAAGGCCGAAGCCCCCGCCGGCGCTCGCCGGGTCGAAGCCATCGCCGTCGTCGCGCACGGTCACCTCGACCACCCCGTCCTCTTCGACGATCCGCAGGTACACCGCCGCCGCGCTGGCGTGCTTGACGACGTTGTTGAGGCCCTCCTGGACCAGCCGGTAGATCGCCGACTCGAGCTCGGCCGCCAGCCGTTCTGCTGGCTCGCGGCGTTCGTGCTCGAGTTCGAGCTCGGCCTCGATCGCGAGCCCGGAGATCTCTCCGACGCGATCCACGAGCGTGCCGACGGCGGGCCCGACGCCGAGCTCGTCGAGCGTCGCCGGGCGCAGCTCGGTGATCAGGCCCTCGAGGTTCTTGACGCCGCGGTCGATGTGATCCGCGGCTCGCTGCAGGAGCTCGCCTGCGCGGGCCGGCACGCCGGCGTCGCCCATCGCCTCGACGATCACCTGCAGGGCCCCGAGCTCCTGCAGGGTCTCGTCGTGGAGCTCGCGCGCCCAGCGGCGCCGCTCCTGCTCTGAGGCGTCCAGCGCGAGCCGCAGCTTCTCCGCCTCGGCCGCCCTCGCAGTCGAGAGCGTGGTCACCGCGGACGCCGCGAAGGACTCGAACAGGCGCTCGTCGTCGGTCTCGAAGCGAGCGCCCGCGAGTGGATCGAGGGCGACGAGCAGGCCCCGCTCACCGCTGCGGAAGTCGAGCGGGGCGAGGAGCGCCGCCTTCGCACCGACCCCGAGCCCGCCGAGGCTCAGCTCAGCGCGCTCCCCGACCGCGAAGCCTCGGGGCGTCGGGTTGCGAAGCGCCTCGGCGAGCATCGGCTCCTCGGGGCTTATCCGGGTGCCCTCGAGCTCAAGGGGGGCACCCTCGCCCGCCGCCGCGGCCACGCTGAGCCCCTCGCCCTCCGGGAGCAGGAGCAGGAAGCGCCGCGCCCGGACGAGATCCCGGCCGCGCTTCGCGATCAATCGCCCGAGCCGGTCAGCCTCCATCCCCGCCGCGCCGGCCCTCGCCAGCGCCGCGCTTGTCTCGAGCCCGCGCACCGCGCGCTCGAGCTCGGCCTGGCGCCGCTCGAGGCCGCCGTGAAGACGGGCGTTCTCGACCGCGACCGCGGCCCACTCGGCGAGCACCGTGACGAGCCGCTCGTCGACCTCCTCGAACGGCTGCCCGCCCGCCTTCTCGGTCAGGTAGAGGTTTCCCCACGCCTCCCCACGGACGGTGATCGGCACCCCGAGGAAGGTCCTCATGTCGGGGTGGCCGGCGGGGAACCCGTAGGAGCGCGGGTGGGCGCTGACCTCGTCGAGCCGCAGCGGCTCGGGGTGGCTGATCAGCTCGCCGAGCACCCCCCGGCCCTGCGGCAACGGCCCGATCCGCCGCCGCGTCTCCTCGTCGATGCCGAGGTAGACGAATCGCTCCAGGCCCTGCTTGTCCGAGTCAAGCACCCCGAGCGCCGCGTAGCGGGCACCAGTCAGATCTCGCGCCGCCTCGATCACTTGGCTCAGCAGCACCTCCAGGTCGAGCTCGGAGACCAGCGTCCGGCCGACTTCGAGTAGCCGCTCGATCTGGCCCCGTGAGAGCTGGGCGTCACTCATGCTGCTTGTGTGACCTCTCGAGTCGAGCGCACTTTCGCCAATCCGATACACGGTAGCGCTGCGCGTGCGCGCCTGCCAAGCGCGGCCGGCGCCTCGCTGATGGGAGCGAGGGGCGGGCCGCCCGCGCCCCGCCGACACCCTCAGTCGCGGCTCAGGGACGCGTACGGGTCGAGCGCCATCGGCTCGCGGTGCCACGCCCTCGGCAGCGCGACCTCCACCTCGAGCGGGCGCCGCGGTGGCTCCGGTTCGGCGTGCGGCTCCTCACCGGCCAGCCATGGCCCCAGGTAGCGAGCACCGACCTTATGCGGGGGCCACCACAGGTAGTCGTCGGAGGCAACCCCCTCGCCCCCGCCGCCGCCGACGTCGGCGCGCAGGTGAAGCGACTCCTCCCCGACGATCAGCTTGCCGCGCAGGACCGGATGGAACGGCCTTGGATCGGAGAGGCAGCCCAGCCGGGCGGCGATCTGCTCCGCGGCGGCGTCGGCCTGCTGGGTGGCGAGGCCACCCTGCTTGATCGGGAAGGTCGTGCCGTCGCCGGCCGCGTAGAGGCTCTCGCAGCCGCGGACGCGGGCGCGCTCGTCGATCGGGATGAAGCCCGCGCCATCGTGAGGGAGCCCGTCGAGGCCCGGTCCCTCGAGGAGGGGTAACGCGACCAGCGCGCCCGCGTCGAGGTGGTTCCCGCCGGGGGAGAGGACGATCCCCTCGCCGTCCTCCTCGCGCGCATAGGAGGCAGGTAGGAAGGAGACCCCCCGGGCGCGGAGCAGCTCGTACACGCGGCTGCTGGCGGTCGGCCCGAACATGATCAGCGGCCCCGACTCGGGCGTGACGATCACGGGTTCGAGCGCGTAGCCGAGCTCGCGCCCGCGCCGCGCCGCCATCATCGCGAGCTCGTAGATCGGCAGCGTCCAGGTCACGCCCGGCGGGACGATGAAGGCGATCCGGCGCGAAGGATGCTCGGTGGCCTGGGCGAGGAGCTCGTTGACGGCCGGCGCCTCCCCGGGCCCGGTCAGGGTAGCCGCGCGTCGGAACGGCGCGCGCATCCGCGCCCCGACGCAGATCACCGCGGCGTCGTAGGCCATCGACTCGCCCTCCACGGAGATGGTGCGTGCAGCGGGATCCACCGCCGCGACCGACCCGCGGACGAAGCGGACACCGAGCTCGGCGGTGATCCCAGCCAGATCGTGTCGCTCGGCAGGGGTGAGCGAGAACGGCTCCTCGACGATCATCGGCCGGTAGGTGAACTCGGGCTCGCCGAGACAAGGGTCAGCGAGACGCGCTCGCCGGCGATCTCGCGCAGCGCGAGCAGCGCCTCGAGCCCGGCGATCCCGCCGCCGGCGACGACGACCTCGAACGGCCTCGCGGCGCCTTTCGGGCGCCCGTCGGGTGAGCTGCCTTCAGCCATGGCTAAATTGATCCATGCGCCTGGGGTGAGCGCATCCGTCGTCGCTACGGAGCTTCTACCGTCGGGATCCCGCAGCTCCGCGGGGCGGACGCCTACTCCGCCCGGCCGGCGGCGGCCCTCGGCGTCGTCTCGGCGAGGCCGAGCGGGTCGAGGCCCGCGGCCCGCGGGAGGACGAGCACCGGGCAGGCGGCGCTTCGGATCACGGCCGCCGAGACGCCGCCGAGGATCGTCCGGCGCACGGGTCCGTAGCCGCGCGAGCCGATCCCCAGCAGGTCGAAGTCGCCCGACGCCTCGGCGATGGTTGGGCCCGGATTCCCGACCATCAGCCGACCCTCGGCCGGCAGGGCCTCGGGCAGGCTCGACACCGCGGAGTCGAGCGTCCGCTGTCTGCGCTCGCGCTCGAAGTCGTGCAGCTCGCCCGCGGTGAGGGTCGAGTACGCGGCCGCGTAGCCGTAGTGCGGCGGTTCGGCGACGGTGAGCACGGCCAGGCTGCCGTGCAGCCGCCCAGCCAGCCGCATGCCCGTCTCCAACGCGGCGCGCGCCTCGCTCGAGCCGTCGAATGCCACGGCGACCCTGAGCAAGTCGCGCTCGCTGCGCTCCGCGAAGCCGCGCGGCGCGACCGCAACCGCGCACGGAGCCTCACGCAGCAGCGAGTCGCCGACGGTCCCGGGCAGGACGCGGCCGATCGGGCCGCGGTGGGTGGAGCCGAGCACGATCAGCGAGGCGTGGGCCTCCTCGGCAAGCTCGTAGAGCGCCCTCGCCGGCGAGCGGTCCGCGAGCGCGCGCGTCTCCGCCCCGAGGCTGGCGAGCCGGTCGCGCACCGTCGCCAACCGCTCCCGGGTCTCGACCTCGAGCGCCCGCTCCAGGTCGGCTGGGCTCATCAGGTCGCGCGGCCACGGCAGCACGGTCGCGACCACGGGTCTCGCCGCGAGGACCCCCGCCATCAGCTGGCCGAGCGCGAGCGCGTCCTCGCTCTGCCTGGTCTCCCCGTAGCCGATGATGATCCTGCACGCCATCGCCTTCGCTCCTTTGCGATCGTTCGATGGCGCGACGCTAGATCCGCCCGCGCCCCATTTCATCGGGGGCGAGGCGGGATCCGCCTCCGTAGTCGCCCCGGATCAAGCTGGCCGCCGATCGCGATCGACTGAACCCGGGTCCGAATCGCGTCGTCGCAGGCGGGCGCTCCAGTCGACCCGGCGAGCGCGGCCAAGGCGAGCAGCATCGCGGCGCCGCCTACGAGCCGCCGCCCAAGCACAAGCTCGCGACCTTCGACACGCTCAACGCGTGGTACTACTCGGACGCCCCGCGCGCCCACCGGCCGCGGCTGGAGGCGGTTCGGCGCCAGACCACGTTCGAGGAGGTTGTGCAGGGCCTCGATGTATCGAACGCGCTGTATGAGGCCCGCCGCTGTATGTCGTGCGGCAACTGCTTCTTCTGCGACAACTGCTACGGCGTCTGCCCCGACAACGCGGTGCTGAAGCTCGCCGAGGCCGCGGCGAACCCGAACCTGAACAGCTACGCGATCGACCTCGACTACTGCAAGGGCTGCGTGGCTCTGCGTCGCGGAGTGCCCGTGCGGCGCGATCGAGATGGTGCCGGAGACGATCTGACTCGTTTCCTGAGGAGCGCTAGGAGACGCGCAGCAGGCGCAGAGCGCCCGCCATCCCCCCGACCCCGAGCGTGGCCCCCGCCGCCCAGGCGGCGACAGCCTCGCTCGTGGGCGCAGACAGCTCGTAGAACTCGCGCAGGAACGGGACGACGAGCGCGAGGAGGAACAGCAGCGCCATCGCCGCGCACAGGCCCCCAACCGCGAGCCGCCGCCGCCCGCGTTCGCCCCCCTCGAGCCGCATCACGACCGCGAGCCCGGAGGCGACCACGATCCCGGTCGCGACCGTGCGCGAGGGAGGAGCGGGAAGGTGGCGGTGGGGATCGCGACCGCGAGGCCCAGCAGGGCGGTGAACACCGTCTTGGTCACGAACAGCCGCGCCACGCGCTGGATGTTGCGCAGGATCTGGCGCCCCTCGGCGACCATAGCCGGCACGACCGCGAAGTCGTCGCGCACGAGCACCAGATCGGCGACCGAGCGCGCCATCTGCGCCCCCGAACCCTGGGCGATCGCGAGGCGCGCCTGCTTCAGCGCCGGCACGTCGTTGACCCCGTCGCCGACCATCGCCACGTAGCGCCCACCCTCGGCGAGGGCGTGCGCGACCGCGCGCTTTGCCTCCGCGACTGGCGCAGGTCGAGGTCGAAGCCGTAGCGGGCGAGCAGGTAGCCGGCGACGATCCCGGTTCCGACCGCGACCCCGGCCGGGATCGCGAAGCGGGCGACCAACCGCAGGAAGCGCTCCGGGCGCCACGGGCCGGCGCTCGGGGCCAGCGCGAGCACGAACGCGGGGATACCGATCGTCACGGTGGAGGCGATCGTGAACTGGCGAGGCTTCCTCTTCGGCAGCGCCGGCGTGTTCCTGTTCGTGCTCGCGATCGGCGCCTTCATCACGGTGATGTTCGCCACCGGCGCCCTCGACCGCGGAATCGCTCGGCTCGCCTACCGGGTGCGCGACCGCGGCTGGCTCTTGATCGTGGCGATCATGAGCGTGTTCTCGCTGCTCGGGACAACCGAGGGCATGGCGGAGGAGACGCTCGGCTTCTACGCCCTGATCATCCCGCTGATGCTCGCGCTCGGCTACGACCGGATGGTTGCGGTCGGGGTGATAATCGTCGGCGCGGGCATCGGGGTGATGGGCTCGACCGTGAATCCGTTCTCGGTCGGGGTCGCGTCCGGGTTCGCCGACGTGTCGATCGGCGACGGGATCGCCCTGCGGGTGGTGATGTGGCTCGTGCTCACCGGGGTCGCGATCGGCTACGTCGTGCGCTACGCGCACAAGGTGAACATGAACCCGTCGGCGTCGCTGGTCGGCTTCGCCCCCGGCGACCGCGAGCAGGCGGTCGAGGCCGCGGCCGCGGCTGAGCCGCCGGCGCTCACCACCAGGCACAAGCTGGTGCTCTGGGGGGTCGCGCTCACGTTCGCCTTCATGATCTTCTCGATCATCCCGTGGGCCAGCATCTTCGAGGGCACCGACGCCGAGCCCTACTCGTGGGAGCTCGGCTGGTGGTTCCCCGAGTTGACGGCCCTGTTCATCGTCGCCGCGGTCGTCATCGGCCTCGTCGGCGGCCTCGGCGAGAACCGTCTCACGTCGACGCTTTCGAAGGGCGCCGGTGACTTCATCTACCCGGCGCTGGTGATCGTGCTCGCGCGCGGCGTCTCGGTGATCATGAACAACAACGAGATCGCGGACACGGTGCTGAACGCGATGGAGGACGCGGCCAGCGGGACGGCGTCGGGGATCTTCGCGCCCGTGATCTTCCTGGTCAACCTGCCGCTCGCGTTCCTGATCCCCTCGACGTCCGGCCACGCGACGCTCGCGATGCCGATCCTCGCCCCGCTCGGCGACTTCGCCGGCGTCGACCGCTCGCTGGTGATCACGTCATGGAACGCCGCCTCGGGCTGGATCAACCTGATCACCCCGACGAGCGCCGTGGTGATGGGCGGGATCGCACTCGCGAAGGTCCGCTACGACCGCTACATCCGTTTCGTCGCCCCGTTGCTGGGGATCCTGTTCGTCCTCACGCTGGTGTTCGTGGCGCTGGGCGCCGCGTTCTACGGCGACTGACCCCGAAGGAGAGACCCGATGGCGTTTCACGTCGACTCGGAAGTCGGAAAGCTCCGCAAGGTGCTCGTCCACCGGCCCGGCCTCGAGCACAGGCGGCTGACCCCGTCGAACGCCGGGGAGCTCCTGTTCGATGACGTGATCTGGGTCAAGCGGGCGAAGGAGGAGCACGACGCCTTCTGCGAAGCGATGCGCAAGCGCGGGGTGGAAGTCTTCCACGCCGAGGAGCTTCTCGCCGAGGTCCTGGGCATCGCGGAGGCCCGCGAATGGGTCCTAGACCAATGACCAAGCGCGCCCGGCGGCCAGAGACCGCGTTCATGCAGGCGATCTACCGCTGGCACCCGATGTTCGCCCAGGACGGCGGGTTCAAGGTCTGGCACGGGGACGTCGACCAGGACTGGGGCCCCGCGACCGTCGAAGGCGGCGATGTGATGCCGATCGGCCACCGAGCGGTGATGATCGGCATGGGCGAGCGCACCGCCCCGCAGGCGGTGACGATGATCGCCCGCGAGCTGTTCAAGGCGGGCTCGGCCGAGCTCGTGCTGGCGGTGTTGCTGCCGCAGCGGCGCTCCTACATGCACCTCGACACGGTGATGACGATGGTCGATCGCGACGCCGTGACGATGTACCCCGACGTGGTCGCCGGCGCGCGCGTGTGGTCGATCCGGCCGGGCGGCGATCCCGAGTTGCCGGTGGTGGAGCCGTTCGGGGGCGGCGTGCTCGACGCCCTCAAGCACGCCCTGCGCCTCGACGACGTCAGGGTGATCACGACCGGCGAGGACCCGTTCGAGAGCGAGCGCGAGCAGTGGGATGACGGCAACAACGTGCTCTGCCTGGAGCCGGGCGTGGTCGTCGCCTATGACCGCAACGTCGACACCAACACGCGCCTGCGCAAGGAGGGGATCGAGGTGATCACCGTCGCCGGCTCGGAGCTCAGCCGCGGACGCGGCGGCGCGCACTGCCTGACCTGCCCAATCGAACGCGACGCGCTCTGAGAACCGAGAAAGGAGAATCCCAAGTGGCACAGGTGAAAACGCACGGCGACATCATGGCGGCGGAGAACGCGGCCAAGCGCGAGGAGATCGTCGAGCTCCTGAAGCGCGCCTACTGGATGGAGATCGAGTCGGTGATGAGCTACATCGCGAGCTTGGTCAACCCGGACGGCGTCCGGGCTCAGGAGGTGAAGGAGACGCTCGAGGCCGACGTCCAGGAGGAGCTCGGCCACGCGCAGCGGTTCGCCGCGCGGATCAAGGAGCTCTACGGCGTCGTCCCGGGCTCGGAGCAGTTCAGCTCCGAGCAGTCCTACCTCCAACCGGCGGCCGACCAGGTCGACATCGTCCACGTGATCAAGGGCGTGATCGCCGCCGAGAAGGGGGCGATCGAGCACTACAGCCGGATCGTCGAGGAGACCGACGGCGTCGACCCGGTAACCAACGACATGGTGATCGAGATCCTTCACGACGAGCAGGGTCACCTGCGCCTCTTCGAGGGCTTCCTGCGCGAGTACGAGGCCACCGGGCTGGCATGAGCGCCGTGGCAAGCAAGGAAGCCCCGCGCGATCTGCTGCGGATCAGCGAGCTCACGCGGGGTCAGCTCGCGCACCTGCTCGACCTCGCGATGCGGATGAAGGCCGAGCCGCTTGCCTTCCGCGAGGCGGAGGCCGGCAAGGCGCTCGCCTGCTACTTCGCAAAGCCCTCGACCCGGACCCGCGTTTCGCTCGAGGGTGCCGCCTGGCGGCTGGGAATGCTCCCGATCATGCCGCGCCCCGACGAGCTCCAGCTCGGCCGGGGCGAGCCGATCCCCGACACGGCCAGCGTGCTGTCGGGCTACGTCGACGCGATCGCGGTCCGGACCTTCGCCCAGCGCGAGGTCGAGGAGCTCGCCGCGGCCGCGAGCGTGCCGGTGATCAACGCGCTCACCGACGAGCACCATCCCTGCCAGGCGCTCGCCGACCTGCTTACGCTGCGCGAGCGCTTCGGGGAGTCCGGGCGCCTTCGCCAGACCTACCTCGGCGAGGGCAACAACGTCGCCCGGCTCAGGGGCCTCCGCCTCGCCTACGTCGGCGACGGCAACAACGTCGCCAACTCGCTGATCGAGGCCGGGGCGTTGCTCGGGATGGAGGTCGCGGTCGCGACCCCGCCCGACTACCATCCGGACGAGGCGATCGTCGCCGCGGCGCGCGAGGTCGCCGAGCGCGCTGGCGGGTCGGTCTCCGTCTTTACCGATCCGGCCGAGGCGGTCGCCGGCGCGAACGCCGTCTACACCGACGTCTGGGTGTCGATGGGCGACGAGGAGGAGCAGCGGGAGCGCCTCGCCCACCTTCGTCCCTACCAGGTGAACGAGGCGCTGATGGCGAACGCCGACCGCGGCGCCGTGTTCATGCAATGCCTGCCGGCCCACCGCGGCGAGGAGGTCACAGAGCCGGTGATCGACGGACCGCGGTCGGTGGTCTTCGAGCAGGCGGCGAACCGCCTGCCGACCGAGCAGGCCCTGATCCACACGCTGGTGAGCGACGACTGGGCACACCTCGTGGCGATGGCCGGGGACGGAGTTGGGGGCGCCGAGCAGTGAGGGTCGTCGCCGCCCTCGGCGGCAACGCGTTGCTGCGTCGCGGCGAGCCGGCGGAGGCGGAGGTCCAGCGTCGCAATGTCGGCGTGGCCGTGAAGGCGCTCGCCAAGCTGGCCGCCGAGCACGAGCTCATCGTCACCCACGGCAACGGCCCACAGGTCGGGCTGCTCGCGCTCCAATCCGAGGCCTACCGCGATGTGCGCTCCTATCCGCTCGACGTGCTCGGCGCGGAGTCGGAGGGGATGATCGGCTACCTGCTCGAGCAGGGACTCGAGAACGAGCTCCCCGGCCGCCGCGTCGCGACGCTGCTGACCCAGGTGGCGGTCGACGCCGACGATCCCGCGTTCGCCCGTCCGAGCAAGCCGGTGGGGCCCGTCTATGAACAGCGGGTGGCCGAGCGGCTCGCGGCAGAGCGCGGCTGGGCTGTTGCGCGCGACGGCGAGCGCTGGCGTCGCGTCGTTCCCTCGCCCGAGCCGCGCAGCATCGTCGAGCTTCGGACGATCGAGCTGCTGATCGCCGCCGGGGTGATCGTGATCTGCGTCGGCGGCGGTGGCGTCCCCGTGGTCGATGCCCACGGGCGCCTGCACGGCGTCGAGGCGGTGATCGACAAGGACCTCGCCGCT
>WHSW01000106.1 GCA_009379895.1 Solirubrobacterales bacterium
GATGACGACCAACGCCGGCGCCGGGGCGACCGGATGGTGGCGACGATCGACTCGCTCGTCGACCAGCTCGCCGTGATGCGCGGCGCCGCGATGAAGGCCGGCCAGGTGCTCTCGACGGTCGAGTTCCCCGGGCTCGACCCCGACCAGTCCGCCTACCTGCAGGAGCGCCTCGCTTCCCTGCGCGACAACGCACCGCCCGTCGGTTGGGCGCAGATGCGCGAGGTGCTCGCCGGCGACTGGGGCGCCGAGCCCGAGCGGGTGCTCGCCAGCATCGACCCCGAGCCCGCGGCGGCGGCCAGCATCGGTCAGGTCTACCGTGGCCGGGCGCGCGACGGCCACGAGGTCGCGATCAAGGTCCAGTACCCGGGGATCGCCGACGCGGTCGAGTCCGACATGCGCAACCTGCGCATGCTGACGCCGGTGCTGCGCCGGCTGATGCCGGGCCTCGAGGTCAAGGACGTGCTCGCCGAGCTCGCGGAGCGGGTCGTCGAGGAATGCGATTACGAGCTCGAGGCGGCCAACCACCGGCGGATCGCTCGCTACTGGCGCGAGCACCCGTTCGTCCGCGTCCCCGGCGTCGACACCGAGCTCAGCCGCCGCCGGGTACTGGTCACCGACTGGGTCGACGGGGTCGACTTCAACGACGTCGCGTCCGAGCCCGACGCGGTGCGCGATCGCTACGCCGAGATCGTCTATCGCTTCTTCTACGGCAACGTGCTCGGCCTCGGCCTGACCCTCGGCGACCCGCACCCCGGCAACTACCTGCTCTGCGGCGATGGTCGGGTCGCGTTCTTCGACTTCGGCATGGTCCGCCGCCTGCCGCCCGACTACCTGCGCCGCGAGGCGGCGATCGTCGCCGCGGTCCGCGATCGCGACGCGACCGGCCTGGTCGCGGGGATGAGTGAGCTCGGGTACCTGCCGGGCGCGCCGGCGGACTGGGACGGCGAGCTGCTCCTCGACTACATGCGAAGCATCTCCTGGTGGCTGCTCTCCGACCGGCCACTGCGCCTGGCGCCCGAGGACCTGTGGCGAAGCAGCGAGGAGTTTCGCGAGCGCCCCGACGCCGACGAGCTGGTCGAGCAGATGCGCCGGATGACGGTCCCCCCGGAGGCGCTGCTCCTGCGCCGGATGGAGGGCCTGCTCTTTCAGATCGCTTCGACGCTGCGCGCCGAGGCCCGCTGGGGCGCGCTGCTCGGCGAGCTGGTCGAGGGCGACGAGCCGGTCGACGGGCTCGGCGTCGAGCACGCTGAGTGGCTGGCCGCGCGCGGGCTGCGCTACCCGGACTCGCGCTCGTAGCGCTTCGCCTGCCTGCCGACCAGCCGGACGAGATTGCCGAGCGCGATGTTGGCGTCGACCAGGTGCAGTCCCCAACTCGCCTCCGGGACGGGGTTGAGATGCGGCGCGCCGGGGGCGTCGGTGAGCTGGAGCACGTTCGCGTCGTCGGCGGACGAGCAGCGGCCCGAGTAGGCGCCCCTGAACTCGACCCAGGGGGTGGTGGCAGCGACCCGCGGGGTGCCGACCAGCGCGGTCGCCGCCCCGATCGTCGTCCCGGGCGCGAACGGCGCACTGGGAAAGATCGTGTCCAGGCGCCCCGAGCCCCCGCCGAGGGCGGCCGGGTTCACACAGAGCACGTCCTGCTTGTCGGGATCGCCCCCGAACAGCGCGTTGCCGGGGCGCCCGAACAGCGAGTCGGCGGGCACCGGGGCGTCGAAGGTGGAGAAGGCGACCACGCAGCCGAGCTGCTTGGCGGATCGGCACGCGCGGATGTGGTCGAAGTCCCCGCCGACGTCGCGGCCCTTCTCGACCAGGACATCCCCGCCGAGCAGGATCGCCGAGACGACCCGCTCACGAACCGAGCGCCTGGGGTCGATCCGGTCGGCGATCAGCTGGCGGAGCACACCGGTTCCCTGCGAGTGGCCGATCAGGACGACCGCGCGGCCGCGGTTGTACTTGCGCAGATAGGCCTTCCAGGCGGCGGCCACGTCCGAATAGGCGGTCCGGCGCATCCGCTCGGTCACCGCGCCGCCGCCGAGCAGCTGGCTGAGCGTGATCTGCCGGTACATCGGGGCGAAGACCCGGCAGTGCTGGGAGTAGCGCGCCGCCTGGTAGAGCGCGATCGAGCGCTCCTCGGGGTCGACGGTCAGGTCCGAGTTCGGCGTCGGATCGTCGCTGACGGTGGGATAGACGTAGAAGCAGTCGATCTTCGGGCGCTTGTCGGCCTTGACCCTCTCGGTCCGCAACGGCTCTCCCGACGGCGAGGCCAGGGTCGTGCCGAGCCCCGGCTTGCACGGGTTGTCCGCGAGGCCCGGCTTGCAGAGCCAAACGGGCTTCGCCTGCGCGGGCGCGACGCTCGGAGCGACGGCCAGGCAGACGAGCCCCAGGACGGCGGCCAAGATCCCTCTACGAGCCCACATGCATCATCCTCCTCAGTTGTTGCACGTCCCCTGCGCGGAGGATATCGAGGGAAGTGCTAGCGGACCTCGCGCCGGCGGTTCCGAGCGCGGCGCGCGCGGCTCCCTGCGCGGCGCGCACGGCTCCGAGCGCGGCGCGCGCGCATCACGATCGAGACTCGTGGACCCCGGTCGCGCCGCCCGGCTTGCGCCCGACATCCTGGGAGTCCGTGGGGCGGGCCTGATCGTCGTCGTCACCGCGGCGCATGCGCCAGACCGCCAGCCCCGCGCAGACGGCGGCGACCACCGCGAGCACGATCAGCAGGATCGGCGCCCCGCCCTCGTCGGAGGAGCCCTTCGGGGCCACCGACGGGGCGCGCTGCTCGTCGCTCGGGGTCGAGCTGATGCCGCCGGTCTCCCCGTCCTTGCCGTTTGAGGAGCCGCCGTCGCCCTTCCCGCTGCCGGTGTCGCCCTTCGCGCTGCCGGTGTCGCCGGTGGCGTTCTTGCCGCCTCCCGCGCCCTCGGCTCCGCTCGGCGGCTGCCCGTCGCCGCCGCCGCCGCTCGAGCTCGTCGGCGCCAGCGCACCGCCCTGGTCGTCGCTCGACTGCCCGTCGCCGCCATCGTTGGTGCCGTTGCCGTCGGTGCTGGGGAGGTCGTCGAGGTCGTACTCGTCGCCGGCCGCCTGGCCCATCGCGATCGCGGGTGCCAGGGACCCGATCGCGAGAAGGGCGGCGATTAGCGCAAGGCCGGTCGCGAGCACGGTCTTACACTTCCTGCCTTGCGTCATCCGTCGTCGTCCTTCCCTCGAGCCCCGGCGCAGGGTACACGCTGAGGCAGATACATCTGGGCAATGCGCCATCTCAAGGCACAACACCTGCTGGTTGCCACGGTTTCGGCCGCCACGATCACGATCGCCCTTCTCGGCGGCGGCTTTGAGCCTAGCGCCTTCGCCGGGGCTGCGTTGGTGGTCTGGATCGCGGTCCTGGTCGGCCTCGCCGCGGGATGGCTGCCGCGCTCCGAGCCACCCGCGAGCGCGATCGCCACCGGCCTCTGCCTCGCCGGCTTCGCCGCCCTGACCGCTCTCTCGCTCGCCTGGGGCAACGACGCCGGCGGCGGGTTCGAGGACCTGGTCCGCGTGCTCGCCTACGTCGGCGCCCTGGTGCTCGTGATCGTCGCCTCGCGTTACGGCGAGGCGGGCGCCTGGCTGCGGGGGCTTGCGATCGGCCTCGCCGTGGTCGGCGCGATCGCCCTGCTCGCCCGCTTTGAGCCCTCGCTGTTCGGCGAGCCCGACGCCGAGCTCGCCGCCCGGGTGCCGGCGGCGCTCGGGCGGCTCAGCTATCCGATCGGCTACTGGAACGGCCTCGCCGCCCTGATGGCCGCCGCCCTGCTGCTGCTCACCTGGCTCGGTGCCGGCGCCGTGACGCGCGCCGCGCGGGTGGCGGCCGTCGCCGTGATGCCGATCGCGGCGCTCGCGCTCTGGGCGACCGACTCGCGCGGTGGGATCGTGGCCCTCGTGATCGGGGTGGCGATCCTGCTCGTCGTCGGCCCGCGGCGCTCGCGGCTGGCCGCCAACCTGACCATCGGCGGGCTCGGCGGGCTGGCCCTGATCGGCGTCGGTCTCGGCTTCGACGCGCTCTTCAACGCGCCCACCTCACCCGACGCCGCCTCGCAGGGCGACGTGATGCTCGCGGTCACGGTGGTCGCCTGCGCGCTCACCGCGCTCGTCCGGTTCCTGCTCGACGCTCCCGTGCAGCGGTTCGCCGTCGGGCGCGGACTGGCCCGCGCGGCCGTCGCGCTGGTCGCCGTGGCGATCGTGGCCGGCATCGCCCTCTCCGACCCGGCCGAGCGCTGGGACGAGTTCAAGGCGGCGCCGCAGGCGTCGCAGCTCGCCGACGGTGACGTGAGCCTGCTGCGTGGCACGGGCAGCGGGCGCTATCAGTTCTGGGGCACCGCGCTGGACGCCTTCGAGAGCGCGCCGGTCGGGGGCGTAGGCGCCGACGGCTACTCCTCCTATTGGTTCGAGCATCGCGACGAGCCGCTCGACGCCACGCGCGCGCACTCGCTGTTCTTCGAGTCGCTCGCCGAGCTCGGCGTGGTCGGCTTCGCGCTGGTCTGCGGCTTCCTCGCGATCCCCGCGGTGGTCGGGGTGCGCCGCTGGCGAGCCGGCGCCCGCGCTGGCCCCGCGGCCCTCGTTGCGCCGGGCCCTCGCGAGCTCGCCCCGGCGCTCGGGGTGCTGGCGATCGGGATCGTCACCGCCGGGGTGGATTGGACCTTCGACCTGCCGGCGGTGTTCGCGCCGACGGTGCTCGCCGCGGCGCTGCTCGCCGGCAACGCGACCCTGCCCCCCGGTACGCCCGATCGGGCCCCGACCAGCCCCGGAACCGTGCGCAGCCGCCGCCGGTTTGCCGGCGGGGTCGCGATCCTGCTCGGTGCCTGGATCGCGATCTGCGCCGCCGGGCTCGTCCTGCTGGCGGATCGCGCGCTGACCTCGAGCCAGCACGCGGCGGCGCGTGGCGACCTCGCCGAGGCGATCGACGACGCCAACTCGGCGATCGACCTCGAGCCGTGGGCGGCCGACCCGCGAACCCAGCTCGCGCTGCTCTACCATGAGGCGGGCAGGACCGAGGCGGCGCGCTCGACGCTCGCCGAGGCGATCGATCGCGCCCCGCGCGACTACCGGCTGCAGCTACTCGCCCTGAACATGGACAGGGCCGCCGGGGACCTTCCGGCCGCCGTGGCGAGCTACCTCCGCGCCCGCGCGCTCAACCCGCTGGACCCGCGGATCCAGGAGATGGAGCAGGCCCTCGAGCAGGGTTCTTAGTCCAGCTCGTCGACGATCGGCAGCAGCGGCAGGCGCTCCTCGAGCCACCGGTACCGGTCGCTGGCGGGATCGAACGGCGGGACGACCTTCGGCAGTGAGTCGGGCAGGTGAAACCAGAGCCGATAATGCAGGTGGACCAGGTCGGGCAGGTCGAGCTCGTCGGCGCCGCCGGCCAGCGCCAGGCGCTGGCGCAGGGGGTAGTTGTAGGTGGCGGGGAGGACCTCGACGCGGTCGTGGACGTCGGCGGTCACGCCGGCCCAGCTGAGCTGGTCCATGAAGTGGGGCCAGCGCTCGCGGACGACGCCGGCGTCGTGGAGCCGCGCCAGTGCCTGCTCCCAGGCCGCGAACAGCCCGGCGGAGCGCTTGACGGCGATCAGGCCGCTGTTCCAGTAGGCGCGGATCCGCATCCCGCCGACCACGGTGCGCACGTAGGGCTCGCTGCGCACGCCGAGCTCGGCGTACATCTTGCGCCAGAACGGCTCGCCCTTGCCCTTGCCCTTCGAGCCGGCGATCCGGCGGTCGACCGGCCGCATCGCCGCCACCCAGTCGCCGCCGACCAGTCCGGCGGGCTCGCCGAGGAAGAGCGAGTCGGTGTCGGCGAAGACGAGCGTCTCGTGGTCGAGCTCGCGCTCGGCCCAGGCCGAGACGGCGACCTTGTTGAAGGTCGGCATCTCGGCGAAGCGATCGACCAGCGGGGCCTCGACGTAGGTCGTCCCGATCGCCTCGAGCGCCTCGACCGTGCGGCGCTCGGGCTCCAGCCCGGGGCGGGGGGCGAACGCATACACCGGCGCGCCGGCGCAGGCGCCGCCCCAACGCCGCAGGCTCTCGACCAGGAGCACCGCCTCGCTTTCCAGCCGGCCGCGCTCCACGCAGATCAGAAATGCAGGCTCCGCCAAGGTCGCCGGAGGGTAACGACCGGGGGTTTAGCCGATAGGCGCGCCGTTTCATCCGCTTCCTTCTCGCATCTTTCGCCGGCGCGCCGGGTTAGTCTGTTCGGATGCTCAATGACGGTCCCCCTACCGTCGAGGTGGACCCGGCCGGCTCGCAGGCGGCCCGCAGGCCCCGCTTCTGGCGTGATGCTCTGCGCCGGCGGCTGCTTGCCCTCGCCGACCTGATCGCGGCCGCGGCCGCGAGCGTGGTCGTCGCGTCGTCGTCGACGCACGTCTTCTGGGCGCTCGTCCTGCTGCCGGCCTGGGTGCTGATCGCGAAGCTGGTCGGCCTCTATGACCGCGACCACGTCGCGATCCGCCACCTGACCGTCGACGAGCTGGCGGGGATCGCCGCCTGGGCCGGCGCCGGGGTGGCGCTGCTCGCGCTCGTCCTCCCGCAGACGCCCGCCGGCGAGATCTCGCCGGGCTCCGCCGTCGTGGCCTGGCTGGTCGCGACCGGCGCGGCGATGGCCCTGCGCTCCGCCGCGCGCTGGATCTGGCGGCGGGCGACCCCGCCGGAGGTGACCGCCGTGCTTGGCGCCGGCGACCTCGCCGAGATGATCCGGCGCAAGCTCGAGCTGTTCCCCGACATGCACCTGCGGCTGATCGGCGACGCCGACACCCACCTGCCCTTCGACGAGGTCGCCGACGAGGTCGACCGGGTGATCTTCGCCGCCGACGTGATGGAGCCCGGCGAGGTCGGCGGCCTGGTCGCGCTCTGTCGCGAGCGCCAGGTGAAGCTGAGCGTGATCTCGCCGCTGCACGGAAGGGCCGGCCCGGTGCGCCTGTCGCGGGTCGCCGACCTGCCGGTGCTCGAGTACGAGACCTGGGACCCGTCGCGCTCGACCGCGATGATCAAGCGCGGCTTCGACATCGCGGTCTCCTCGGTGGGGCTGCTGATCACCGCACCGCTCTTTCCCCTGATCGCGCTCGCCGTCCGCCTCGGCTCGCCCGGCCCGGTCTTCTTCTCGCAGGCGCGCGCCGGGCTCGACGGGCGTCCCTTCGAGATGCACAAGTTCCGCACCATGGTGATCGACGCCGAGGACCGGCTCGCCGACGTCATCCGCCTCGACGACCTGCGCGACCCCGTCTTCAAGCTCTCCGACGACCCGCGGGTGACCCGCGTCGGGCGGCTGCTGCGCCGCCTCAGCCTCGACGAGCTGCCCCAGCTCTACAACGTGCTGCGCGGCGAGATGAGCATCGTCGGCCCGCGGCCCGAGCAGATCGAGCTGGTCGAGCGCTACCGTCCCGAGCACCGCTTCCGGCTCAGCGTCAAGCCCGGGATCACCGGGCCGATGCAGGTCTTCGGGCGCGGCGACCTGACCTTTCACGAGCGCCTGGCGGTCGAGCTCGACTACATCGAGAACCTCTCCCTGGCGCGCGACCTGCGGATCATCGCCGAGACGGTCCCCGTCGCCCTGCGCGGCTCCGGCGCATACTGACTGCACCATGGGCGCCATCTGTCCCGCCTGCGGTGGCGCGGAGTTGCGCGCCTGGCGCGCCGCGACCGCGTCCGACCCCCAACTCGCCGGTCGCAGCAGCTTCGAGCTCGAGCGCTGCCCGCGCTGCGGGTCCGCTCGCACGGTGGGCGCCGGGGTCGACCAGGCGGCGATGTACGAGGGCGGCACGTACGCCGAGGCGCGCCGCTCGCTGGCCCCGCTGCTGACGCCGCTGCGCCGGCTCGCGGACCGCGACCGCGCGCGGCTTGTCTCGGTGATGCCGGCCGGCGGCAGGGTGCTCGAGGTCGGCGCGGGCGACGGGCACCTGGTCGCCCGGATGCGTGCGGCCGGGCTCGACGCCTGGGGCATCGACCCCTCTCCCGCGGCCTGCGCCGCCGCCGAGCGGGTCGGGATCGAGGTCCGAAACGCGGGCGTGGTGGAGGCCGAGATCGAGCCGGCGAGCCAGGACGGGGTCGTGCTCTGGCACTCCCTCGAGCACGTCGACGACCCCGCCGGCGCGATCGCGCGGATCGGCGGTTGGTTGCGGCCCGGCGGCACGCTGGTCGTCGCGGTGCCCAACATCGGGGGGCTGCAGGCGCGGATCGGCGGCGACCGCTGGTTTCACCAGGACGTGCCCCGCCATCGGACCCACTTCACGCCTGCCGGCATTACGGCGCTGCTGGAGCGTGCGGGCTTTCGGGTTGAGCGGATCCGGCATCTGCTGGTGGAGCAGAATCCGCTCGGGATGTGGCAGACGCTGCTCAACCGGCTCACCGTGCAGCGCGACTTTGCATTCCGGCTGATCAAGCGCGACGTCGGCGAGGCCGATCCCAGGACCCGGCTCCGCGACATCGCCGTGACCGCCGTCGCGGGATTGGTTCTGGCCCCGATCGCCGTCGCCCTGGAGGTCGCCGCAGACCTCGTCGGGCGGGGAGGCTCGATGGTGGTCGAGGCGCGGGTGATGTCGTGAGCTCACCGTCGGCGAGCGTGATCGTGCCGACGCTCGGCGGGCAGCGGCTGGGGCGGATGCTTGCCTCGCTCGCCCGCCAGACGGTGGCCCACCAGACGATCGTCGTCGACGACGGCGGCCCCAATGGCGCGGTGGCCGGCGCCTGCGCCGGTCTCGACGGGGTCGAGGTCGTGCGGATGGAGGGCAACGTCGGCTACACGCGCGCGGTCAACCGCGGGGTCGAGCGCGCCGACGGCGACGTGGTCGTCCTGCTCAACGACGATTGCGTCGTCGAGCCGCAGTTCGTCGAGCGCATCGTCGCGCCGATCGACCCGGGCGCGGGGCTGGCGATGGCGGCCGGGGTGATGCGCGACTGGCGCGATCGCTCGCTGATCGACAGCGCCGGAATGGAGCTCGACGCCACCCTGCTGGTGTTCGACTATCTGAACGGTGAGCCGGTGTCGCTGCTCGACGGTCCGCTGGCCGATCCGATCGGGCCCTCGGGCGCGGCGGCCGCGTTCGATCGCGCCACCTATCTCGCCGCCGGGGGCTTCGACGAGCGGCTGTTCGCCTACTGGGAGGACGTCGACCTGGTCCTGCGCCTGCGGCGCATGGGGCTGCGCTGCGCACTCGCCCGCGAGGCGATCGGCGATCACGAGCACTCGGCGACGCTCGGCTCGGGCTCGCCGCGCAAGAACTACCTGATGGGCTACGGGCGCGGCTACCTGCTGCGCAAGTGGAGGGTTCTGGGGGCGCGGCGGCTGGGCCCCGTGCTGGCCCGCGAGACGGCGCTCTGCGCCGGCCAGCTGGTCGTCGACGGCAACCTCGCCGGGCTGCGGGGGCGGCTGCGGGGCTATCGCGACGCCGAGCCGCTCGAGCGCTACCCGAGCGGGCTGCCGTCCGGGGGTGCGATCGCGACCCTGCGCCGGCGCTTGCGGCGCCGGCGGGGCCTGCGGACGACCGCGGCGCCCGGGCGCGACGCTGGGCGCGGCGTGCCGGCGGCGCCTGCGCGGCTCTCGACCCTCGCCGTCTTTCACGTCCCGGGGACCAGCGGGCCCTCGCGCTCGCTGGAGGCCGAGCTTCGCTGGCTCGGCGCGCGGGGACCGCTGATCACCGTGGTCCCCGGACCGGGCCGCGTCGAGCGTGAGCTCGCCGAGGCCGGCGAGGTGGTCGAGCTCGACTACGAGGCGCTGACCGCCCCCGCGGACGGGGTGATCGGGCTGATCGGACTGGCTCGGCGGCTGCTCCACGACGTGCGCGCCTTCCGCGGCCTGATCCGCGCCCGCCGGCCCGGCCTCGTGCTGGCGGTGACCTCGATGCTGCCCGCGGTGCCGATCGCTGCCCGGCTCGAGCGGGTGCCCGTAATCGTCTACTGCGGCGAGCTGTTCGAACGCCGCGCTGGGCGGGGCGCGCCGCTGCGAGCGCTCGCCGCGAGCATGCTGCTCGGGCTCACCGCCCGGCTCGCCGACGGCGTCATCGCCTGCTCGCGGGCGGTGGCCGATCAGTTCGCGGGCGCCCCGGCGACGGTCGCGACCGTCTACCCGCCGATCGGCGACGTCTACGCATCAGGGGACGGGGCTGGCCTGCGGGCCCGCTTCGCGATCGCCCCCGACGCCCAGCTGATCGCCTCGGTCGGCTATCTGACCGAGGGTCGCGGCCAGGACCTGGCCGTGCGCGCGATGCCCGCGATCCTCGACCTCTTCCCCGACGCTCGCTATCTGATCGCGGGCGAGCCCTTCGCGCGCCCCCGGGACCGCGCCTACCGCGAGCGCCTGGTGGCGCTCATCGACGAGCTCGGCCTGGGGCCGTCGGTGATCCTCGCCGGCCACGTGGAGCCGGTCGCCGACCTCTACGCGGGCGCCGACGTGGTCGTCAACCCGGCGCGGGTCAGCGAGTCGTTCGGCCGCGTCGCGTTCGAGGCGGCGGTCGCCGGCCGGCCCTCGGTCGTGACCCGGGTCGGCGCGACCACCGAACTGCTGCGCGACGGCGAGTCGGCGCTCATCGTCCCGCCCGAGGACGAGGCGGCGCTGGCCGGCGCGGTCGTGCGGCTGCTCGACTCGCCGCGGCTCGCCGAGCGGCTCGCCACGGGCGCGCGCGAGGTGGTCGACCGCGAGCTGCGGCCCGAGCACAGCCTGGCGGGCTTTCAGCGCGCGGTCGCGGAGACCCTCGCGCGGCGCTCGTAGCCCGCGCTCAGCGCCTCGGTCGGCTCAGCGGAGAACCACCGCGGCTCAAAGCTCCTCGGCGACGCGGGGGGCCTCGCGGGCGAAGAACCAGACTCCGGCCACGCAGATCGCGACGTAGAGCGCCACCGGCACGATCAACAGCAGCTCATTTCCGGCCACCGCCTCCATCGCGCCCGGCGCGTTCGGATCGATGATCCACTCTCGCGCCTGCTCGAACAGCGGGGTCAGCGGGTTGAGCGCGACGATGTCGCGAAAGCCGTCGGGCGCGATCTCGATCGGGTAGAGGATCGGGCTCGCATAGAAGAGCACCGTGGCGAGCACCGCCCAGATGATCGCGACGTCTCGAACCCTGACGAAGAGCGCCGAGAGCAGCATCGAGACCGTGGTCGTGAGCAGCAGCAGGGCCGCGATGATGAGCGGCAGCAGCACCCACGTCCAGACGGGCTGGACGCCGGTGGCGATGATGATCACGAAGACGACCACCAGGTTGAGTGAGAACTGCATCATCGTGGTGAGCACGACGGCGAGCGGGATCACGAGGCGGGGGAACTGCATCTTGCGAACCACGCTCTCGTTCTGGACCACCGACTGGACCGCCGCGCTGGTCGCGTCCTGAAAGAGCCCGTAGAGCATGATGTTGAGCAGCAGCATGCCGGCGTAGTTCTCGATCTCGTCGCCGAATCGAAAGACCTGCGTGAAGACGGCGAGCAGGACGCTGAACAGCAGCAGCGGGCGCAGCAGCGACCAGAAGAAGCCCAGCACCGTGCCGTGGTAGCCGAGCTTGAACTGCGTCAGCGCCGTCAGCCAGAGCAAGTCGAAGAACCTCCTGGCCCCTCCACCGACGGCGGCGGGCCCGCGGATCTCCTTCAGCTCGGGGTGCTGCACGTCGGTGGCGAGGCTCACGGACGACCTCCCGCGAGGCGCAGGACGCGCGCGCTCAGTGTCGCCATCGGTCGAGCACGCGGCCGAGCAGCGCAGGCGATCGGCCCCCGTCGGCGGCGCCGGTCGGGCTCCCCCCGAGCTCGCGGATCATCCCGTAGGCATCGTGCAGGTAGTCGTTGTAGATCCCCGGCCGGCGCTCCGTGTCGGCGTCGACGACGGCGACCCCGAGGCCGCCCCAGAGCTGGCCGGCGAACGGCCCGGTGCGCGCCATATAGCCGCCGACGAAGTCGAGCTCGACGAAGGCCACGGCGGGGTTGGAGGCGAAGTCGACGTCGGTGATCCCGGCGCGGACCAGCCCGTTGAGGGTGTCGTGCATGACGATCACCGTGGCGCTGATCGCCGGCGAGGCGAGCAGGTCGATCAGGTCCTGGCGCACCCCCTCGCGGGCGTGGTCGCCGTCGACGAGCACGAAGTCGACCACCCGCCCCTCGGAGGCGAAGCGCTCGAGCAGCTCGGGGAGGAGCCGGCGGCTGTCGCCGACGTGCAACTCGACGTGCTCGGGTTGCGGCGCCGGGCAGCGGACCAGGTCGATCGAGTGGACCTCCTCGCTGTGGGCCGCGATCCGCGACAGGCTGCCGCCCTCGGCGGTGCCGATCTCGACCGCCAGCCGCGGCTTGACCTGCGCGAGGATGCCCTCCAGCGCGGCCCGCTCGCCGAACGACATCTGCCAGGGCTCGATCCGAAAGATCTCGGGGTTGGCGCTCACGCAGCCACCCCCTCCGCGAACAGCCGCGGGTGGCGCTCGACCAGGCGCGCCTTGGCGTCGTCGATCGAGATCCCGGTGAACTGGATCATCGAGCCCGCGCCGATCCGGTAGCGGGCGACGAACTCGCGCACGTGGGCGCCGCGCATCCCGCGCTCGGCCAGGGTGCACCACAGGTCGTAGTCCTCCCAACCGTGCAGTTCGGCCTCAGTCGAGTAGCCGCCGACCTGGTCGAAGACGCCGCGGCGGGTGAGCGCCAGCGCGTCGATGTAGTTGTCGTAGGTGAGGCGCTCGGGCTCCCAGCCGTAGTAGCCGAAGATGGTCTCGGGGCCCTCTGTACCGACCCCCTGCAGCATCCCGTAGGCGAAGGCGGCGCCGGGATCGGCGTCCAGCGCCGCGACCAGGCGCTCGAGGCAGTTGGCGAAGAGCTCGTTGTCGGAGTCGAGCGGAAGGACGAGCTCGCCCCGGGCGCGCTCGATCGCGGCGTTGCGGGTCGCCGGCAGCCCGCGGTTGACCGGGTGGCGCAGCAGCAGCGCGGGGAGGTGGTCGTGCTCGGCCATCCAGGCCTGGGCGACGTCGCCGCCGAGGTCGGTGGAGGCGTCGTCGACGACGATCAGCTCGAGGTCGCGGTAGCGGTTGCGCTCGACCGAGTCGAGCGCCGAGCGCACGTGGTCGCCGTGGTTGTAGAGCGGGACGATCACCGAGACGCGCGGCCGCGCCCGGTCCCAGGCGGCGGTGCGGTGTCGAGCCGCGGCCTCGATCGGGTCCTCGCCGGCGATCAGCCGCTCCAGCTCGCCGATCCGGCGCGCGAGGGCGACCGTGTCGAGCCGCGTCTGCTTGGCCACCCGGGCGAGCGTGCGGACCGTCTTGCGGCGCCCCTCCATGAGCGGCTCGAGCACCTCGTGCAGTGGCATCGCCATACCAGACCTCCTGACTTCTCCCGACAGGATACCACAGGAGCAAGTCTGAAACATCGGGTAGGGCCTTCGAGGCACTCGATCGACGAGATCGCCGTCGCGCTGCGCGACGAG
>WHSW01000107.1 GCA_009379895.1 Solirubrobacterales bacterium
TCTTTCAGCGCCAGCCCGTCAGCTAACCCCGTAGGCCGACGAAGGAGACGGTTCACGTTGACCTACACATCTGAGGCGAGGCCGAGGAACAGAAGGCTGAGCGTCGCGATTGGCCTCGCGACCACCTGTGCGGCGCTCTCGTTCGCCGCAGCCCCCGCGTTCGGCGAGGGCAGCGGCGGAGTCGGGATGGGCGGCGGCGGCGCCACCACCCCACCGACGGCGGGCACGACCCCACCGACGCCCACCACCCCACCAACGGCGGGAACCACGACTCGCGGGACCACCGCAAAGCTCAAGCACGGCTTCGCGGTCCCGCCAGCGAGCGCGCCGCGCAAGGTCGTGCGCGCGATCGAGGCGGCGAACCGAATCGTCAAGGGCAAGCCCTACTGCATGGGCGGCGGCCACGCTCGTCGCAACGACGAGTGCTACGACTGCTCGGGCACGATCAGCTACGCGCTCAGCGGCGCCGGCCTGCTCGATGCGGCGATGCCCTCGGGCTCGTTCATGGACTGGGAGGAGCGGGGCCGGGGGGAGTGGATCACGACCTACGCGAACGGCGGCCACATGTACGCGGTGATCGCGGGCCTGCGGCTCGACACCTCGATGACCGCCGGCGTGGGGCCAGGGTGGAGCAAGGCGATGCGCTCCGGCCGGGGCTACGTCAAGCGCCACCCCCTCGGTTTCTGAGCATCCGCGCCCATCGCCGGTGCCGACAGGCGCTTAAGGCATTCGAATAGTCGAGCCCCGACACGGCCCGCCACAATGGCGGGCCGTGTCGTCCGAGGGTAGGGAAAGGTTTCGCCAGGGCTTCAGCGCCGGGATCGCCTATGCGGTCGCGGCGCTGTTGCTCGCGATCTCGTTCGGCGTCCTCGCCCAACCGCTGATGGGCAACGTGGCCCCGATCGTCATGTCGGCGGTCGTCTTCGCAGGCGCGGCGCAGTTCGCGGCCACCGCGGTGCTCGCGGCCGGGGGCGGCGCCGCGGCGGCCATCGCCGCGGGGGTCCTGCTCAACCTGCGCTACGTGCCGATGGGGATCGCGCTGGCGCCGTCGCTGACCGGTGGCCGCTGGCGCCGCGCCGCGATCGGCCAGGCGCTGATCGACTTCTCCTGGGCGGCGGCGAGCGTGGGCGGCGGGCGCTTCGACCCGGCCTTCATGGTCGGCGCCACCGCCCCCTCCTATCCACTCTGGGTCGGCGGCACCGCGATCGGCGTCTTCGCCGGCGATCTGATCGGCGACCCGGGCGCGCTCGGGCTCGACGCGATCTTTCCCGCCTTCTTCCTCTGCCTGCTGGTCGAGGGCGAGCTGCGGCCCGGCCTGCCGGCGCTGGTCGCCGGCCTCGGGAGCCTGATCGCGCTCTGCTTGATCCCGTTCACGCCCGCAGGCGTGCCGGTGATCGCCGCGTCGGCCGCGGCGCTGCTGGGAGCGCGGCGATGAGCGAGGTGTGGATCACGATCGTCGTCCTCGCGCTCGTCTCCGCCGTGATTCGAGCCTCCGGGCCGGTGCTGCTCGGCGGGCGCGAGATGCCGGGGGCGGCACGCGGCGTGATCGCCCTGGTCGCGCCCGCGCTGCTCGCCGCGCTGGTCGTCGTCGAGACGCTCGCCGCGCCCGAGGGCGGCGCCTTCGAGCTCGACGCGCGAATCGCCGGCGTCGGTGCCGCCGCCGCGATGCTCGCGCTGCGCCGGTCGGCGCTGCCGGCGGTGGCCGCCGCCGCGATCGTCACGGCGGCGCTGCGGGCGATCAGCTGACGGCGCCGACATCGACGCCGCCGCTCGCGCACGCCAAGCCGCCGGCGACCGGCCGCAGCCGTTCACCGACCGGCAGCTAGAGACGGCCCAAGAGCCGCCGCGCGGCGGCGCGCCCGGAGCGGACCGCGCCCTCCATGAGCGCCGCGTAGGGCCCGCCGAGGTGCTCGCCGGCGAACGCCAGCGGCCCGACCGGCTCGGCGAGGGCGGCGGTGAGCTCGGGCTCGGGCGGGATCGAGTAGGCGGCGCCGACCCACGGATCCTCATCCCACGTCGAGAGCAGAGCGCCCGCGGGCTCGAGCGCGAGGTCCGGGCGCAGCACGGCCAGCGACTCGAGCCAGCGCCCGGCGCCGGCCGTGACCTGGAGCCGCTCGAGCGCGCCCGGCGAGCCGGCGAAGCAACTCACCAAGGGGGTCGGCCGGTCGCCGGCGCCGGTCGCCGTCCAGCACCAGTAACGCTCGGGGACGCTCATCACGGCGCTCGGTGGCGCGGGCTCGGAGAGCGGGACGAAGAGCTTCGCGGCGTGCCCGTAGCTGACCCGTACCAGCGCCTCGCGGGTGGCACGCGGCAGCCCGGGCCGAAAGTCGATCCGCTCGCTGACGCTCGCGGGCACCGCGATCACGCAGCGGTCGGCCTCGTAGTCGCGCCCGGAGGCCGTGCGCACCACGACGCTGTCGGCCCGCCGGTCGACCTCGACCGCGGCGTCGCCCAGGCGCACGGCCGCGCCCAGCCTGGCCGCCAGCCCGAGCGCCAGGCCCTGGTTGCCGCCGGCGACGCTGGGCGCCGACTCGGCCCCGATCTGGGCCAGGCCGGCGAGGTTGGTGGCCGGGATCTCCTCGGCCGCGGCAGCCGAGGAGATCTCGACCCGGGCGAGGATCGCCTCGCGGGCGCCGGGGCCGATCGCCAGGGAGTCGAGCAGCGCGCGCGCCGACGGCCGCCCCTCGAGGCGCTCGAGCGCGCGCCGGACGTCGGCGAAGGCCGCCGCGAGCTCGTCGGCGCTCGTCCCGATCCCGCCGCGCGGCTCGCGCTCGCCGTAGCGCATGCCCTTCGCCCACAGGCCGAGCCCCAGCTCGGAGGCCAGGGCCGTGACCTCGGTGTTCTGCGGGAGCACGAACTCGGCCCCCATCTCGACCAGCGCCCCGTTCGCCAGCTCGCGCGACCAGGTGCGCCCGCCGACGCGCTCGCGCGCCTCGATCACCGTCACCTCGACCTCGGCCTGGGCGAGCTCGTCCGCCGCGACGAGTCCTGCCAGCCCGGCGCCGATGACGATCGCGCTGCTGCGGCTCACGCCGGCGACGGTCTATTCAGCGCAGCACCAGGCAGTGCTCGGGGCGCCAGCCGATCCTGATCCGCTGCCCGACCTCCCAGCGGTCGTCGGCCTGGGCGCGGTAGGTCGCCTGCTCGAGCGCCACCAGCCGCGCGCCGTCGCCGAGCGAGACCGTGATCTGCGTCGAGACCCCGAGGTAGACGCGCGTTTCGATCCGGCCCTCGAGGCTGACCATCCCGGGCTCGATCTCCTGGACCGCGATCTTCTCCGGCCGGACCGAGATCTGCACCGCGTCGCCGCGCGCGCAATCGTTGGGCAGCGGCGCCGGGATCCGCAGCCCGTTGCCGATCGCCACCTCGCCCGAGTCCTCCACCCGGCCCTCGAGCAGGTTCGAGATCCCGATGAAGCCGGCGACGAACTCCCCCCGGGGGCGCTCGTAGATGTCCTCGGGCTGGCCGCACTGCTTGACCTCGCCCGCGTCCATGACCGCGATCCGGTCGGACATCGATAGCGCCTCCTCCTGGTCGTGGGTGACGTAGACGAAGGTGATCCCGACCTCGCGCTGGATCGCCTTGAGCTCGAGCTGCATCTGGCGCCGCAGCTTCAGGTCGAGCGCGCCGAGCGGCTCGTCGAGCAGCAGCACCCCGGGGCGGTTGACCAGCGCCCGCGCCAGCGCGACCCGCTGCTTCTGCCCACCGGAGAGCTCGCGCGGCTTGGCGTCGGAGCGGGCCGGGAGCTGGACGAGCTCGAGCGCCGCGGTCACCCGCCGGCGGATCTCGTCGCGCGCGACCTTGCGGCGCTTGAGGCCGAAGGCGACGTTCTCGAACACATCGAGGTTTTCGAACAGGGCGTAGCTCTGGAACACGGTGTTGACGTTGCGCTGATACGGCGGCACGGTCTCGACCGGCTGGCCGTCGAGAAAGATCCGGCCCTCGCTTGGCTGCTCGAACCCGGCGACCATCCGCAGCGTCGTCGTCTTGCCGCAGCCGGAGGGGCCGAGCAGCGAGAAGAACTCGCCCTGCTCGATCGTGATGTCGAGGCCCTTGACCGCCTCGGTCTCGCCGAAGCGCTTGCTGACCGATTCGAACCGGATCGCCTCGCCGCCGTCGATCACAGCCCCCTGCCTCGCGCGCGCCTCGGCACCGCCCTCTCGTACCCGCTCCACGCTCACATCGCGTCCCTTCCGATCAGCACCGTGTGTCCCCGCCGGCCGAGCAGCCGCGGCAGCGCCAGCGCCAGCGCGATCGTGCTCAGCGAGACGAGCAGCATCAGGCTGCCGATCGCGTTGATCGTCGGCGTCACCCCGAACCGGATCGACGAGTAGATGCGGACCGGCAGCGGCTGCGGCGACTCGCCGGTGGTGAAGAACGAGAGCACGAAGTCGTCGAAGCTGAGTGCGAAGGTGAGCAGGCCGGCGGCGAGAATCGCGGGCCAGAGGCCCGGCAGGACGACCAGGCGCAGCGTCTGCAGGCGAGTCGCGCCGAGATCCATGGCCGCCTCCTCCACCTCGCGGTTGAGCGCCACCAGGCGGCCGCGGACGATCACCGTCACGTAGGAGATCGAGAAGGTGATGTGCGCGAGGATGATCGTGGTCACCGAGAGCTGGATCCCGAGCTGTGTGAAGAGCAGCAGCGCGGTCACCCCGGCGACGATCTCGGGGACGACCAGCGGGATCAGCATCATCACGTTGGTGACCGGGCTGAGCCTATTGCGCGCCCGCACCAGCCCGTAGGCGAGCAGGGAACCGAGGACCGTGGCAACGACCATCGTCACCAGCGCGATCTCGAGGCTCGCGAAGAGCGACTGGCGCAGCTGCTCGTCGCCGAAGAAGTCCGAGTACCACCGGGTGGAGAAGCCGTCGAGGTTCTGCAGCGACTTGCCCGCGTTGAACGAGAACAGGACCACGATCGCGATCGGGGCGAAGGTCCACAGCAAAAAACCGGCCATCAGCACCCGCAGGAAGCGTGGGCGGTCGAAGCTGCGGCGCCGCTCCGCCCGCCGCGCGGCGTAGCGCCGGCGCAGCGACGGCCGCTCGAGTGTGCCCGACGCGCCGGTCACGCTCGCGCCTCCGCGGCGGCCCGGCCGGCCGAGCGCAGGTAGAAGACCATGAAGATCAACAGGAAGGCCATCAACACGGTGGTCAGCGCGGCCCCGAACGGGAAGTTGTTGGCGTCGAAGAACTGCTGCTGGATCAGGTTGCCGACCATGTAGGTGTCCGGCCCGCCGAGCAGCTGGGCGCTGACGAAGTCGCCGACCGCCGGCAGGAAGACCAGCACCGACCCCGCCAGCACGCCCTGAAAGGTGGCCGGCCAGGTGACGTGACGAAACGTCTGCCAGCCGGTCGCGTAGAGGTCCTTGCCGGCCTCGATCAGCGACGGGTTCATGCGGTCGAGCGCCGCGTAGATGGGCAGGATCATGAACGCGAGGTAGCCGTAGGTGAGGCCGCCGATCACGGCCCACGGGGTGTTCAGGAACCGAACGCCGTCGCTGGTCAGGCCGAGGTCCTCGAGCACGCCGTTGACCAGGCCCTCGTCGGAGAGGATCGCCGTCCAGGCGTAGACGCGGATCAGGTAGTTGACCAGGAACGGCAGCACCACCAGCGCCACCAGCAGGTACTTGTAGCGGCCTCCGAAGCGGGCGATGTAGTAGGCGACCGGGTAGCCGATCAGCAGGCAGAGCGCCACCGTCGCCGCCGCGTAGCCGACCGAGCGCAGCAGGACCGGGGCGAACAGCGGGTCGAAGACCCGGTCGTAGTTCTCCGGGTGCCAGGCATACAGCGCGTTGCCGAGCTCGTCGGTGACGCCGAAGGAGATCGCCAGGGTGATCCCCAGCGGGACCAGGAAGAGCAGCACCAGCCACGCCGCACCGGGCAGCAGCGTCAGACTCGCGAACCGCCGCTCGCTCAAGCTCCGCGCGACCTCATCGCCGGCTCCCCCGGACTCCGCCTACGCGGCCCTGACCTCGGTCCACACCCGGTCCCAGTTCTCGCGGTCGGTGCCCTCGAGGTTGGCGAACTGCTGGCCCTTCTCGAGCGTCTCGACCGTGACCTGCAGCTCGGGCTCGCTCTTGACCAGGTCCGCGTAGGGCTTCTCGGCGCCGTTGGTCGGCATCGGGTAGCCGGTCCAGGTCGCGTTCTTCGGGGAGTTGGCGAGCACGAAGTCGATGAACAGCAGTGCCGTGCCCGGATGCTCGGCGTTGGTCGGGATCGCGAACACGTCGCTGCCCACCGGGATGCCCTCCCTGTTCTGCTGGAACTTGATCGAGGTCGGATCGTCGACGCGATAACGGATGTTGATCACGTCGGCGTTCCAGAGATGCTGGATCCACGCGTTGCCCGACGACATGTTCGTGATCGTGTCGCTGCTGAAGCCCCGTAGGTCCGGCTTCAGGCCGATCAGGTACTCCTTGGAGGCCTCGAGCTGGTCCGGCTCGACCGCGTTCAGCTCGTAGCCGTTGACCAGGTTCGCCATCCCGATCCCCTCCTGGAAGTCGTCGAGGATGTAAGAGCGGCCCTCGGCCTGGGGGTTGGTGAGATCTCGCCAGGAGCCCGTCATCGTGTCGATCTCGTCGGCGCGATAGCCCAGCCCGGTCAGGTACAGGGAGTAGGGCACCGTGTGCTTGGAGCCGGGGTCGTACCAGGGATCGTCGAAGAATTGGTAGATATCCTCGGTCGCCGGCAGCTTGTCGAGCGGGATCTCGAGCAGCTGGTTCTCCTTGATCAGCTTGTCGGCGAACTCGGCGCTCGGGAAGATCAGGTCGTACTGGTTGCCGGAGCGCAGCTTCGCCATCATCGCCGGCATCGAGTCGAAGTTCGACTGGCGTACCTGGACGCCGTACTTGCGCTCGAACTTCTTGATCAGGCTCGGATTCAGGTACTGCGCCCAGTTGAAGTAGACGAGGTCTCCGTCGATCTTCGGCTCGATCACCCGCGTCGTATCCGCCTCGCTGGCCGATCCGCCGCCCAGGCCGCAGGCGCTGAGCCCGGCACCGAGCGCCACGCCGCCACCGACCTTGAGCACGTCGCGCCTGGACATCCGGCCGGCCAGCAGCCCCTCGATGCTCTTCCGACTCATCCTCACTCTCCTTCCACGAGCATCTCACGCTCGCGCGCACTCTCTTGGTCACTCAACGGCGGCAGCTCGCTGCCGAGCAAGAGCTCGACGATCTCCAGCGCCAGGTCCCGCATCTGCGCCGGCGCCACCTGCGGGTCGCCCAGGGTGGCCTGCAGCGCGAGCCCGTCCAAGAGCGAGGCGAGGATCAGCGCTATGCGTTCCGGCGGGCCGTGGTCGGCGAACGCGCCGGCCGCTTGGCCCGCGCGCACGTCGTGCGCGATCTGCCCGCGCCAGCGATCGTCCAGGCGCTGGCGCGTCGCACGCATGCGCGGGTCGCGCAGCGCCCGGGTCCAGAGCTCCATCCAGAGGGTCCAGTCGTAGTTCTCGGCCGAAGCCTCGATCAGAAGCCGCAGGCGCTCGCCCGGGCCGCCCATGGCCTCGAGGCGGCCCGTCAGCGACTCGTCGAAGCGGTCCTCGGCCGCGGTCAGCGCCTCGGCGAGGAGCTGGTCCTTGGAGTCGAACCAATAGAGGACGCCCGGGGCGCTCGTCCCGGCGCGCTCCGCGACATCCGCGATCCGGGTCGCCGCAACGCCGCGTTCGGCGATCACCTCGGCCGCGGCCGCGAGCAGCTGCGGTCGCCGGATGTGATCGATCTGCGGACGCGGGCTCATCGCCCCTCCGAGCTCCTCTCCTCGCCGCGGCTCAAAACTGAACCGCGATTCAGAAAAACTACATCGCCGGGGGCCCTGGAGCAAATGGCAGTTCGTCCAGCCTTGGTCGCGACCATGCTCCAAGCCGGCCAACGGAGGGCCGGCGTCGGCTCAGCGGCGAGGTCTCAGCGACCCGAGATGCGCAGCGACCCCGGCTCGACCCCGAGCTCGCCGGCGAGCCGGACCGCGACCAGCTCGCGCGCCCGCTCGACGTCGATCCGCGGATCGCGGATCAGCGCCCGGACGCCCGCCCCGTCGAGCAGGGCGATCGCCAGGTCGGCGAGCTCGTCGGCGCTGCGCTCGGAGGTGAACTCGCCGCTCTCGAGCCCGGGCGCGATCACCCCCGCGAACCAGTCGTGGTAGCGGCCGTAGAGATCGGCAGCGAGCGGGCGCAGGGCGGGGTCGCGCACCGCGCGCAGCCAGAGCTCCACCCACAGCGTCCAGTCGCGCTCCTGGGAGCCGGGCAGCGGCAGGCAAACCTCGATCGCCCTGGCGACCCCACGGGCCGCGCTTTGCTCGGCGTCCGGGTCCTCGGCGAAGCGCTCGGAGCCGGCGGTCTCGAACGAGTGCAGCAGCGCCTGCTCGAGCAGCTCCTCGCGGGTCGAGAAGTAGTGATGGACGAGCGCCGTCGAGGCGCGGGCTCGGGTCGCGACGCGGGCGATGCGCACGTCGTCGATCCCATCGGAGGCGATCAGGTCGCAGGCGGCCTCGAGGATCCGCTCGCGCGCGTCACCGGGCACGCCTCGACCCTATCGCCGCGCGGGCGAGCGATCGGGCTCGCGACGCCCGACGAGGTCGAACGAGGCCGCGCAGGGAGCCCCGTCGCTGATCTCGATCTCGCGATCGTCCAGGTGCAGGCAAACCGACGCCAGCGTGGCCTGGCGCTCGGCGCGGATCGGGTTGTCCTCGTCGTGACAGCAGACGGCGATCGGCGGGCTCTCGTGGGAGCTGAGGGCCTGCTTGGCGTGCTCGGCGGTGAGCCGCGAGGGCCCGTCACGCACGCGGCGCTCGAGCTCCGCGAGCCGTACCTCGGTGTCGGGCTGTTCCGGGCGCTTGCGGTCGTGCGGGCGCATTGGCCCGAGGAAGTGGTTGGTGTGCAGGAGCACGCCGTCCTCGGCCTCGATCCGGTCGAGGCCGCGAGGCGAGAGCTCGAAGGCCGCCATGGCCGATCCGCCGGCGCTCGCGTGAGCGACGTCGAAGCAGCTCGAGGCGCCCGCATGGGCCCGCTCGAGGATCGCCTCGGCGGCCGAGAGGTCACCGGCGGCGCCCAGGATCAGGCGGCAGAGGACGTGGATCGGCAGACCGCCGAGCTCGCCGTCGTCGGTCGACGCGAGGAGGTTGAGGCAGAGGCCGAGCCGATCGCTGTTGATCCCGATCTTGGCCAGGATCCCGGCCTCGGTCAGCGTCGTCATCCAGCGCCCGTCCGGCTCGACGATCGTCCATACGACCCTCGATGCGGCCAGATCGGGGTGCCAGTCCCAGTTCTGGGCGAGGATCGTGTGCCCCCCGGCCCGTTCCGGCAGCAGGCCGATGACCGAGCACTCGCAGGGGCCCACGCCGCCGAGGATCTCGGTTCGGGCGTTGAGCGCGAACAGGCTCTTGGGGTCGGCGTTCGCCCCGTCGGCGATGCCGACGATCTCGTCGGCGAGATCGGGACACTCGCCCGCCAGCAGCACGCCGACCTCGGCCCCGAGCGCCCTCACATCGCGCGGAGCGAGGCCCCGAACCTCCTCGAACATGAGCTCGTAGGCGGCCACGGTCCTGTGCACCAGGTGGCCGTGGCGGCGCCCGAAGCCCAGGCCGCGGTCGCGGGCCGTCGCCTCGGTCGACAGATGCTCAGCCAGCACCGGCGCCGTTCAGCCGATCGGCCACCTGCCGGTGGGTCGCAAACCAAACCTCGGCCCGTCCGCTGATCTCCTCCAAGAGCCTGCGCAGGGCGGCGATCCGGTACCCGCGCCCGATCACCTCCGGATGCATCGTGTAGGTCAGATGGCGCCCGTCGCGGCGGGCGCTCTCGAACTCATCGAGCCAGACCTGCTCGAAGTCACGTGCGTTGTTGACGTTTCCCCCGCCCTCGCCGCTATACGCGAAGTAGGGCCAATCATCGAGGCTCCAATGGACGGGGAACTCGAGCATCGAGCGACCCTCGACCTCCTCGATGTAGGGCCGGTCGTCGCCCATGCAGCTGCTGTCGTACTCGAACTCGTACTCGCCGAGCAGGGCGAAGGTCTCCCGCGTCATCTCCCAGGACGGCGACCGGTATCCCGAGGGCCGCACCGCCAGGGTCGACTCGAGCGCCGCCAGGCCCCGTTCGATCTCAGCGCGCTGCTCGTCGGCACCGATCCGGTCGCTGCGCAGATGCATGTGCCCGTGGTGGCCGATCTCGTGGCCCACCGCCGCGATCGTCTCCACGGCGCCCGGATGACGCTCGGCGGTGTCTCCCGGGACGTAGAAGGTCGCCGGGATCGAGAGGGCGCCGAGCAGGTCGAGGATCCGCGGCACGCCGCGGACCACCCCGAAGCGCGCCTCGCTCAGGGTGGTCAGCCGCGCTGCGTACTGGTCGCCCTTGCCGAGCCAGCCGCACTCGGCGTCGACATCGAAGGTCAGCGAGACACAGACCTCAGCGCCGCCCGGCCACGACGGCTGGGCGACCGCCCTAGCCATCAATCGCCTCGGCCGTCATCCCCCCGGTCACGATACTTCGAACGGGCCGGCGCCCGACTGAGGGTGGGCGCCGGCGGCGCCGATGCCAACCGCTTCGAGAGCTCCCGCGCGCTCCCGGAAGGTTTCCAGTCGGATCACCTTGTGGCCTCGAAAGGACCAGACGTGGAAGTAGCCGAACTCGGTGAGGGCACCGCTCGCATCTCCGACTCCGCGCTGGCGGACCGCCACGATCACGCTGTCCCCGGCGTCAACGAGCTCCTCCGCCTCGATCGTGATTCGAGTCCAGGGCTCGAGAAAGCCTCGCGTGTACCTGGCGATGCCTTCGAGGCCAAGGTAGGTTCCGGCCTCGGGAAACTCGGGGCCCATGACGAATAGGACGTGCTGGTCGAACACCTCGCGGCCGGCCGCGAAGTCGCCCTCGCTCCAGCGCTCGTAGATGCTGCGGACGGCCTGAAGGTTCTCCTGCGCCATCGCGATCGAGTATCTCGCGTCCGCCCGCAGATGCCTCTCGCCAACGGCGCGTTGGGCGCCTTACGACACTCACGGTGTCGCAACTCGCCCGATCCGGCGGTCGTACCCGCTGATCGCAACGGCTCGCGCGTGACCGCCAGCACGCGGAGGCGCAAGCGAGGTGCGAGCCTGCCGACACTCCTCCTGGTCAGTCCAGAGGGCAAGGCGCGTCGCTGCTCATCGTCGGACGCGGTAGTGCAGATGGGTGACACCGTCCCCCTCGAGGACCCGGGTGCGATCCAGCTCGATGTGCTCGGGACCAAGGTGGTCGAAGAGGAGGCGCCCTTGGCCGAGGAGCACAGGGATGAGATGGATCTCGAGCTCGTCGAGTAGGCCGGCAGCGAGCGCGAGTTGGGCGGTTGCGGCCCCGTGGACCAGCACGTTCTTCTCGCCCGCAGCCTGCTTGGCCTCGGTCATCGCGGTTCGGACGTCGGACACGTATGTGACCAGTGGCCACTGCCCCGTATCGATGCCGGGCTCCTGGCGGCTGAGGACAAAGATCGGTACGCCGTCGTGATGGTCGCCGCCCCAGCCGCCCGCCGGCTCGAACGTCCCCCGGCCGGCGACGATCGCCCCGGTGGCCATGAACTCATCGACGACCTGGCGGTTGGCGCCGGTCAGACGGCCCGAGACTCCCTCGTGGTCGGCGTCGGCACCCGTTAAGGCCCACTCGTGCAGGCGGTGCCCGCCGTCGCCGAGCCCGTTGTCAGGTCCTTCGTTTGGTCCGGCGATGAAACCGTCGAGGGACATGGACATGTAGAGAACGGTTGCGGACACGGTGTCTCCTTTGCTGTTCTGTGGTCTTAGCGCGGATCTCCCTGCCTGAACGGGAGACTCATTTCGCGCCCCTTGCGTCATCGCGCGGCCCGGAACCGCAGGTGGGTGACGCACGCGGCTCCCATCACTCCTCGCGTTCGCCTCGGGTCGCGCGCGGCCGGTAGACGTGGATCGCGGTGCCGGTCTCGTCCTCGTGGGCCTCAGCGAGCTCGAGGTATAGCGGAGCCGGCAGCTCGCTGAACAGAGGCATCCCGGCACCCAACGCCGTCGGGTGGATCACCAGCCGGTATTCATCGATCAACCCCAGCCGTGAGAGAGCCTGCGCGAAGCGGGCGCCGCCGTAGGCGATCAGGTCGTTGCCGGGCTCGCGCTTGAGCTCGTCGATCTCCTCGCTCAGGTCGCCGCTGGCGATCCGCGACTCCGGCCATTCGGCGGTTCGCCGGGTCTTTGAGAACACGACCTTGGGGATCTCGTTCATCGGCGCCGCGTATTCGCTGCTCGACGTCGGCCAGAAGGCGGCCATCTCCTCGTAGGTGACGCGGCCCATCAGGTGAGCGCCGGCGCGACGCACGAGTCGAGCTTCCACTGCTTGGTCGCCTCGTCCCCGTGCCCATCACCCCAGGGATTCGACCCGTCGGGCGCGGCGACGAAGCCGTCGATCGAGACTCCCATCTGTAGAACCAACCTGCGCATTTGGACCTCCTCCTCGTTTCCTTCTATGGACCGGTGGCGAGGGCGAAACTGATCGCTGCTACGTCACGCTTGGAGGAACTGATTTGGGACCCGGCCAGCGCGGCGTGGCTGAAAGGCTGTAACGTTCTGAGTCGTATCGGAACGAATAGCTATGGCCGCCCGGCTTCCCGCGTCTTTCACCAGCACACGAACCCGCCGACGGAGGCGCGCACGGAACCGGCAGGCCCCGACGCTGGCGCTGTTGGCGTTCGCGATGCTCATCGTCTCCCTCGATCAATACATCGTCGTGGTCGCGCTGCCCGAGATTGGGCGGGAGCTGGGCTTTTCGACGCAGACGTTGCAGTCGGTGATCAGCGCCTACGCGGTGGCGTCCGCCGGCTTTCTGCTGCTGGGTGGCCGCGCCGCCGATCTGCTCGGACCGCGGCGGGTCTTCGTGTCGGGCCTCGTGCTTTACGCCGGCGCCTCGCTCGCGGGTGGGCTCGCGTCGGCGCCTGAGGTCCTGCTCGGCGCTCGCGCCGTCCAGGGGCTCGGCGGAGCGCTTGTTTTTCCCGCGACCCTGGCGCTGGTCAACACCACATTTGCCGAAGGTCCCGAGCGCAACCGTGCGCTGGCGGTCTGGGGCGGCGCCGGAGCGGCCGGCCTGGTCGTCGGCGTGCTCCTCGGCGGGGTGCTCACGCAGGCTCTCGGCTGGGAGTCGGTGTTCTTCGTCAACGTGCCGCTGGCCGCCCTGACGCTGCTGCTCGCGTTCGCGCTGATCCCCGCCGACCGCGAGCGCGACAAAGG
>WHSW01000108.1:0-8913 GCA_009379895.1 Solirubrobacterales bacterium
CCCAAGCCGAAGCCGTCGCCGAAGCCGTCGCCGAAGCCCTCACCGACGCCCTCACCGACGCCGTCGTCGGTCATCCAGATCCCTCTGCTGCCGCGCTGACGGGCCGCTCCGGGGCGCTGCACGCGGGACGCGGCACTCCGCGTACGCCCGGCGGGGAGGCGAGGGCCGGTCAGTTCGGGCTGGGGGCGGGGCTTGCCGACGGGGAGGGCGTCTCCCTGACGGCCGCGGGGCACACGACGACCCGGCGGCAGAGCTGCTGGGCCGGGACGGCCCAGAGGCCGCCCTCCTGGCCCTTGGGCTTGTAGGTGACGGGGAGGACCCCGACGAGCGCGCCCTCCGCGTCGACGATGGGGCCGCCGGCCCCGGCCGAGACGCCCGGGGCGTCGATCAGCAGCCCGTCGGGCTGCACCTGGGTGATCGTGACCTCCTGGCCCACGACGCGGCCCGACGTCGCGTTGACGCCGAGCGCGTAGGCCCTGGTCCCCGTCGCCGTGACGGGCGGGGCGAAGCGGTTGATGCCCGGCAGGCGCTCGCCCGAGACGATGATCAGCGCCAGGTCGCGCGTCTCGTCGACCGTCCGGACGGTCCCGTCGAGCCGGGCGAAGTTGGGGAACCGGATCTTGATGGGCCGCCCCTCCGCCCTGGCCGAGCGGACGATCGAGTAACTCGTCACGACCCAGAGGTCGGTCGGCGTCGCCTGCAGGACGAACCCGGTCCCGGCCGTCACCCCGCCCTGGTCGTCGAAGTCCTCGACGGCGACGACCGACCGGCCGGCCGACCCGACGACGATCGTCAGGGGATCGGTCGGCACGGGCGACGGCGAAGCCGTGGGGGCGGGCGAGGGCACCGCGTCGAACTCGGACTGCTCGGTCTTCGCCTGGCCGAGCACCTTCTGCTCCTTCTCCGCGATGCGTGCCTGGCTGGCGGCGAACCCGAAGGCCACGATGACCCCCACCAGGGAGACGAGGACCAGCGACCAGGCCGACAGCCCCACGACCGTGCGCGGGATCAGCCAGCCGGCCAGCCCCGGCCGCCGGTGCTCGCTGCCGATGCCGAGGAACTGGGCCAGGCGCGACGTCGGGACGGACGACACGGGCTCCCGCGGTGGGGTGGGCCGTCCTCTCGGATACGTACGCCAGTCGGTCGGGGACACGACGACCATGATGCACCGCCGATGCCGGAACGCGCTGACCGGGGGTTCGGCTACTGTTTCAGGGATGCCGGCCGAACGGGCCGGCGCGGACGACGGACGGCGGGCACCACGGGAGGGGCCCGGCGAGGGGGGAGGAGCGGCGATGGCGGTGATCGGCAGGCGCAGGAGCGACTTCGTGCCGGCCGACCTCGACTTCGAGAAGCTCGAGCTCGAGGGGCACAAGCGCGCCATCTCCCACTACTACGAGGAGTGCTGGAAGGACTACCGCTACTTCTGGCTCAACCGCAGCAACCTCGCCATGCACTTCGGCTACTGGGACGAGAGCGTCACGACGCACAGCCAGTCGCTGGTCCGCACCAACGAGGTCATGGCCGACTGGGCCGACATCCGCCCGGGGGAGCGTGTGCTCGACGCCGGGTGCGGCGTGGGCGGCTCGTCGATGTGGCTCGCCGAGAACCGCGGGGCGGTCACCGTCGGCGTCACCATCACGGCCGACCAGGTGATGCGGGCCCGCCGCTACGCACGGGAGCGGGGCCTGTCCGAGGTCTGCACGTTCTACAACCGCGACTACCGGGACACGGGCTTCGAGGATGCGAGCTTCGACGTGGTCTGGGCGTGCGAGAGCGCCGCCCACGCACCCGACCAGAGCGAGTTCCTGCGGGAGGCCTTCCGGGTCCTCAAGCCCGGCGGGCGTCTGATGTCGAGGGACCTCTACGTGCGCCGGCCGGCGGCCAACGACTACGAGCGGAGCCTGATGGAGACCTGGCAGGCCGCCTGGGCCCTGCCGAACCTGCCGACGCACGAGCGCTTCATGGAGATGGCGGAAGAGTGCGGCTTCGTCGTCGGGCGGCACATGGACGTCACGTCCACCGCGGTGCGCAGCGGCCGCCGCCTCTACCGCATGTCCATGGCCGTCCTGCCGCTCGAGACGCTGCTGGTCAAGGCCGGGATCCGCAACGAGACCCAGCACAAGAACCTGACCGGTCCCATCGCCGGATGGAGAGGGCACCAGCTCGGCCTCTGGCGGGCTGCCCACACGCTGTCGAGGAAGCCGGCGAGCTGACCGCGCACGACGGCCGCCGTCGACGGCGTGGACCTCGACGTGCCGGCCGGGTCGTTCACCGGGCTGGTGGGGCCGAACGGGGCCGGCAAGACCACCACCCTCAAGATGGCGACGGGGCTCCTGCGGCCAGACAGCGGCCACGTCCGGCTCGAGGGGATCGACGCCTGGGCCGACCCCGTTGCGGCCAAGGCCGTCATCGGCGTGCTCCCCGAGGAGATGCACCTGTTCGAACGCCTCACCGGGCCGGAGCTCATCACGTACAACGGGCTGCTGCGCGGGATGGACGCCGGGGTCGTGGAGCAGCGGGCCGAGGAGCTGATCCGGGTCCTCGGCCTGGAGCCGGCCGGGCGGACCCTGGTCGTGGACTACAGCCACGGCATGCGCAAGAAGATCGCCCTGGCCTGCGCCCTCATCCACGGGCCGCGGGTGCTGTTCCTCGACGAACCGTTCGAAGCGATCGACCCCGTGTCCGCCCGCGTGATCCGGTCGGTGCTCGAGCGCCACACGGACTCCGGCGGGACGGTCATCCTGTCGAGCCACGTCATGGAGCTGGTGGAGCGGCTCTGCGACTACGTGGCGATCATGCACAAGGGCCGGATCGTGGCCGCCGGCCCGGTCGCCGAGGTCCGCGCCGGCAGCACCCTCGAGGAGCGGTTCGTGGAGCTCGTGGGGGCCGTCGATCTCGGGGGCGGGGACCTCGGATGGCTCGGTACTTCGTCCGCCTGAAGCTCCGGCTGATCCTGAACGCCCTCCGGTCCGGCCGGGGGGCGGTGGGGTTGGTCGCCGGCTTCCTCTTCGCCGTCCCGTTCGTCATCGCGGGCTTCGGCATCTTCGCCTTCGCGGCCCGCGACGAGGTGGCCTGGGCCCGCGAGATCGCAGTCGTCGGCTTCACGCTGCTCTTTCTCGGCTGGGTGCTGCTGCCCGTGATCGGGTTCGGCAGCGACGAGACCCTCGACCCGTCCCGGCTGGCCCTCCTGCCGCTGACGCGCAGCCGGATGGTCGCCGGCCTGACCGCGGCATCCTGCGTCGGCATCCCGCCGCTGGCGACGCTGGCCGTGCTGTCGGGCACGGTCGTCGGGTACGCCCGGGGCGCAGCGACTGTGGTGGTCGCTGCCGCCGTGGCGGTCGAGCTGCTGCTGTGCGTCGTGGCCTCCCGCGCGGTCGTCACGGCCCTCTCCCGGCGCCTGCGGTCGCGCAAGAGCCGCGACGCGATCATCGTCGGCGTCACGCTGTTCGCCCTGTCGCTGCAGGCAATCAGCTTCATGCAGGGCAACCTGCCCGCAGCCGTGAGCGGCGCGGTGGTGCGCCGCGTGGCCGGCGTGCTGGCATGGACGCCCCCCGGGCTGGCGGGCCGCGCGGTCGCCGAGGCCGGCGACGGGCGCCTCCCCGCCGCGCTCGCGGCGGTGGGCGCGGTGGCGCTCGCGGTCCTCGCGCTCGCCGGGCATGCCCGCGCGCCCGAGCCGGGCTCGCTCGGGGGCGACTCGGCGTGAGCGTTCGGCTCAGTCCACGTCGGTCCCCTCGACCAGGAACGCGACCCGCACGTGAGCGCGGAACTCGTCGAGGTTCTCACCCCGGATCCCGGTCGAGACGATGTCGACGGCGCGGACGTTGCGAAGCGACGACCGCGCCTGGTCGAGCGCCTGCTTGGCGGCGTCGTCGGTCGACGTCTTCGAGCTCCCGACGAGCTCGATGATCTTCACTACTGCCACTCTTCCTCCTCAACGCGACGTGGGACGCAAGGTGTTCTATCCCGTCCGCGGACCGCGGGCAAGCCCGGCCGGGCTGCAGGCGGCGCCGCTCAGCGCGACGAGTGACCCCAGGCGGCGCCACCGAGCTGGCGGGCGGAGATGCCCTCCTCGAGCGCGGCGCGCTGCCAGCGACTCGGCACCGTGTCGGCGGATCCGGGCGCGGGGGCGGTGTCGGCGAGGAACTGCTCCAACGCCGCGACGATCGCCGCGGCCTCGCTCGCCGACGCGGCGGGCGTGACCAGCTCGATCGTCGGTCTCGGCGGTCGCCGGTGGCCGTTCGCGCCGCTCATCGCGATGGAATCTAGTGCTCTCCGGGGAGCACTAACGTGCGGGCCGTGAGCGAGGTCGCCGTCTTCGATGCCGAGGCCGTGATCGGCGCCGTGCCCGCGCGAACGGCGATCGAGCGCACCCGCCTCGCCTTCGAGCGCCACGCCGGCGGGGAATGGTCGATGCCGGCCAAGGTCTATCTCGACGCGCCGCCGGCCGGGGACTTTCGCGCCATGCCGGCGCGCGGCGACGGGATCGCGACGCTCAAATGGGTGACCTCGTTTCCGCACAACCCCGCCCGGGGCCTGCCCGTCGTCGCCGGGGCCCTGCTCGTCTCGAGCGCCGAGAGCGGCGAGCTGCTGGCGATCATGGACTGCGCCGCGATCACCTCGCTGCGCACCGGCGCCGCCGCGGCGGTCTCGGCCCAGCTGCTGGCCGCCGAGGGGGCGAGCACCGTCGGGCTGATCGGCTGCGGCGTCAACGGCGCCTGGGCGGCGCGCTGCCTGGTCGCCGCGGGCTTCGGGCCGGGGGTCTGCGCCGACGCGCGCCCCCGCGTCGCCGAGGAGCTCGCGGCCGAGCTCGGCTGGCGGGTCGGGTCACGGGAGGAGGCCGCCGCCCAGGCCGTGGTGGCGACCGTCACGCCGGGGGACGAGCCGGTGATCAAGGCCTCGGACCTGGCGCCGGGCAAGCATCTGGCCGTGCTCGGAGCCGATGCCCGCGGTAAGGCCGAGGTCGAGCGCGAGGCGCTGGTGCGCTGTCGGCTCTTCTGCGACGAATGGGAGCAGGCCTCGAGGGGAGGCGAGCTGTCCGGCGGCGTCGCCGGCCGGGTGGTGTCGCGCCCCGACGTGACCGAGATCGGCGCGGTGCTGCTCGACCGCGGCGAGGGCAGGCGCTCGAACGAGGAGGTCACGCTGTTCGACTCGACCGGGCTCGCCACCCAGGACCTCGCGATCGCACTCGCCGTGCTCGCCGAGTACCGCGAGGGGCGCGTCGACGTCCCCACCGTGGCGCTCTGAGCGCGCTCGGCCTTCGGGGTGCTAGGCCGGTTCCTCGGGGCGCATCGGGCGCGTCTCGGGCTCGCCGGCCGACTCGTCCTGCGGCTCGCGCTCGCGGCGGGCGGGCTCACGCGGGCTGAAGGTGACCGTGAACGAGATCCGCGCGGCGTCCAGGGCGGCTCCGGCGGTCATCAGCACGGCGCCGGCGAGCGCGATCCAGATACCCGTGTCGAGCGATCGCCCGACCGCGGCCGGCGGGTGGTTGACCAGGGCCAGCAGCACGAGCAGCAGCCCGGCCGCGGCGAGCGCCGTCGTCCGGCCCGTCGACAGCGCGGGGACCCCGGCGCTGGGCACCGCGCGGGCGAAGACGGCAAGCAGCGCCCCGACCGCGATCAGCGCCAGCAGCAGGTCGACGAGCTCGAAGCTCGTCCAGGCGGTCAGCCCGGGCTTGAACCAGTCGAGGAAGAGGCTGACCAGCAGCGCCGCGGCGCCGAGCGCGAGCAGCGCGGGGCCCAGGTTGAGGCGTTGCGGTCCGTTCATCACAGCGGGATGTTGCCGTGCTTGCGCTTCGGCTGGTCGACGCGCTTGGTCTGCAGCGTGCGCAGGGCGCCGATCAGCTTCGGCCGCGTCTGGCTGGGCTCGATCACGTCGTCGATGTAGCCGCGCTCGGCCGCCGAGTAGGGGTTGGCGAAGTGGGCCTTGTAGTCGTCGATCAGCTTCGCGCGGCGCTCGTCGGGCGTCGGCGAGTTGGCGATGTCGCGGCGGTAGATGATGTTGACCGCCCCCTCCGGCCCCATCACCGCGACCTCCGCGGTCGGCCAGGCGAAGTTGAAGTCGGCGAGCATGTGCTTTGAGCTCATCACGTCGTAGGCGCCGCCGTAGGCCTTGCGGGTGACCACGGTCAGCTTCGGGACGGTCGCCTCGGTGAACGCGTAGAGCAGCTTCGCGCCGTGGCGGATGATCCCGTTCCACTCCTGTGAGGTGCCCGGCAGGAACCCGGGCACGTCGGTGAAGGTGACGATCGGGATGTTGAAGGCGTCGCAGAAGCGCACGAAGCGCGCCGCCTTCTCCGAGGACTCGATGTCGAGCACCCCGGCCAGGTGCTTGGGCTGGTTGCCGACGATCCCGACCGGATGGCCGTCGAGGCGCGAGAAGCCGACGATGATGTTGCGGGCGAAGTGCTCCTGGACCTCGAAGAAGTCGCCGTCGTCGACGACCAGCGAGACGAGGTCGCGCATGTCGTAGGGCTTCTGCGGATCCGGCGGGACGATCTCATCGAGCGCCCGCTCGGCGCGCTCGGGGTCGTCGTAGGGCTCGACCCGGGGCGGCAGCTCGAGGTTGTTGAGCGGCAGGAAGCCGATCAGGTAGCGGATGTCGGCCAGGCACTGCTCCTCGTCCTCGGCGGCGAAGTGTGCGACGCCCGACTTGGAGTTGTGGGTCATCGCGCCGCCGAGCTCCTCGAACTCGACCTCCTCGCCGGTCACCGTCTTGATCACCTCCGGCCCGGTGATGAACATGTGCGAGGTCTCCTTGACCATGAAGATGAAGTCGGTCATCGCCGGCGAGTAGACGGCGCCCCCCGCACACGGCCCCATGATCGCCGAGATCTGCGGGATCACGCCCGAGCACTGGACGTTGCGGACGAAGACGTCGCCGTAGGCGCCGAGCGAGACGACGCCCTCCTGGATCCGCGCCCCGCCGGAGTCGTTGAGCCCGATCACCGGCGCCCCGACCTTGGCGGCGAGGTCCATGACCTTGCACATCTTCTCGGCCATCACCTCGCCGAGCGAGCCGCCGAAGACGGTGAAGTCCTGGCTGAAGACGAACATCGGCCGCCCGTCGATGGTGCCGTGGCCGGTGACCACGGCGTCGCCCCAGGGCCGCTTGCGGTCCATCTCGAACTCGTGCGTGCGGTGGCGGACGAAGGTGTCGAGCTCTTCGAACGAACCCGGGTCGAGCAGCCTCTCGATCCGCTCGCGGGCGGTCAGCTTGCCCTTCGCGTGCTGCTTCTCCACCGCCTCCGCCGACGCCGAGTGCACGGCCTGCTCGCGCAGCTCGCGCAGATAGGCGAGCTTCTCATCGAGCGTGATCGGGTTCTTCTCGCGCACCGGGCGCGGGATTCTACGACTCCGATCGACGGCGGGCTCGCGATCCACCGCGGCGTCGGTCGCTACCGGCTGCGGTGGGCATGCGACCCCGCTCGCCCGGCGCGATCGGGTCGCTCAGGCCGGTGCGAAGGGACGGCGCTCGGGGGAACCGAGCTCGTCGAGCAGCTCCTCGAGCGCCGCGATCGCGGCGGCCGGGTCGATGCGCGAGTGCTGGGCGGTGATCTTCACCGCGGTGCCGAAGCCGCTGTCGGCGAGCTCGATCGCGATTCGCGCGTGCGCGCCGGGCGCCGCGCAGCGCCAGGCGAGCACCCGCTCGGGGTCGCGGTCGGTGACCTGGATCGCGATCGGCCGCGACGAGCCGACCAGCTCACCCATCCAGATCTCCATCCGATCCTCCTCGTCGGCCAGCTCCCAGAGCTCGGGCGCCGACTTGACCAGGGTGCGCTTGGTCTTCGATTCCATGCGCGGGCATTCGGCCGACCCGCGCCGTCTCCTGCCGGCAAGCGGCGGTATGCAACGCGTCTGGCGAAGCAAATCGGAGGCCCGGCGGCGTCGGCTGGGCGAGGAATCACCGGTGGGCGACGACAAGTCGACCCGACCGCAAGCCCGCCCCTGGCCGCCGCCGCGCCGCGCCTCAGAAGAAGGCGCCGCCGCGGTACTCGCCGAAGACGTCGCGCATCGCGTTGCAGACCTCGCCGATCGAGGCCCGGTCGCGCAGCGCATCCTTGATCGGGCCGAGCAGGTTGACCTCGCCGCGGGCGGCCTCGCGAAGCTGCTCGAGCCGGACCGCGACCGCGTCGTGATCGCGGTTCGCCTTGAAGGCGGCCAGGCGCTCCTTCTGGCGACGCTCGGCCTCCGGGTCGACCTTGAGGATGTCGACGTCGTCGACCGTGTCGGTGACGTACTCGTTGACGCCGACGACGATGTCCTGGCCCTCGCGGTAGCGCTCGTGGTAGGAGAGCGCCGACTCCTCGATCTCGCGCTGGATGAACTCCAGCGCCTCGACCGACCCCCCGAGCTGGGCCACCTTGTCCATCAGCTCCCAGCCTCGCTCCTCGACCTCGTCGGTCAGCGACTCGACGAAGTATGAGCCCGCGAACGGGTCGACGGTGTCGGCGGCCCCGGACTCGTGGGCGATCACCTGCTGAGTGCGCAGCGCGATCCGCGCCGAGCGCTCGGTCGGCAGCGCCAGCGCCTCGTCGAAGCCGTTGGTGTGCAGCGACTGGGTGCCGCCCGAGACCGCCGCGAAGCCCTGCAGGGCGACGCGGATGATGTTCACCTCGGGCTGCTGGGCCTGCAGCGTGACGCCGCCGGTCTGGGTGTGAAAGCGGATCATCTGCGAGCGCTCCGACTCCGACCCGAACCGCTCACGCACGATCCGAGCCCACATCCGGCGCACGGCGCGGAACTTGGCGATCTCCTGGAAGACGTTGTTGTGGCAATTGAAGAAGAAGGCGAGCCGGGGGGCGAACTCGTCGATCCCGTCCGGTGGCATCAGGCGAAGCAGCTCATCAGCCCCGTTTTCTCGCCGGCTTACGGCGATCTTGTCGCGCGTGTCGTCGCGGCGGCGATCGGAAAG
>WHSW01000108.1:8923-13060 GCA_009379895.1 Solirubrobacterales bacterium
GATCGCGTTGGCGAGCGTGAAGGCGACCTCCTGGACGGCCGAGCAGCCCTTCTCGCGGATGTGGTAGCCGGAGATCGAGATCGTGTTCCAGCGCGGCACGTGGTCGTGGCAGTACTCGAAGATGTCGGTGGTCAGCCGCATCGTCGGCTCCGGCGGGTAGATGTAGTTGCCCCGCGCCACGTACTCCTTGAGGACGTCGTTCTGGACCGTGCCGCGCAGCTGCTCGGACGGCACGCCCTGCTCCTCGCCGACCAGCTCGTAGAGCAGCAGCAGGATCGCCGCCGGGGCGTTGATCGTCATCGAGGTCGAGACCGCGTCGAGCGGGATCTCCTCGAAGCAGATCCGCATGTCCTCGATCGTGTCGATCGGGACGCCGGTACGGCCGACCTCGCCGTCGCAGAGCGGGTCGTCGGAGTCGCGCCCGAGCTGGGTCGGCAAGTCGAAGGCCATCGAGAGCCCGGTCGAGCCGTGGGCGAGCAGGTAGCGGTAGCGCTCGTTGGTGTCCTCGGGGCTCGAGAAGCCGGCGTACTGGCGCATCGTCCACAGGCGGTCGCGGTACATGCCGTCGTGGATGCCGCGGGTGAACGGGTATGAGCCCGGCTCGCCGAGCCGCCCCTCGAGGTCTGGCGCGACGTCGCCCTGGTCGTAGAGGCGGTCGACCTCGATCCCCGAGTCGGTGAACACCCGCTCGTCGTCGGGGCCGACGACCGGGGCGACGTAGCGGTGCAGGTCCTCGTCGACGGCCCGCTCGGTGCGCGCGTCCGCCCTCCCGTCGGGGGCCGAGCGACCGTTGGCGCCGTTCGCGCCGGGCGCCGCGGGCGTCGCCTGCTCGGGGTCGGGCATGAGCGGGAGTCTAGGCCCGATCGATCAGCGCGGGTGACGGGTTGGGTAGCCCCTGGCCTACCGAATGCGTCATTCGGACGCGCCGGGCCGCCGGGCGTCCGATCCGCCGGTAGGGTGCGCCCTGATGGCGATCGAGGGCTCGGCGAGCATCGAGATCGAGGCGCCGATCGGCGAGGTCTTCGCCGTTGCCGCGGAGGTCGAGGGCTCGCCGCGCTGGCAGCCCGAGATCAAGGTCGCCGAATGCCTGGAGCGCGACGCCGACGAGCGCCAGGTCCTGGTCCGCACCGAGACCGATGCCAGGGTCCGCCGGCTGGGGTCCACGCTTCGCTTCAGCTACGCGGAGCCGACCCGGATCGGCTGGGTCCAGGAGGAGGGCGACCTGAAGTCCGTGGAGGGCAGCTGGGAGCTCGAGGACCTGGGCGGCGGTTGCACCCGGGCGACCTACTCGATGACCGTCGACCTCGGCCGGATGCTGGGGATGGTGATCCGTGGGCCCCTGGTCGGCGTCCTGCGCGGCCAGCTCGTCGAGAGCATGCCCGGCAAGCTCAAGGGCTTCGTCGAGGGCTGAGCCGAGCGCGGAGCCGGTCAGGCTCGCCTCGAGATCGCCGCCTCGACCACCTCGGCCATGCGCTCGGCGGGCGCCGGGTAGGTGTAGCCGGCGACCGCATCGGCCGACGGGGCGCGCAGCTCGCCTGCGACCAGGCGCGCGAGCGCCGCGGCGATCGCGGCCGGGTCGTCGGCGCGGACCGTCTCGCCGCCGATCTCGGCGACCACGCGGCCGGCCTCCGTGTCGCCGGCCAGGGCGAGGATCGGCCGGCCCGCGGCCAGGTACTCGAAGAGCTTGATGTTGAGCAGCTGCGAGCGGGTCGGCTGCGCGAGCAGGAGCAGCGCGTCGGCCTCGCGCTGCAGGTCGAGCGCCCGCTCGCGCGGGAGGCTCCCGGCGCGCACGATGCGGGCGCGCGAGACGTCGCGGGCGAGCAACTCGGCCTCTGCGGTGGTCAGCGGTCCCGCGATCACCAGCTCGAGCGCCGCGGCCGAGGCGGGAGCGTCGCGGGCCAGCCGCGCCAGGCCCTCTACCAGCGGCGCCGGGTCGCGGCCGTAGCCGCCAAAGCGCCCGGTGTAGACGAGCGAGACGCGCTCCGGGTCGAGCAGCGCCGCCGGCGCGCCCGAGGGGGTCGGCGCCGGCTCCGGGTCCCAGCCGTTGGCGATCAGCGCCGGGTCGGCGATCCCGCGGCGGCGCAGGTCGGCGGCCGCGGGCTCGGAGACGCAGACGACGGCGTCGGCGCCGCCCAGCCAGCGCCGCTCGAGCCGCTCGTCGAGGCGGCGCTGCGCGGCGCTGGGAAACCGCGGTCGCAGGGGCTCGAAGGTCCAGCCGTCGCGGACGTCGGCGACCCAGGGCAGGCCGCGGCGGCGCAGCGCCATGCCGACGGCGTGCGCCGACTCCGGCGGCGAGCTGGTGATCACGCAGTCGAAGTCCCGCTGGCGGGCCAGGCGCAGCGCTCGGGAGCGCGCGAACGGGGCCCAGGCCAGGGCCAGCGGCTCGGGCACGATCAGCCTGCTCAGGGGGTGTGGGCGACCGCCGTAGGTGTCGGCGTCATAGAGGGCGTCGACGGTTTGCGAGCCGCGCAGCCGGGCGCGCCAGAGCTGCGCGTCGGCGGTCCGCACGACGGGCTCGGCGCGGTCGGACTCCGTCGATCCGTAGGCCGAGGTGGTGAGCACGGTCACCTCGTGGCCGAGCCTGCGCAGCCACCTCGCCATCGACTCTGGGCGCAGCGCGCCCGTGTCGCGGCAGGGGGGGTAGAAGTAGGCGACGAGGAGGATCGAACGGGGGCTCATCGTTCCGCCTTCGCCCGCCGCGCGGCGATCGCCTCGGCGTAGGCGCGATCCATGCGGTCGGTGAGCCGCGGCCAGCTCCACTCGCGCTCCGCGCGCTCTCGCCCGGCGGCGCCCATCTCACGACGGCGCTCGGACCCCGCCTCGGCGAGCGAGCGCAGCGCGGCGGCGACCGCGGCGGGATCGTTGCGGGGCACCAGCAGCCCGGTCTCGCCCTCGGCGACCACCGCGCGCACCCCGGGGTAGTCGGTCGCGATCGTCGGCAGGCCGCAGGCCATCGCCTCGATCAGGACGATGCCGAACGACTCGGGCGGCTCGGTGGTGAGCAGGAAGAGGTCGGATGCGCGCAGCACGGCAGGCAGCTCGGAGTGCGGCACCGCGTCGAGGAAATGCACGCGCTCTCCGACCCCCGCCGCGGCGGCCGCGGCGCGAAATCCCGCCAGCAGCTCGCCGCCGCCGGCGACGATCAGGTGCACGTCGTGGGCGTCCCGCCGCGCGCCCTCTCCCTCGAGCCGGGCGAGCGCCTCGATCGCCACGTCGAGGCGCTTGAAATGGTGGGCGCGATCGAGGGTGGCGACGAAGCCGGCGACGAGGGCGTCCGGGGCGATCCCGAGCCGCTCGCGCAACCCGCTGTCGTCGGGGCCCGGGCCGAAGCGCTCGGCGTCGACGCCGTTCGGCATCTCGATCAGCTTCGCCGGGTCGCGTTCGCCGGCCCGGCGCAGGTAGGGCACCGACTCGGCGTGCTCGGCGGAGAGCACGCAGATCCGGTCCGCCGCCCGGACCACGGCCGGGGCGACGGAATGCTCGTAGACCTCGAAGATCGCGCCGCGCGCGCCCTTGCCGACGATCCGGTTCTTGTAGTGGACGAGCAGCGCCTGGCGCCGAGCGCGCGATCGCAGCCGGGCGAGCAGGGTGAGCTCGGAGCCGAACATGAACGGGTAGTGCAGGTGCACGACGTCGAAGCCCTCGAGCCGCGCCAGGCTCGGGATCAGCGGCGCGTTGCCGATCGCGAGGACGGGCTCGATCCTGTGCACCACCACGGCGCCCGGATCCGGCGGCTCGCCGGGTGCCGGCGCGGTGAACACCTCGACGCGGTGCCCGCGCGCCGCCTGCTCGAGCGCGAAGCGAAAGGCGGTGTTGCCCGCCCCGCCGGCATACGGCGGGAAGGTCGCGGTCAGGTGCGCGATCCGCAGCGGCTTAATCGCTCGCGCCGACGAGCCGCTCGACGCCGGCCTGCTCGATCGTCATCCGCAGGCCGTCGCGCAGCTCGACCTCGGGCTCCCAGCCGAGCAGCTGCCGCGCCCGCGCGATGTCGGGCTGGCGCACCTGCGGGTCGTCGGTCGGCAACGCCTCGTGGACGATCTCCGAGCGTGACTCGGTGACCTCGATCACGACCTGGGCGAGCTCGAGCAGGGTGAACTCGTCGGGGTTCCCGATGTTGACCGGCTCGTGGACGTCGGA
>WHSW01000109.1 GCA_009379895.1 Solirubrobacterales bacterium
GGCGCGCACCGGCCGGTCGGCGAGCCCGAAGAGCGCGAGCCGCGCCTCGGCGACGGCGCCGCCGTGGCTTGAGACCCGGGCGACCGCGCCGCAGATCGCGTAGTCGCCCTCGCGCCGGGCGACCTCGACGCAGGCGGCGCCGTCGCCGTCGCCGTCGAGCGGGAGCTCGACCGCGGTCACCACCTCGCCGGGCGCGAGCGAGGTCGTCAGCATGCCGCGATAGAGGTCGGCTGCCCCGACCACGCGCTCGCCGCCCGGCCCGCGCACCCGGATCCGGGCGTCGAGCGCGACCACTACGGCCGGCAGCTCGGCCGCGGGGTCGGCGTGGGCGACGCTCCCGCACACGGTCCCGCGCGCCCGGATCTGGGGATGTGCGACGTGGGCAAGCGCCTCGACGAGCAGCGAGCAGCGGGCGCGCACGGTCGCGTTCGTCTCCGCCTCCAGCTGGCGCACCATCGCCCCGATGGCGAGGTGCCCGTCGGACTCCGAGATCCGGTCCAGCCCCTCGATCCGGCGCAGGTCGACGAGCAGGTCCGGCTGGGCCAGGCGCATGCTGAGCAACGGGACGAGGCTCTGGCCGCCGGCGAGGACCGTGGCGTCGAGCTCGCCGGCGAGCAGCGCGACCGCCTCGTCGATGCTATCCGGCGCGGCGTAGTCGAACGGTGGCGGCTTCACGGACGGCCCCCGAGCCGGTCGGCAAGCCAGTCTGCCATTCGCGGCCGGACGACGTGGCCCATGTTGTGGCAGCGGTGGTCGCCGTCGCGTTCGACCTGGACCTCGAGCTCGGCGTTGACCATGGAGCGCCGGAACTTGTCCACCTGCTCGAGGCTGAAGATGACGTCGTGGCGGCCGTGGACGACGAGGATCGGGCACGTTGCCCGCTCGGCGACCGGCGCGAGATCGAGCGAGTCGAGCAGGGGGTGTCTGGCCGCGGCGGTGTCCTCGATCCCGGTCGCGTAGAGGAAGCCCGCACGGGTGCGAGCCGGCATCGAGTCGAGGTCGGAGAGATCGAAGCAGGCGCCCCAGGCGCAGCAGGCGGCGAAGCGGTCGTCGCAGGCCGCCGACTTCGGGGCGTAGTGGCCGCCGAGGCTGCGGCCGAGCACCCCGATCCGCCCCGAGTCGATCTCGGGACGGCTTTCGAGCTCGTCGAGGACCGCGGAGCTGTAGCGCTCGAAGTCTGGCCTGAGCTTGACCTCGAAGAACATCTCGCCCTGGCCCGGGCCGTCGAAGGAGAAGCTCGCGAGGCCGCGCTCAAGGCAGAGGTCCTCGAACCGGTGGCTCTCCTCCTTGGTGCCCTCGAGGCCGCCGATCAGCACACAGCACGGGACCGGGCCGTCGCCGCCGGCCGGCAGGCGCAGGTAACCCGGGATCGTCGCGCCCTCGAACGGGATCTCGATCCGCTCGCCAGGGGGCCTCAGGTGGGAGGCGGCGCGGTCGAAGAGGTCGACCTTGCGCCGCTGGCCGAACTCGCGGCGCTCACGATCGTGGAACCACATGTACTGGGCGTAGTGGGCGGTGAGCGAGGCGAGCCAGAGCAGCTCGCCGGCCGAGGTCCGGTGCGACTCGCCGAGCGTGCGCTCGCCGAGCGCGGCGTAGCGGTCGGCCCGCGCCATCCAGAAGTCGAACCAGTCGGTCTCGGGGTCCGACGCCGCGCTCTCCGCGCGCTCGAGGTCGGGCCACGGGATCCCGTCGGCGAGCATCCGGCCGCGGTTGAGGAAGGCCTTGACCTCGGCCGGGTCGCTCACACCAACGCCTCCTCCGCCTCTCGCTCGGCGCGGGTCCGCTCGATCAGGGAGCGGACCTCCTCCGGCGTCAGCGGCAGTCGGGTGACCGCGGCGGGCGCTCCGAGCGCGTCGGAGACGGCGCCGGCTACCGCGGCGCCGACGGCCATGATCCCCGACTCGCCCGCGCCCTTGGCGCCGAGGGGATTGGTGGGCGTTGGGGCGTCCTCGCAGATGAGGCAGTCGAACTCGCGCGGCGTCTCGGTCGCCCCCGGCAGAAGGTAGTCGATCAACGAGGTCGTCTGCGGCTGGCCCGAGTCGGCGTAGGCGAGCTCCTCGAACAGTGCTCCGCCGAGGCCCTGCACCGCACCGCCGACGATCTGCCCTCGTAGCAGCGCCGGGTTGACGGCGCGGCCCGCCTCGTAGGCGACGAAGTAGCGCCAGACCTCGACCGCGCCGGTGCTCGGGTCGAGCTCGAGCTGACAGAGGGCAACCCCGTACGGGTAGTTCATCATCGGGTCGACGTAGATCTCGCGGGCGCCGAGGCCCGGCTCATCCCCCCGCTCGCGGCTGCTGGCCGCGTCACACGCCGCCGCGATCTCGCCGAGGTCGAGCCCGGCGGCGCCGGAACCCCGGACGTGGACGCGCCCGTCGGCGAGGACGAGGTCGTCGGTCGAGGCCTCGAGCAGCTCGGCGGCGACCCGCAGCGCCTGCTCGCGCGTCGCCTCGGCGGCGCGCAGGACCGCGCTGCCGCCGATCACCGTGGAGCGGCTCGACCAGGAGCCGACGCCGTCGGGGATCAGGTCGGTGTCGCCGTGGACGACGTCGATCCGCTCGAGCGGAATTGTGAGAGCGTCGCCGGCGATCTGCGCCATCACGGTCTCGATCCCCTGGCCCGAGGAGGCGCCGCCGATCAGCAGGCGGGCACCGCCGTCGGCGCCGACCTCGACCTCTGCGGTCTCGTAGACGCCGAGCCCGCTCTTGTCCATGAAGTAGGCGATCCCGCTGCCGACCAGGCGGCCGTCACGGCGCAGCCGCTCGGACTCGCGGCGCCAGGCGGCGAAGCCGGCGCGCTCATGGGCGCGCTCGAGCAGGCCGGTGAAGTCGCCGCTGTTGAGCACGAACGGCTCGCCGCCCATCGACAGCCCGGGGGCGTGGGGGAGATCCTCACAGGTGAGCAGGTTGGCGCGTCGCAGCTCGACCGGGTCGACGCCGAGCTCGTCGGCGGCGATGTTGAACAGCTGCTCGCGGGCGAAGGTGTTCTCGAACCGGCCCGGCGCCCGGTACGGCCCGACCGGGGTCTTGTTCGTCATCACCGCGTGGATCACGCCCTCGTAGGCGGGCACACGGTAGGGCCACGGGATCATCCCGATCGAGATCTCGGAGACGACGATGCCGGTGGGGCGGATGTAGGCGCCCTTGTTGTGCCAGATCTCGTCGCGAAGGCCGAGCAGCCGGGCGCCCTGGTCGAAGGCCGCGTCGATCCGGTGGACCTGCTCGCGCGCGTGGTTGATCGCGACGAGATGCTCGCCTCGGTCCTCGGTCCACTTCACCGGTCGCCCGAGGCGGCGCGCCAGCCACGGAATCAGGAAGTCCTCGGGAAAGAAGTCGCCGCGGACGCCGAAATTGCCGCCGGCGTCGGTCCCGCGCATGTGAATCCGATTGATCGGGATTCCGAGCAGCCGGGAGAGCACCCGGCGGTGGTAGTGGGTGACCAGGGCCGCGCCCCAGACGGTTAGCTCGGCGCGCCCGGGGTCCCAGTCGGCGGTCAGGCCGCGGGTCTCGAGCGGGACCCCGGTGTGGCGGCCCGTCCGCAGCTCGGCCGAGACGACGTGGGCGGCATCCGCGAAGGCAGCCTCGACGTCGCCGAAGCTCTTGCGCAGCTCGGCCGCCTCGTTACCGGACCCCTTCCAGAGCGAGGGCGCGTCAGCCTCGATCGCCGCGCGCGGGTCGAGGACGACGTCGAGCGGCTCGTACTCGACCTCGACCAAGCCGGCGGCGTCCTCGGCCGCATAGCGGTCCTCGGCGACGATCGCGGCGACCGGTTCGCCGACGTAGCGGACCCGGTCGGTGGCGAGCACGGGCTGGAGGAAGGGATCGAGCTCGACTCCGAAGTCGAGCCGCAGCGGGATGAGCGGCACGTCATCCAGGTCGGCCGCCGCGACCGCGAGCCGGACGCTGGGCGCGGCGGCAGCCGCCTCGAGGTGGATCGCCCGAACCCGGGCGTGCGCGACGTCGGAGCGGACGACGTGCAGGTGGAGCTGGCCCGGCAGGTCGACGTCGTCGACGAAGCGTCCGAACCCTCGCAGCAGACGGCCATCCTCGAGACGCGGAACGCTCTCACCTACGAGCAACGGCCACCGCCCGTCGTAGTCTTGACCGGAGGCGTGAACGGGGCTCGGTCCATAGTATTGATGTTCGACCAACGGGTGCCGGAGTTCAGCGATAAGGGCACACGCGGTGACCCAAACCCTTGCCCCTCGCGCGGCCCGTCAATACGCTCGACTCGCCGTGTCCCACGGAGCCGTCGCGAGCCGGCGGTGAGGAGGCTAAGCCAGTGAGCGACCGGACCGTGACGATCGAGATCAACCAGCAGCAGGAGCAGATGCTCGACCGCCTCGTCGCCGAGGGCGAGCTCGGGGAGACGCACGGTGAGGTCGTGCGCAGCGGCTTCGCCCGCTTCTGCGAGAAGCACCCGGAGCTGTTCGAGGGCGGCGTCGGCGGGGAGGGCGCGCGCGATGAGTGATCGCGAGCTCGTCGTCGAGCATGTGATGGAACCCGGCACGGGCAAGGCCCTGCCGGTCCGCCGCGGCCAGATCCTGCGGATCGAGCAGATCGGCAACGGGCAGTGCGCCGACTTCAATGCCTTCAACCTGCACGACTACAAGGAGTACTTCCACACCGGCCGCACCCGCCACCTGCACGGGCTGTTCCCGACGGAGGGAGACATGCTCTGGTCGGCGCCCCCCCGCGAGCGGCCGATGCTGACGATCATCCGCGACACCGTTGGCACCAACGACATCCAATACCCCCGTTGCACCGGGTTCCTGTACGAGTACCAGTACGGGTTCGAGACCCACACGAACTGCCATGACATCCTCGCCGAGTCGATTCGCGAGTACGGCCTCACGCCCGACGACGTCCACGACTCGTTCAACTTCTGGATGCACACGGGCGTCGACGACCAGGGCCGACTCTATATCAAGCGGATGCTGGCCAAGTCCGGCGACTACGTGGAGCTCATCGCCCACTTCGACGTGCTCGCGGTCCCCAACGTCTGCGGTGCCGACATCTTCAGCACCTCGAACTTCGAGCTCAAGCCCTTGCGGGTCCAGGTGCTCGAGGCGACCGACGAGGAGCGCGAGCGCTGGCTGCTCGCGGCCGAGCCCGAGTACCGTAACCAGCGCACCCCGGCCGACTTTAAGCTGAGCCAGATCAAGGTGACGCGCGAGCTCGACCGCGACGAGTCCTACGAGCCGGACTGGTCTGTCTACCCGATCGTCAAGCACTCGCTCAAGGTACCGCTGAGCGACGAGGACCACGCGCAGATCGAGGGGTTGCGCGCCAACGGCGGCTTCGGGCAGAGCGACGGCGAGATCGTGCGCCACGCCTTCTTCAGTTGGTGGATCGAGGAGTACATGCGCGGGCCCAAGCATCAGCACGCGGGCCAGTGACGGGCCGCTGACCCAGATCAAGGCGAGGCCGGGCGCGGGCGCCGCCCGCGCCAGGGGCGCGGGGCGAGCCCGGGGGTGACGAGCAGGACCACGGCGGCGACGACGAGCACGCCGCCCGCGATCTGGCTGGCAACGATCGCGTCGCCGAGGACGACGTAGGAGAGGACGACCGCGGTCACCGCCTCGACCGTCGACAGACGCGCCGCGCCACCGGCGCCGATCCGGCGCACGGCGAAGTAGAAGAGCAGCGTCGGCAGCACCGTGCTGACCACGATCAGCGCGATCCCGTGGCCGACGGCGCCGGGCGGCGGCCAGCTGACGCCGACCGCCGCAGCCAGCGGGACCAGCGCCGCCAGCGCCCCCGCGAACGAGAGCGCGACGAACTGGAAGCTGTCGACACTGCGCGACATCACGTGGCGGCCGCCGAGGATGTAGACGGAGACGCAAGCGCCCGCCCCGAGCCCCCAAGCGATGCCCGCCGCCGTCGCCGCGTCGGGGATCCCGACGGTGAGCGCGATCCCGGCGGTGCCGACGACCAGAAGCGCGACCCGCCAGCGCGTCAGCTCCTCGCCGAAGAGGAAGTAGGCCGCGACCGTGATGATCAGCGGGTAGACGTAAAAGAGCAGCGTCACCAGCCCGGGCGAGGCCGCCTTGAAGCCCGCTAACAGGCAGAAGGTCGCCGCCAGGGTGGCGAGCCCGAGGGCGACTGAGAGCCCCGTGTCGGTGGCGGTCGGGCGCGGTCGCGCGCGCGCGATCGCGATCGCGGCGAGGACGACGAAGGCGCCGCAGAAGCGAAGCACGAGCAGAGCGAACTCGTCGCCGCCGGCGTCGTAGAAGAGACGGCTGAAGATCCCCAACGTCCCGAAGCCGACCCCGGCGGCGATCGCGCACGCCGCACCGAGTGCCAGGGACTCACCCGAGCCGGGGATCCGCGCAGCCGACGGCGGAACGGATCCCCCGGTGCTCACCGCCCGGGCGCGTAGCCTATGAGGTCGAGAAGGATATGGGCGCCCGGGACGACCATCGGGCCACCGATCCGCAGCGTCGTCGACGCCGGCTTGTCGCCGGGGAAGTGCGACGCCCACTCGTCCTCCATCGTCTCGGCGAACCAGGTGAAGTCGTCGTGGAACGCCTGGCGACGGCAGAGGTTCTCGAGCGAGCCGCCCGCCGCCTCGGAGATCGCGGCGACGTTGTCGAGCATGTAGTGCATCTGCCGCTTCGCCGGCTGGCCGTACCACGGGAACTCCGGGTGGCGCTTCGTCTCCTCGGCGAGCGCGCCGCTGGACTCGAAAGCCATCTGGGTCGAGAAGAAGAGGAAGTCGCCGGCCTTGACCGCCTGCGGCTCGTGGCCGAGCGGCTCGGGCGCGTCGGAGGTCTCGATCGTCTCAATCGAGAGATCCGAGTCGTCGGCGAGCAGCTTCATCGCGATCTCGATCCGGCTGCCCTTGCCGCCGAGCCCCATGTACGGGATCACCACGCGGGCGGGCGGGTTGTCGTCGAACCACCGGCGCCAGACCCGGTCCATGCCCTCGAAGTCCGAAGGGGTGCCGAGGTAGACGGTCGCCTTCGCGCAGCGGTCGAGCGAGGCGCCCGCCGCCGCGGCGATCTTCTCGAGCTTCTGGAGCACGTACTCGGTCTGGTCCTCGATCGGCGAGCCGTACCAGAAGTACGGGTTCGTGCGAGCCTCGCGGGCGAGGCCACTTGGCTCACCGAGGTGGACGTCGCTGAGGTAATCGCCCTGCCAGTCGACCGGGATCTCGCCTGCGAGGAAGACCCAGTCGCCATTGCGGATCGCGGGCGAGTAGCCGGCGAGCGGGGAGGGAACGTCCTCAGGCGATGGGAAGCCCTGCTTCTCGACGCCCTGCTGCCGCTCGATGGAGATCATGTCGACCTCGAGGATCGTGTTGCGGACGAGGAGCCCGTCCTCGCGGATGCCCATCCCGGTCGAGGCCGGCCGCGGCTCGTCGATGTAGAGATTCCGCGTCTCGAGGTAGGGGGTAATCGAGATCCGCGGCCAGGTGTCGCCCTCGGCGAACGCCTCCATCCCCGGGTAGCGCGAGGCGAACCACTGGTAGATGCGGACGACGTCGGTGCGCATGTCCATTCCGGCGGCCTCGTGTAGCGCGGCCAGGTTCTTGAGCACGAAGTCGGACTGAAGGCGCAGGGCGTCCCCAACGTTCGGGTTCGGCTGCTTGCACTCTTCGGCGATGCCGGTCTTGAAGTCGCTCGCGAGCTGGCCGGCGACGAAGAGCCAGCCGCCCGCCTTGATCGCGGGGCTGTAGGGGGCGAGTGGCTTGGGGATGTCCCCGGGCCAGACCGCCTGCCGCTCGCCAGTGCTCTCGGCCGTCGACATTCTTCTCCTCTCGTAGCAACCCGCGACTTTCGCGCGAGCGCCGTCCCGTTCGGGCGCCTCCCGAGGCCGCGTGCCGTGACTCTGCGTCACCGCGGTTCGAGCGCAAAGGTTTTGGTCTCGTCCCGGGCTCGAAACCAGCGGGCCGGACGCCCGTGGATATACGTTGCGACGGCTTGCTCTCTCTTGCCTCTCAGTCCGCGGCCCGGTGGCGATGAGCGAGGGATCGGTGATCCCGGCCGCCCGCGAGGCGGCGGGGCCGGTCCCCGGCGTGCGCATGACCGGGATCTCGAAGGCCTACGGCTCCACCGTCGCCAACGACCGAGTTGACTTCGAGCTGCTCCCGGGCGAGATCCACGTCCTGCTCGGCGAGAACGGCGCCGGTAAGACGACGCTGATGGGGATCCTCTTCGGCATGGTCAGGCCCGACGCCGGCGAGGTCCGGCTCGGTGGCGAGACGGTTAGCTTCAGCTCCCCCGAGGACGCGCTCGAGCGCGGCGTCGGGATGGTGCATCAGCACTTCATGCTGGTCCAGGACTTCAACGTCGCCGAGAACGTCGTCCTCGGCTCGGTCAGCCCCCTCGACCTGATGCTGCGCCGGGCCGAGATCGAGCGGCGGGTGAGCGAGGCGGCGGAGCGGTTCGAGATGGACATCGACCCCTCTGCCCGGATCCGCGACCTGCCGATCGACACGCAGCAGCGTGTCGAGATCCTGAAGCTGCTCTATCGGGGGGCACGGATCGTGATCCTCGACGAGCCGACCTCGTCACTCGGCCCGGCCCAGATCGAGGCGCTGTTCGCGGGGCTGAAGCAGCTGCGCGAGGCCGGGCACTCGATCGTCATGGTCACCCACAAGCTCGGCGAGGTGATGGAACTCGCCGACCGCGTCACCGTGCTCAAGGACGGCCGCAACGCGACCACCGTCGCCAGGGGCGAGTTCGACGAGCGCTCGCTCGCGAAGGCGATGACCGGGCGCGAGCTGCCCGAGCTACCCGCCAAGTCCGGGGGGGAGATCGGTCGCGAGCCCCTGCTGCGCGTCGACGACCTCGTCGTCCACTCCGGCGCCCGGCTGCATGCGGTCCACGGGGTCAGCTTCGACCTCCATCCGGGGGAGATCCTCGGCATCGCCGGGGTCGAGGGAAACGGTCAGCGCGAGCTCCTCGACGCGCTCGCCGGCGTGCTCGAGATCGAGAGCGGCACGGTCGAGATCGGGGGTCGCGACGTCACCGGCGCCTCGCCGAAGGGGCTGCGCGAGGCCGGGCTCAGCATCATCCACGAGGATCGCCAGGGCTGGGGCCTGGTGCTCGACATGAGCCTCGCCGAGAACCTCGGCCTCGCGGATGTCGCCGCCGGGATCGCCTCGCGCCACGGTTTCCTGCGCCGCCGCGGGCTCAAGTCGCGGGCGCGGGGGCTGCTCGAGGAGTACGACGTACGTCCGGCGAACCCGGACGCGCTCGCGCTCTCGCTCTCTGGCGGCAACCAGCAGAAGGTCGTGCTCGCCCGCGAGCTGGCGAGCGATCCGCAGGTGCTGATCGCGGCCAACCCGGTCAGCGGCCTCGACGTCGGAGCCGCCGACTACGTGCACCGGCGGCTGCTGAGCGTACGCGAGCACGGCCGCGCGGTGCTGCTGATCTCCCACGACCTCGACGAGCTGCTCCAGCTCTCCGACCGGATCATTGTCCTGCACCGGGGGCGGATCCTCTACCTGGCGCCGGTGCACGAGGTCTCGATCGACGTGCTCTCGATGGCGATGGCCGGCAGCGCGCCGTCGCCGGTCGCGGACGGCGTGCCCGCCTCGGCGCCGGTGGAGCGCGGCTAATGGCGACGCGCCCAGAGCCTGCGGGGGTGCCGGGCGTGCCGGTCGACCGCTCGGAGGTCGCCGCCCGGGTGCGCGGCTGGGCACCGTCGCTGCTGCGTACGCTGATCGCGCTGGTCGCGACGGCGGCAATCTTCTCGGCGCTGATCGCCGCCCTCGGCGTCAATCCCGCCGACGCGCTGACCGCATTCTGGGAAGGTGCCGCAGGGAACACCTTCAACTTCGGTCAGACCGTGATGATCGCGAGCCTTCTCGCCTGCACCGGGCTCGCGGCCGCGATCCCGTTCCAGGCGCGCCTCTGGAACGTCGGCGGGGAAGGGCAGCTTTGGTTCGGCGCCTTTGCGGCGGTGACACTGGCATTGATCCTGCCCGACGGGATGCCGGGCTGGCTCGCGATCACGATCACGGTCGCCGGCGCGACCCTCGCCGGGGCGTTCTGGGGGTTCATCCCTGGGATCCTCAAGGCGACGGTCAACGCGAACGAGGTGATCACCTGCCTGATGCTCGTGTTCATCGGGATCGCACTCGGCAACTACGCGATCAGCACCCTGTTCCCGAGCGAGAGCAACCAGACCGAGTCGGTCCCGTTCGACCGGCTGTTGCCGAACATCTGGACCGGGACGCTGGTTACCGCCGGAGCATTGCTGGCGCTCGGCGCGGTGCTCGTCGCGCTCACGCTGATGTCCGGGACCTCGCTCGGCTTCCAGATCCGCGCCGTCGGCCTCAACCGCAACGCGGCGCGGATCAGCGGCATGCGCACCGGGCGAGTGATCGTGCTCGCGTTCGCGATCGGGGGCGCCTTCGGCGGCCTCGCCGGGGCCATCGCGGTGCTCGGGATCAACGGCGCCGTCGTCGCCGGGTTCTCGGCCAACTTCGGTTTCCTTGGGATCGCGGTCGCGCTGGTCGCGCGGCTCAAGCCGCTGTGGATCATCCCCTCGGCCCTCCTCTTCGCCGCGCTTCGCACCGGCAGCAGCGGCCTCCAGGCACAGACGGGGATCTCCGCGACCGTCGGCGAGATCCTGGTCACGGTGCTTGTCGTCCTGCTGCTCGCGCTCGGGGTGATCCGGCTGCGCTACGCGGAGGCGGCGCAATGATCCTCACCGACGTCGTCTCCCTCGGCGTCGCGCTGATGATCCCGATGCTGTGGGCGGCCTACGGCGAGACGCTAATGGAGAAGGCCGGGGTGCTCAACGTCGGCATCGAGGGCGTGATGCTGATCGGTGCCTTCTCGGCGGCTCTCGGTGTGAGTACAGCGGGCAGCATCTATGTCGGGCTCGGGTTCGCGATCGGAGCCGGTGTGCTCTGCGGCATCGTGCTCGCGCTCCTCTACGTACGACTCGGGACCGATCAGATCGTCACCGGGATCATGTTCAACATCTTCGCCTTCGGGCTGACCACGACGCTCGCTGTCGAGTTCGTGCGCGCGACCGAGGTGACCTCGTTCCCGCGTTTCGAGATCCCGGGCCTCGCCGAGATCCCGTTCTTCGGCGAGGTGCTCTTCGACCACAACATTCTCGTCTACGCCGCATTCCTCGCCGCGCCGCTGGTCTTCTACGTCCTTCACCGGACCTGGTACGGCCTCTATGCGCGGGCCTGCTCGGAGTACCCGCGCGCGGCCGAGGCGGCCGGGCTCGACGTGTGGCATTTGCGTTACATCGCGGTGATCGGCGGTTGCGTGCTCACCTCGATCGGCGGCGTCGCCCTGTTCGCGAGCTCGGGCGGGTTCGTCAGCGGGCTCACCGACGGTCGCGGCTTCATCGCTCTCGCGATCGTCATCCTCGCCCGCTGGAACCCTTACTGGATCGTCGGCGCCTCGCTGCTCTTCGGCGTCTCGGAGGCGCTGCAGTTCCAGGCCGACCGCCTCGGCCCGCTCGGCGACGTCCCGCCCGACATCCTCGTGATGATCCCGTACATCGTCACGATCCTCGCCGTCGTCCTCGCCCGCGCCTCGCGCTACCCGCCGGCCGTCGGCGTCCCGTACCGCCCGAGCGCGAAGGCGAGCTGAGGGCTCAGCGCATCGCGAGCGCATGCAGTGCGTCCAGCTTGTCCTCCCAGGTTCCGGGCATCTCGGCGGCCGTCCACACCCTCGCCGCGCCGGGGTCGGGCGCGCCGGGTTCGAGCACGATGTGATCGTCGGCGCCCACCGCTGCGAGGCGATCACGGTGGGATGCCCGGGCCGGTCGTGGCGTTGATCGCGCCCGCCGCTCCGAGGGGCGCGGGCTGCGGCGGTCCCGCGGCCTGACGCGGTGGATCCCGAGCTCAGGCAGGGCGCGGTCGACTCACTTCCGCTCGGGCTCGCTCTCGTCCCGGTCGGGCTCGCCTTCGGCTATCTCGGCCACACCGTGGGACTCAGCTGGTGGCTGGCGGGGCTGATGTCGGCGGTGGTCTACGCCGGGCCCTCGCAGTTCATCGCCGCCGGGCTGCTCGGCGTCAACGCCGCGGTGGCGACGATCGTCGCGACCACTTTCGTCGCCAACCTACGCTACTCGCTGTTCGCCGCGTCACTCGCGCCGCAAATGCGCGACGCTCCCCGCCGGCGGCTTGCGGCGCTCGGCCACGGGATCGCCGACGGCTCCTACGCGGTCACCATCGACCACGCGCTCACGCACCCCGAGCGCCCGCGCAAGGACCGGTACCTGCTCGGCAGCTTCCTCGTCTCTTTCGCCTTCTGGGTCCCGGGAACGGTTGCCGGCGCGCTCATGGGCGAGGTGGTCCCCGACACCCTGGCCTACGCGCTCGGGTTTGCCACCCCGGCAATCTTCATCGCCTTCCTCGTCCCGTACGTCCGCGGCTGGGTCCCGGCTGTCGTCATGCTCGCCGCCGGCCTCGGCACCGTTGCCGGCAACGACCTGCTGCCGAGCGGGGCAGGGCCGCTGGTGGCGATCATCGCCGCGTCGATCCTCGGAGGGGCGCTCGCATCGCGACCGACACGGCCCTGATCCTGATCGCGGGGATGGCCGCGGTCACCTACGCGACGCGGCTCCCGCTCTGGTTCCTCGCGAGACGGCGCGTGACGCCGCACCCGCGACTCGCTCGCGTGCTCGCGCAGATCCCAATCGCGGCGTTCGCCGCGATCGTCTTCCCCGGCGTGCTCCAGCCTGGGGGCTCGACCGAGCTCGAGGCCTCGAATCTCTACCTTTACGCGGCCGTGGTGACGGTGGCCGCGGCGGTCGCCGCCCGGGGGCGGCTGCTGCCGGCGATCGTGCTCGGGGTCGGGACGGCGGGCCTGCTGCGAGCCGTGGTCGGCTGAGCGTCGGCCCGCCGGCGCGGGCCGGGCCGGCGACTCCAAAACTCACGCCACCGCTCGCGCGCGCACGCCGCTCGACCTCGACCGCATGTGGGAGGCCGTCCGGCCTCACCACGACCTCGAGCGTGCTGGGCTTCGACGGAGCCCACGTGTCCGCCGAGCCCGACGGCACGTTCCGCGTCTGG
>WHSW01000010.1 GCA_009379895.1 Solirubrobacterales bacterium
GCAACCGCCTCGGCTACACGACCTACACCGATCTCGCCCAGAAGCCGCGGGTCTACGAGCTGATCGGCGACGCGATCACCCGCGCCAACGAGGACCTGCCCGAGAGCGTCCGGGTGCGCCGCTTCGTGCTCCTGCACAAGGAGCTCGATGCCGATGACGCCGAGCTGACCCGCACCCGCAAGGTCCGCCGCGGGACGATCAACGCGCGCTACTCGGCGATCATCGCCGCGCTCTATGACCAGGGCTCGGACTCGGTCGTGGTAACCAGCGTCGTCACCTACCAGGACGGCAGCAGCGCCGAGCGCAGCCTCGATCTGCGGATCGAGGAGATGCGCGGTCTCGGCGGGCACCCGGGGGCCACATCCGACGAGACGGCGATCCAGGCGTAGCGCGATGGAGCAGTTCATTCAGCTCACCGTCAACGGGCTCGCCGACGGAGCGATCCTGACCCTGGCGGCGCTCGGCTTCGTGCTCATCTACAAGGCCTCCGGGGTGATCAACTTCGCCCAGGGGTTCTTCCTCGCCGTCGGCGCCTACGTGCTCTGGACCGCGATCGTCGAGGTCGGCCTGCACTGGACGCTGGGTGTCCTAGTCGCGCTCGCCGTCGGCGCCCTGCTCGGGATCTCGGTCGAGCGCTTACTCCTACGCCCGCTCGTCGGCCAGCCGATCATCGCGGTGATCATGGTCACGATCGGCCTCGCGCAGATCCTCGAGGCTTCGATCGATCTGATCTGGGGCACCGAGCCGCGGACCTTCCCCGACTTCATCCCCTCCGGCGCGGTCGAGGTCCTCGGCGCGCGGATCACCGAGGGCCGGCTGTGGGCGCTCGGGTTGACGGCGCTCGCCCTGATCGCCTTCGGCCTCTTCTTCACCCGCTCACGACAGGGGATCGCGATGCGAGCGGTCGCCGACGACCAGCAAGCGGCGATGGTGATGGGGATCAGCGTGCGACGGACCTATGCGATCGCCTGGGCGCTCGCCGGGGTGAGCGCCGTGGTCGGAGGGATGCTGGTCGCGAACCTGACCGGCGTCTCGCAGAGCGTCGCCGGCTTCGGGCTGCTGGTCTTCCCGGTGGTGATCCTCGGCGGGCTCGACTCGGTCCCGGGCGCCGTCGTCGGGGGGGCGATCATCGGCCTGCTGACCTCCTACACGGGCGGCTACATCGGCGGTGGGCTGCAGACGGTGATCCCCTACATCGCCCTGGTGGCGATCCTGATGGTGAGGCCGTACGGCCTCTTCGGCCAGGTGCGAATCGAGCGCGTCTGATGGCGGCGACGGCGACCGGCGTCTATCACCGCAGCTACGCGCGCGACCTCGCGATCCACCACACCCGATCCGAGCGGGTGCGGCTGGCGCTCGTGCTCGCGCTCGTCATCGTCGCCCCCTTCGTCGCCGGCCCGACGTGGCTCACCGTGCTCAACCAGATCGGGATCGCCGCGATCGGCGCGATCGGCCTCAACCTGCTGGTCGGCAGCACCGGTCAGATCAGCCTCGGCCAGGGCGGCTTCCTGGCCGTCGGCGCGTACACCGCCGGGCTGCTGACGGCGGAGTCGGGGCTGCCGTTCCTCGGCGGGATCGCCGCCGCGGTGCTGCTGACCGCCGCGGTCGGGGCGTTCTTCGGGCTGCCGGCGCTGCGGCTCAAGGGCCTCTACCTGGCGATCGCGACGCTCGCCGCGCAGCAGATCATCCTCTGGGTGATCCGCAACTGGGAGGGGGTCACCGGCGGGGTCGACGCGCTCGTCGTCCCGGCCCCAACGCTGCTCGGGATCGACCTGAGCACGGATTTCAGCTTCTATTGGGTGATCCTCGCGTTCGCGGCGCTCTCGGCGCTCGTCGCAACCAACCTGCTGCGAACCGGGATCGGGCGCGCGTTCGTCGCGATCCGCGACCAGGACATCGCCGCCGAGGCCATGGGGGTGAACCTGACCCGCTACAAGGTCCTCGCCTTCGCCGTCTCCTCGGGCTTCGTTGGTTTGGCCGGCGCCCTGACCGCCTACGACACCAAGATCGTCACCTTCGAGCGCTTCACGCTCGACGTCTCGATCCTCTACCTGGCGATGATCATCGTCGGCGGCCTTGGCAGCGTCTCCGGGGCGATCTACGGCGCCGTCTTCATGATCGGCTTCCCGGCCTACATCCGCGAGCTGAGCTCGTTCGGGGGGCCGCTGGAGTTCATCGGCGCCGACCTGCCCGCCGTCCAGGCGCTGATCTTCGGGCTCACGATCGTGCTCTTTCTGATCTTCGAGCCTCGCGGGATCGCACGGATCTGGGGGCGCTCGAAGGACTACTTCCGGCTGTGGCCGTTCCGGACCTGACGGGCGCCGGTGAAGAGGAGCAGATGAAGCATCGAATCACACCGAGATCGCCGGCAAACACACGAGAGAGGAGCATAACGATGCGAACCAAAATCGCAGTGCTGGTGGTGACCCTGGGGGTCGCGGCGCTCGCCGCCGGATGCGGCGGTGACGACGACGAGGCGGCAAGCGGCGAGGGGCCGATCAGGATCGGCGGCATCTTCGACCTCACGGGGCCGACGTCTGACGTCGGCGTCGCCTACGCGGACGGGATCAAGGCCTACGTCGACCAGCTCAACTCCGACGGAGGGGTCGAAGGGCGCGAGATCGAGCTGATCTCCGACGACTACGCCTACGAGGTCCCGCAGGCCGAGCAGCTCTACAGCCGGCTGAAGTCGGAGGAGGTGCTCGCGATCCAGGGCTGGGGCACCGGCGACACCGAGGCGCTGAGCCCGCAGGTGAACCAGGACCAGATTCCCTACCTGTCGGCCTCGTACTCGACCAACGTCGCCGACCCGGCCGAGACCCCGTTCAACTTCATCCCGGGGATGACGTACTCGGACCAGATCCGGGTGCTGCTCGACTACATCGCCGAGCAGTCGGGCGGCGAGCCGACCGAGGTCGCCGTGTTCCACAACGACAGCCCGTTCGGGGAGTCGCCGCTGGAGGATGGCCAGGCTCACGTCGAGGAGCAGGGCTATGAGATCGGCTACGAGACCTACGCGATGCCGGCGGAGGCGACCGACTACGCCTCCGAGCTCTCACGCGCCGAGCAGCAGGGCGCCGAGTGGATCATCGTCCAGAACGTCGCCACGCCCTCGGCCCAACTCGCCAAGGACGTCCAGGCGCAGGGCATCGACGCCACGGTCCTCTGCCTGGTCTATTGCTCGGACGAGGTCTACGCCGAGCTCGCCGGCCCCGCCGGAGACGGCACGATCGGGATCTTCCCGTTCGCGGCGGTGAACGCCGACGCGCCGGGCCTCGAGCGGGTCGCGGAGGCGATCGGCTCGGAGCAGGAGCTGCAGCAGACCAACGTCCATTACGTGCAGGGCTATTACACGATGCACGCGCTGGCCGAGGGAATCCGGAGCCTGCTGGAGTCGGGCGAGGAGCTCACCGGCGACAGCCTGCGAGCCACGCTCGAGGAGCTCGAGCCGATCGACACCGGCGAGGTGACCAGCGAGTTCGATTGGACGGAGGAGTTCCATGCGGCGCTGACCAGCTCACCGCTGTACGAGCTCGAGGGCGGTCAGTGGGAGCAGATCCAGGACCCGGTGGCCCCGGCGGGGTCGTAGGGAGAACGGAGGCGCGGGGAGGCCGCTGCGGCGGCCTCCCCGCCCTCGCGTCGAGGAAGTCGCGAATGCTCAAGGTCGAGAACATCGAGGTCGTCTACGACGAGGTGATCCTCGTCCTTCGCGGCCTCTCGCTCGAGGTCGCCGAGGGCAAGGTCGTCGCCCTGCTGGGCTCGAACGGGGCCGGCAAGTCGACGACGCTGAAGGCGATCTCAGGGCTGCTGCCCTCCGAGGACGGAGAGATCACCGACGGTGAGATCAGCTTCCGCGACCGGCCGATCACCGGCAGCGACGCCGCCGAGATCGTCCGCCGGGGGATCTCCCAGGTGCTCGAGGGCCGGCGGGTGTTCGAGCACCTGACCACGGACGAGAACCTGCGCGCCGGCGGACACACGCGCGACGGTAACCTCGCCGCCGGGCTCGAGCAGGTCTACGACTACTTCCCCGCGCTCGCCGATCGCAAGACCCAGACGGCGGGGTATCTGAGCGGTGGCGAGCAGCAGATGCTCGCGATCGGCCGGGCGCTGATGACCGAGCCGCAGCTGATGACGCTCGACGAGCCCTCGCTGGGACTGGCGCCACGGCTGGTCACCGAGATCTTCGAGATCGTCCGCCGACTCAACCAGGAGCTGGGGACGACGATCCTGATCGTCGAGCAGAACGCCCGCCTGGCGCTCGAGATCGCCGACTACGCCTACATCATGGAGAACGGCCGCATCGTCCTGGATGGCGACGCACGGGAGCTGGCCTCGAACCCCGACGTGCAGGAGTTCTACCTCGGGGTGACCGAGTCGGGCGGCCGGCGCAGCTACCGCGACGTCAAGCACTACCGCCGCCGCAAGCGATGGCTATGAGGCGGAGTCCGACAGGACGAAGCCGAGTTCCGCCGACGTTGAGGCGGCTGCTATGAGGCGGAGTCCGACAGGACGAAGCCGAGTTCCGCCGACGTTGAGGCGGCTGCTGTGAGCGAGCTCGTCAGCGCCTACCTCGAGCGGGCCAATCGGCAGCTCGCCGAGGCGCTGCCGGCGGCGGCGCAGATCCCCGGAGTGCGCCGTCGCCTCGATGCCGCCGGCCTCGAGGCGGGCGAGCTCACCGACTCGGCGGCGCTCGCACGTCTGCCCGTGCTCGGCAAGGACGAGCTGATCTCGTTGCAGGCGAGCGAGCCTCCGTTCGGGGGCTTGCTCGCCGAGGGCGCCGAGCCGCCGCGGATCTTCCAATCCCCAGGGCCGCTGTACGAGCCCCAGCGTGGCGGCGAGGACCCGTGGCGCTGGCGGGGCGCGCTCGAGGCCGCCGGGTTCACCGCCGGCGATGTGGTGCTGAACGCCTTTGGCTACCACCTGACTCCGGCCGGGGTGATGTTCGAGCTCGCCGCCAGGGCGCTGGGCGCGACGGTGATCCCGGCCGGGATCGGCAACGCCGAGCTGCAGGCGCAGGCCTGCCGCGACCTCGGCGCGACCGCCTACATCGGCCTGCCCAGCTACCTGAAGGCGCTGCTCGAGAAGGCCGCCGAAGCGGGGCTCGATCCGGCGTCGTGGCCGCTCGAGCGCGCTTTCGTCGGCGCCGAGCCGCTGCCGCCGTCGCTGCGGGCCTGGATCGAGGCGCGGGGGCTCGCCGTGCGCCAGGGCTACGGCACGGCGGAGACCGGCAACCTCGGTTATGAGTGCGACGAGGTCGCCGGACTTCACTTGCCCGAGGACGCCTTGGTCGAGGTCTGCGACTCCGAGACCGGCGAGCGACTCTGGGACGGGCGGGCCGGGGAAGTCGTGGTCACCCTGTACGAAGCCGAGTACCCGTTGCTTCGCTTCGGGACCGGCGACCTCTCCGCGATCGACCCCGAGCCCTGCCGGTGCGGCATCCCGACGCCGAGGCTGCGCGGCGTGCTTGGCCGGGTCGGCGAGGCGGTCAAGGTCCGCGGCATGTTCCTGCACCCGCGGCAGGCCACCGAGGCGCTCGCCGGGGTCGAGGGGCTCGAGCGCTTCCGCCTGGTCGTCGAACGCGTCGAGCACCGCGACGTGCTGCGCTGCGAGCTGCAAGTCGAGAGCGGTGGCGACGGCGCTGAGCTCCAGCGACTGGTCGCGGAGCGGATCCGGGCCGCCCTGCGCTTCAACGCCGAGGTCGTCGTGGTCGATCAGCTTCCGGCGGACGCGGAGCCGCTCGTGGACTTGCGCAGCTGGGCATAGACCGGCCGCGCCTCGACGAGAACGGGGCGCGCGGGAAGCGGGGTGAGGGCAGTGCCCAGGCGCCCGGTCAGGCCATGGTCAGGCCGCCGCTGACCGAAAGCGTCTGGCCGGTGATGAACCCCGCCCGTTCGGAAGCGAGGAAGGCGACGGCGGACGCGACGTCCTCGGGCGCCCCGAGCCGGCGCATGGGAACCGCGCGCGACAGCGACTCGATCAGCCTCTGCCCTCCGGCCTCGCTCGTCGCCATCCCCTCCAGCAGCCCGGTCCGGGTGGGGCCGGGGCAGACGGCGTTCGCGGTGACGCCCTGTCGGGCCACCTCGCGGGCGATCGTCTTCGTGAAGGCGATCACCGCCCCCTTCGCGCCTGAGTACACCGATTCGAGCGAGGATCCGACCCTGCCGGCGTCCGAGCCGATGTTGACGACGCGCCCCCAACCACGCTCGGCCATCCCGGGGAGGACCGCGCGCGTCGTCCGCAAGCAGCCCTTGTAGTTCACGTCGATCACCCGGTCCCAGAATGGCTCGTCGGTCTCGAGGAAGGGTCGGAGCTCGTCCCAGCCCGCGTTGTTGACCAGGATCTCGATCGGTCCCAGCTCCGCCTCGGTCCGCGAGACCGCCTCCTCGACGGACGCGCGATCCGTTACATCCGCCGCCACGCCGACCGCCCGGCCCCCGGCGCGTTCGAGCTCGCGGGCCGCTTCGACCGCCTCCTTGACCAGAACGTCGGCGACAGCGACGGCGCGACCGTCGGCCGCCAGCGCCGTTGCGATGGCACGGCCGATCCCGCGGGCCCCGCCGGTGACCATCGCCGTCCGCTCCGCCATTGGCGAACTAGCCTAGCCGTGATGTGAGATCCCGCGCGGATTCGGATCGGCCATCCGGACGCCGCAGACAAAGACCGAGGAGGAGTGCCGTGGAGGAACTGAGCGATGTGCGTTACGAGGTCGAGGACGGCCTGGCCCGGATCACGATCGATCGTCCTGAGCGGATGAACTCCTTCCGGGCACGAACGGTCGACGAGCTGATCCACTGTTTCAGGCGCGCCTGGGTGAGCCGCGAGGTCGGCGTCGTCTGTCTTACCGGCACCGGCGATCGCGCGTTCTGCACCGGAGGCGACCAGAAGCAGCGCGCCGAGACGGGGGACTACGGACCCTCGGAGTCGGGCCTGTTCGAGGTTGAGCACCTGCACCGGCTGATCCGCGAGATCCCGAAGCCGGTCGTGGCGGCGGTCAACGGATACGCGATCGGCGGCGGCCACGTCCTGCATGTGCTGTGCGATCTGACAATCGCCGCGGACACCGCGCGCTTCGGCCAGAGCGGCCCCCGCGTAGGGTCGTTCGACGCCGGCTTCGGGACCGCCTACCTCGCTCGCGTGATCGGAGAGAAGCGGGCCCGCGAGATCTGGTTCCTGTGCCGCCAGTACGACGCGCACACGGCCGAACGCTGGGGGCTCGTCAACCGGGTCGTGCCCACCTCCGAGCTGAGGCCGGAGGTCCGGCGCTGGGCCGATGAGATGCTCGCGCTCTCGCCGACCGCGCTCCGGTTCCTGAAGCAGTCCTTCAACGCCGACACCGAGCACATCACGGGACTGGGGCAGCTCGCCTTCTCCGGGCTCGGGCTGTTCCTGGAGTCCGAGGAGGCCCAGGAGGGGGTGTCGGCGTTCACCGACAAGCGCCCGCCGGACTTCTCGCCGTACCGCGCGCGGGCCTCGGTCTGATCTCGCATATACCCCTTGCGGCGTGTATATGCCGCTCTTGGCGCGAGTCCGAGTGGTCCGCCAAGCGTTTTCGCCGCACTTGGTGGCAGGCGAAGTCTCCGCCGAGCGTCTACTCGTCGAACAGGCGCTCCGCCAACCGGATCGCCTGCTCGGCCGTCTCCACCTCGCCCGTGAACACCGCCGCCTCGATCTCGGCGAGCAGGCGGCCGAGCTCGGGGCCGGGCTCGATCCCGAGCGCACGGGCGAGCTCGTCGCCGCGGATCGGCCCGCGCGGCGGGCCGTCGCGGTGCCACGCCAGGGCCGCGGGCAGGACCTCGCGGGCGAGCTTGAGGTGGGCCTCGACCATCTCGGGGGAGGCCGTCGGGCCGCCGCCGCGGGCGGCGAGCCGGTCGGCGACCGTGAGCAGGGTGACGTCGGCGGCCACCGGGGCCGTGAGCCGCAGGTAGTCGTAGAGGCGCCGGCGCCCGAGCGGGCGCTCGGCGGCCATGAACCCGAGGTGCAGGTGGTGCACGGTGAGCAGCTCGAGCTGGCGAGCCAGCGCCCGGCTGGCCCGCAGCCGGGCGCAGATCTCGGCGACCATCGCCGCCCCGACCCGATCGTGGCCGACGAAGGAGACGAAGCCGTCCTCGCGCTCGCGCCGGGTGGCCGGCTTGCCGACGTCGTGCAGGACCGCCGCGAAGCGCAGGGCGCCGCCGCGCGTGAGCTCGTCGGCGAGCGGCTCGGCGAGCAGCGCGGCGACCTCCGGCGCGCTGTCGCCCGCGTAGCGGTCGAGGTCGCGCTCGACCGCGAGCAGGTTGGCGAGCACCTCCAGGGTGTGACCGTGGACGTCGAGGTGATGGTTCGGGTTCTGCTCGACGCCGCGCAGGGCGGCGAGCTCGGGCAGCACGCCCTCGGTCGCGCCGAGCTCGTCGAGCAGCGCGAGGGCGCGCAGCGGGTCGGGGCCGGCGACCAGCAGCCGCAGCTCGGCGAGCTGTCGCTCGCCCGCCGGCTCGCCCGCTTGGGAGGCCGCACGGCGCCCGAGCGCGATCGTCTCGGGGTCGAGCTCGTAATCGAGCTCGGCCGCGAGGCGGGCGGCGCGCAGCAGGCGAAGCGGATCGTCGCCGAAGCTTCGCTCCGAGACCGTGCGCAGGACCCGGTCGGCGGCGTCGGCGAGCCCGCCGTGCGGGTCGAGCGGCGCGGCGTCCAGGTCCGCGAGCGGCAGGGCGATCGCGTTGACGGTGAAGTCTCGCCCCTCGAGGTCCGCCTCGATCCCCGGCCCGCGCAGGCGGCTGACGTCGGCGTGCCAGGAGCGGTCGGGCGCCAGCGCGCGCCAGGTGCCGAACTCGGCCGAGAGCTCGAAGGCCGGTCCGCCGACGGCCCTCGCGATCCGCCGCGCCGCGGTCGCCTCGTCGCCGGCGACGGCCAGGTCGAGGTCGGTGACCGAGCGCTCGCCGGCCGCGTCGCGCACGGCGCCGCCGACGATCCAGGCCTCCTCTCCGCCCGCGAGGGCGTCGCGGACGGCGCGCACGGATGGCGCGTCGAGCAACCGCTCGGAGAGATTCACGTGCGCACGTACTCCCGCGGCACCCGCGGGGAGATGCCGCAGGTGACCTCGTAGTTGATCGTCGCCAGCCGTTCGGCGACCTCCTCGGCGCCGATCCGCTCGCCGCCCTGCGAGCCGATCAGCACCGCGGCGGCGCCGGGCTCGACCCCGGGCGCGACCCCGAGGTCGATGGTCACGTTGTCCATCGAGATCGTGCCGACCACGGGCCGGCGCCGGCCGCCGACGAGCACGTCCGCGTTGTTCGAGAGCCCGCGCCGCACGCCGTCCCCGTAGCCGATCGGGAGCACGCCGACGCGGGTGGGCTCGGGCGCGCGCCAGGTGCGCCCGTAGCCCGCGCTCCATCCGGCCTCGAACGCCTTGACGTCGGCGACGTAGGAGCGCAGCTCGAGCGCGGGCTCGAGGCGGCGCGCGAGCGGGTCGACCCCGAACGGATCGAGGCCGTAGACGGCCACCCCGCAGCGGACCATGTCGAGGTGCGAGGCGGACTTGACCAGGGTGGCGGCGCTGTTGGCGGCGTGCACGATCAGGTCCGGATGCGCGGAGCGCAGCGCGTCCGCGAGCGGGACGAAGCGCTCGAGCTGGGTCACGAAGAACTCCGAGCCGGGCTCGTCGGCGGTCGCGAAATGGGTCCACAGGCCGGTCAGCTCGACGTCCTCGGCGGCGGCGGCCGCCTCGACGAGTCCGAGCACGGCGTGCGGATCGCGCTCGCCCAGCCGCCCCATTCCGGTGTCCCACTTGACGTGCACCCGCGGCGCGCGACCGAGCGCCCGGCCCCGGGCGCGAACCAGCTCCAGGAACCCGCGCCGCCAGACCGCGACGTCGGCGTCGACCTCGAGGGCGAGGTCGAGCTCGGCCGGGGTCAGCGCGCCGAGCACGAGCAGACGTGCCGCCGCGAGCTCGGATCGCAGCTCGGCAGCCTCGCTCGCCGCGGCGACGGCGAGCCAGCTCGCCCCGCCCGCGAGCGCGGCGCGAGCGCACCGCACGGCCCCGTGGCCGTAACCATCGGCCTTGACCACGGCGCAGAGCGCGGCGCCGCCCTCGAGCTCGGCGGCGAGCCGCGCGCAGTTGCGCTCGATCGCACCCAGGTCGACGACCGCGGCGGCCCGGTGAACCGCCCCGTCGGCGGGCCACCCCGGCTCACTCATCGCTCGCCGGGCTCGACGGGTCGGCGGCGGCCCTCATCAGCCCGGCGCCTCGGCGACCAGCGCGCGCGGCAGGGCGGCGATCACGTCGGTGGCGATCACCGACTCGGCGGCACCGATCCGCTCGGCGGCCAGACGCCCGGCGCGCGCGTGGGCGTAGACCGCCGCGGCCGCCGCCTCACGCGGGCCGAGCCCGCGGGCGAGCAGCGCCGCGACCACGCCGGTGAGTACGTCGCCGGTGCCCGCGGTCGCCAGCGCCGGGCTGTCGAGTCCGTTGACGACCGGCCGCCCGTCGGGGCCGACGACGATCGTGTCGTTGCCCTTGAGGACGACGATCGCGCCGGAGAGGCGGGCGGCCTCGCGGGCGCTGTCGAGGCGGGCGGCCGAGATCGCCGTTGAGTCGCGCTCGAGCAGGCGGCCGAGCTCGCCCGCGTGCGGGGTGAGCACGGTCGGGGCGGGCCGGTCGGCCAGCGAGTCGAGCCGCCCGGCGATCGCGTTGAGCCCGTCGGCGTCGATCACCAGCGGCGCCTCGATCCGCCGGGCCAGCTCGCCGACCAGCTCGAAGGCCTCGTCGGAGCGGCCCAGCCCGGGGCCGACGACGACGGCTGCTGCGCGCCCGGCGGCCCCGAGGATCGGCTCGACGGCGTCGCGCGAGAGCCGCCCGTCGCGGCTCGGGCAGCCGATCGACATCACCTCGGTCAGCTTGACCTCGAGGATCGCCTCGAGCTCCGCGGGCACCGCGACCGTCGCGTAGCCGGCGCCGGCGCGAATCGACGCCGAGGACGACATGCAGACCGCACCGCTCAGCCCGCGCGAGCCCCCGGCGATCAGTACCTGACCGGAGCTGAACTTGGTCGAGTCGTCCCCGCGGTGGGGGGCGATCCCCAGGACTCCGGGGGCCAGCAGCCCACCGGGCGCCTCGCCCGGCCCGCCGGGCGGGATTCCGATCTCCGCCACCCGCAGGTCACCCCGATGGCGCTTGCCCGGCGCAATCCAGTGCCCGAGCTTGCCGGCATGGAAGCTGACCGTCGCCTCGGCGTCGACCGCCGCTCCCTCGACCCGCCCGCTCGAGGCGTCGACCCCGGAGGCGATGTCGGCGGCGACGACGGGCGCCCCGGCACCGTTGATCGCCTCGATCGCGGTCGCGGCCGGGTCGCGCGGTGCGCCCGCGAAGCCGGTGCCGAAGATCGCGTCGACGATCACCCCCGAGCCGGCGAGGGCCGTGGGCAGGCGGCCCGGGCCCGCCTCGCCGACCGACCCGGCGAAGCGCTCGAGGTTGGTGGCGCCGTCGGCCGAGAGCTGATCCGCGGGCCACAGCAGCAGGACCTCGACCTCGTGCCCGGTCTCGGCCAGCTGCCGGGCGGCGACCAGCCCGTCGCCCCCGTTGTTGCCCTTCCCGCAGACGACCCGAGCCGGGCCGGGGGCGGCGATCGCGAGCGCGGCCTCAGCGACCGCCCGTCCCGCCACCTCCATCAGCTCCAGTGACGGGGTGCCGTGCTCCTCGATCGCCCACGCGTCGACGGAGCGCATCGTCTCGGCGTCAAGCAGGGGTTCGAGCCAGTCCTCCATCGGCGCCTACCGAGAGCCGGAGCCGGTGGTGACGACCGCGACCGCGAGCTCGCGCGAGTGGCTCAGCGAGACCGCCAGCTCGACCCCCTGGAGGGCGGCCGCCTCGGCGGCCGAGCCGTGCAGGATCAGCCGCGGGGGCTCGTCGCCGCCGCCCGCCACCTCGATCTCGCCGAGTCGCATGCCGCGCAGGCCGAGCGCCTTGACCGCCGCCTCCTTGGCGCAGAAGCGCACGGCGAGATGCCGCGCCGGCTCGCCGCGAGCCGCCGCGAACGCGCGCTCGCCCTCGGTGAACAGCCGCTCGGCCAGCCGCGGCCGGCGCGCCAGCGCGCGCTCGAGCCGCTCGATCTCGAGCAGGTCCACGCCGATCCCGGGCCCGGCCGTCACCCGCCGAACGCTACTGCGCGAGCGTCACCACCAGGCGGGCGAGCACCAGCCCGTCGTCGAGCCGGCTGCCGACGATCAGTGAGTCGAACGCCTCGAGGTAGGGAGCCGCCGCCTCGTACCCGGGCCCGGGCTCGTCCTGCTCGACGACCTCGAGCAGGGTCGGCAGGCGGGCATAGAGCGCGGGCGACAGATCGTCGCCCAGGGCGTCGCGGGCCGCGCGGTAGCTCTGGTCGTCGGCCAGCGTCGCCGGTGGGTCGAGCACCTGCTCGATCGTGCCGCCGAGCACCGCCACGAGGCGGCCGCCGATCACGCCGGCCTCGGCGCCGCCCCCGAGACTGGGGATCCCGATCTGAAAGCCGTAATCGGCGCCCTCGGGCGCCGACGCCGAGCGCAGCCCCGAGTCTCGCTCGACGAAGCGCTGGACGCGCTCGAGCAGCGCCCGCGGAGCGTCGGGGTCGTCGGTCTCGGCGATCAGGCCGGCCCGGAAGCCGGGGGCCGAGGTTCCCTGGGCGAAGATCGCGGCGTCGCCGAGCCAGTCGAGCAGGTCGCGCCGCAGGTGGAGCCCGGTCATCGCCCTGAACTGCCGCCGGAAGGAGGCCGCCCCGGGCAGGCCGCTGTTGTCGAGCTGCTCGAGCAGACGGGTCAGCGGCTCACCGAGGTCGGGCAGCGCCGCGGCGAACCAGGATCCCGCGGGAAGCCCCTCGAGCAGCGTCGACCCCGATGCCTGCTGGCCGCTGCCGTCATAGAGGGCGGCGACGTCGAGGCTGGCGGCGCTCCGCGTCGCCGAGAGCCCGATCGCGACCGGCCCGGAGAGCGGCCCGGCGAGCACAGGGCGCAGGAACCGGGCGTTGCCCGGGCCGGTGCGCTGCTCGGCGACGGTCGCGTCGATCACCTCCCCGGGCTCGAGGAAGACCATCGCCAGCGGGTCGCCGCCGAGCGCGGCGATCCGGTCCTCGAACTCCTCGCTCTCGGCCAGCGACTCGCCCTGGCTGGCGTCGACCGCGACCTTGAGCGATCGCTCGGTGCCGACCACCAGGTGGTCGTCGACGATCCCGGCGGCGATCCCCTGGTCGCCGCCGACCACGTAGTCGAAGCCCTCGTAGCTGCGCTCCTCCTCCCGATCGGGGTCGGACTCGGCCGCGCGATCGAGGAACGAGCGCGCCGCGTCGACGTCGTCGACCTCGATCGCCGCGGCGAAGTCGGGGACGTCGTCGGCGACCTCGCTGGGCTCGAACGAGCGCACGAAGACCGAGGCCCGGTCGCCGAGCCAGGGCTCGACGTCGTCGGCGTAGTCGAGCTCGGCATCGCTGTGGGCGAGCGCCTTGTCGAGCTCGGCGACGATCGCCGCCCCCGGGTCCTCGATCCCGGCGACTCGATCGGCGAGCGACGAGATCGCCTCCGCCTGGTCGCCATCGGGTCGCAGCGTGACCTCGGCGTACAGGGGTGCGTCCGGCGGCGCCAGTGAGGCGAGGTCGTCCGAGCTCGAGTCCCCACAGCCGCCGGTCGCCACGATCGCGGCAAGGGACAGCAGCCCCACGAGTCGAGACGAACGGGTACGCAAGCGCCGCATGCTATCCCCCGTTTCTGAACGCGCCCGAGGCCGCTACTCGACGGTGACGGTCTTCGCCAGGTTGCGCGGCTGGTCGACGTTCAGGCCGTTGAGCCGCGCGACGTGGTAGGCGAGCAGCTGGAGCGGCAGGACCGCGAGGATCGGCTGCAGGATCCAGTCGGTGGGCGGGATCCAGAGCACCTCGTCGGACGCCTCGGCGACCGCATCGCGATCCTGGGTGGCGATCGAGATCACGTCGGCGCCCCGGACGCGCACTTCGGCGATGTTGGAGAGCATCTTGTCGAGGATCGGGCTGTCGGTCGCCACGCAGACGACCGGGGTCGAGTCGTCGAGCAGCGCAATCGGCCCGTGCTTCATCTCGCCGGCGGCGTAGGCGTCGGCCGGGATGTAGGAGATCTCCTTCAGCTTCAGCGCCCCCTCGAGCGCGACCGGAAGGCCGATGTGCCGGCCGAGGTAGAGGAAGAAGCGCTGGTCGGCGTGGCGGCGGGCGATCGCCCGCACGCGCTCGTCGCTGGCGATGATCGTGTCGCCGATCCGCGTCGGCAGGGCGCGCAACTCGGCGGTCAGCTCCGCGACCCGGTCGTCGGTGAGCGTCCCCCGCTTCTCCGCGAGCCAGAGCCCGAGCAGGAACATCGCGGCGACCTGGCTGACGAAGGTCTTGGTCGCCGCGACGCCGACCTCGATTCCGGCCCGGGTGTAGAGCACCGCGTCGGCGTCGCGGGTCGCCTGGCTGCCCATCACGTTGGTCACGGTCAGCACCGTCGCGCCGCGGTCTCGGGCGAGGCGCATGGCGGCCAGCGTGTCCGCCGTCTCACCCGACTGGGTGATGCCGATCACCAGGTCACCCTCGCCGACCACGGGGTCGCGGTAGCGGTACTCGGAGGCGATGTCCATCTCGACCGGGATCCGGGCCCAGGTCTCGATCGCGTAGCGGCCCACCAGGCCCGCGTGGTAGCTCGTCCCGCAGGCCACGATCACGATCCGCCGCACGCCGGCGAGCCGCTCGTCGGAGAGCTCGAGCTCGGAGAGGTCGACGCCGCGCGGCGCACCGAGCCGGTCGGTGATCGTCTCCGCGACCGCGTCCGGCTGCTCGTGGATCTCCTTCAGCATGAAGGTCGCGTAGCCCCCCTTCTCGGCGGCCTCCTCGTCCCAGGTCACCTCCTCGACCTCGCGCTCGACCAGCCTTCCGTCGACGTCGACGATCCGTGCGCCCTCGCCGTCGACGGTGACGATCTCGCCGTTCTTGAGCCCCAGCACGCGGCGGGTCTCGGCGAGGAAGGCCGGGATCGCCGAGGCGACGAACGTCTCCTGATCGCCCAGCCCGACGATCAGCGGGCACTCCTGCCGCGCCGCGACCAGCTCGTCCGGATGCTCGGCGTGCAGGGCGACGAACGCGTAGTGGCCGCGCAGCGCGCCGAAGGCCGCCCTGACCGCGTCGGTCAGGTCGCCTTCGTACTCGCGCTCGATCAGGTGCGCGACGATCTCGGCGTCGGTCTCGGAGCTGAAGCGGTGGCCCGCCGCGGCGAGCTCGCGGCGCAGGTCGGAGTGGTTCTCGACGATCCCGTTGAGGACGATCTGGACCTCGCCGTCGCAGTCGGCGTGCGGGTGCGCGTTGGCCTCGGTCACCCGCCCGTGGGTCGCCCACCGGGTGTGTCCGAGGCCGATCGTCGCGGGCGGCGCCTGGACGGCCACCGCGGTCGTCGAGTCGGAGACGGGTCGGTCGCCGTCGAGCCCGATCGCGGCGCGCAGGTTGGCGAGGTTGCCGACCGCTCGCACGGTGTCCACCTCGCCGTCGGCGAGCAACGAGATGCCGGCCGAGTCATAGCCCCGGTACTCGAGCTTCTCGAGGCCGGCGACGAGCAGATCCCGGCACGGGCGATGGCCGACGTATCCGACGATTCCACACATCAGGCAGGCAAGGGTACCGGCGGGGTCCTGCCGTGAGCAACCGGACGTCGGGGGGCGCCGGTACCGTCCCCGCGTGGTCACGGCCACGAGGCGGAAGGCGTGATGACCGGCCTGCTGGCGCGGATATTCCCGCCGGCCTCCGGCCTCGCCGCGCTCCAGCAGGCGGCGCGCATGGCGATCGTGGCCCCGAGCGTGTTCGCCTTCGGCCAGCTCGTGCTCGGCAACTCCGAGCTGGCGCTGTTCGGCGTGTTCGGGTGTTTCGCGATGCTCGTCTTCGCGGACTTCGGGGGTCCGGCGCGGGCGCGACTGCTCGCTTTTCTGGCCCTCGGGGGCGCCGGCCTCGTCCTGATCACGCTGGGGACCGTCTGCTCGCAGAATCCGTGGGTGGCCGGCGGGGCGATGGCGCTGCTGGCGTTCGTGATCATCTTCGCCGGCGTCACCAACGGTTACGTCGCGTCGGCGACCAACGCCGCGCTGCTCGCCTTCGTCCTGGCGGTGATGGTTCCGGATCCCGTCTCGGCCGTTCCCGACCGGCTCGCGGGCTGGAGCATCGCGGCCGCGTTCTCGACCGCCTCCGCGCTCCTGCTCTGGCCGAATCGGCACATGGGCCGACTCCAGGCCAGCCTGGCCGCGGCCTGTCGCGCGGTCGCCGAGTCCGTCGAGGCGCTCTCGAACCGAGATCCTCGCCTGCTCGCCGCCCGCGCCGACGCGGCAGAGGCGGCCGTGACGCAGGCGCGGCGCAGCTACGCCGCCACCCCCTACCGCCCGACCGGTCTGATTCGCGACGCGGCCGCCCTCCCCCGCCTCGTCGCCGATCTCGGGTGGATCAAGCCGGTTGTGGTCCGCGGGCGGGCGGCGCGCCAGGCCGGCTCGCCCTTTCCCGCCGAGGCGCGCGAGATCGAGGCGGCGACGGCCGAGGTGCTGCGCGCGAGCGCCGCGACCCTCGCGGGCGAGGGCGAGGGCCCCGACCTCGCGCACCTCGACAGCGTTCGCGACGCGACCGGGCGGGCGTTCGGCGATCAGCTCATGCGGGCCGCCGCGCGGGGCGACGATCACGCCCTGCGCGAGGCGCTCGAGGAGGCGTTTCGTCTGCGCACGCTCTCCTGGGGAGCCAGGGAGATCGGCGTCGATGCCCTGCTCGCCGCCGGGCGGGACACCCACGGCGCCGAGCGGGCTGACGACCCCGACCGTGCCCGTGCCCTGCCGCCGCTTCGAGCGGCGCTGCGCGGGGCGACGGAATTCGCCCGCGGCCAGGCGAGTATGCGCTCGGTCTGGCTTCGCAACAGCCTGCGCGGGGCGGCGGGACTCGGGCTCGCCGTCCTGATCGGCCAGCTCACCGACCTGCAGCACGGATTCTGGGTCGTCCTGGGAACCCTGTCGGTCCTGCGCTCGAACGCCCTCAACACCGGGTCGACGGTCCTGCGGGCGCTGGCGGGAACGGCGGTGGGGATCGTCGTCGCGGGAGCGCTGCTCGTCGCGATCGGGGGCGATGCAGCCGCCGGATGGACGATCCTGCCGTTCGCGCTCCTGTTCGCGTCGTACGCCCCGCGGACGATCTCGTTCGCGGCCGGCCAGGCGGGTTTCACGGTCGCGATCCTGATCGTCTTCGACCTCGTGCAGCCCTCGGACTGGCAGGCCGGTCTCGTCCGGCTCGAGGACATCGCGACCGGCTGCGCCGTCAGCCTCGGCGTCGGGTTGCTCTTCTGGCCTCGGGGGGCGGCCGCGATCGTGCGCGAGAGCATCGCTGCGGCTTATTCACAGGCGGTCCAATACATGGCCGCCGCGATGGGCGAGCTGCTCCACGGACGTGGGGCCGCGCCGGTCGAACAAGCCGCCCGCGACGCCCTCGACGCGCAGCGCCGGCTCGACCTCGAGATCCGCCAGTATCTGGCCGAGCGCTCCACCGCCCGTCTCGAGCTCGACAGCCTCGGGATCCTGGCCGCGGGCGTTACCCGGGTGCGGCGGGTGGGCGAGCACGTGGGCGCCAGGCACGCGCTCCTCAGGCTGGACCCCGCGCAGGTGGACTCCCCGGCGCTGGCCGAGCCGCGCCGGGCGCTCGAGCTCGAGATCGAGTCGCTGCGCGATTGGTATGACCGGCTCGGCGCGGCGGTGCGCGCCGGGACCGCTTCCCCGGCGCCGCGTCCCGACCCCGAGGGGGAGAGCCGGATCCTGCGCTGGGTCCGAGACCGCGATCTGACCCGCGGCTCGCCCGAGCTGCCACCCGGCCTCGCGATCGCCTGGATGGGAGAGCACATCGACGTCCTGCGCGCGCTCGAGCCCGGCCTCGCCGCCGCCGCCGGCGAGCTCGGTCGAGGGGAGGGCGCGACGCTCACCCGAGGGGCCCGTAGCGGGGCGGCCGGAAGCGGCTGACCGCAACCGCCGGCGCTCGTCGCGTCGCCGCACCGCTCACCCGGCGTGGCCGAGCTCGGCACGCACGATCTCGACCAACCGCCCGCAGGCCTCCTCGGCCTCCGTGGCGCTCGGGGCCTCGACCATCACCCGGACCAGCGGCTCGGTCCCCGATGCCCGGACCAGGACCCGGCCGCGGCCCTCGAGCGCCGCGGCCTCCCGCTCGACGGCATCCCAGACCGCGCCCGCGCCATCGACGGCGTCGCGCTCGGCCACGGTCACGTTGGTCAGCACCTGCGGCAGGCGCTCGATCGGCCGGGTCGCCGCGAGGTCCGCGCCGGCCAGCGCCTGAAGCGCGAGCAGCGCGGCGGCGATCCCGTCGCCGGTGGGGGCGAACCCGGTCCAGATCAGATGCCCCGACTGCTCGCCGCCCAGCGTCCATTCGCGGCGCTCGAGCTCCGCGGAGACGCTGCGGTCGCCGACCGGCGTGGTCGCGACCTCGATTCCCGCGTCGGCCATCGCGCGGTGGAAGCCGTAGTTGCTCATCACGGTCACCGCGACTCCCCCGTCGAGCCGTCCGGCGACGCCCAGGTGGGTGGCGACCAGGGCGATCAGCTCGTCGCCGTCGCGGACGGCGCCGGTCGAGTCGACGGCGACGACCCGGTCACCGTCGCCGTCGAAGGCGAAGCCGAGCGCGGCGCCGCTCGATCGCACCCGCTCGGCCAGGCTCGCGGGATCGGTCGAACCGCAGCCATCGTTGATGTTGCGGCCGTCGGGCTCGATCGCGATCGCATCGACCTCGGCGCCGAGCCGCTCGAAGATCGCCGGCGCGGCTCGGTAGGTGGAGCCGTTCGCGCAGTCGAGCGCGACTCGCACGCCCGAGAGATCGATGCGAAACGCCGCGGCGAGCTCGCGCAGGTAGTCGTCCAGCGCCCCCTCGAGCGCGCGCACCCGGCCGAGGCCCCGCACGGAACGGCCCGGCTCGACGGGCTTCTCTCGCATATCGAGAGCAACTCGTCGCGGGCCGCCGCCGGCGAGCAGCTCGGCAACCCGGGCCTCGATCCCCGCATCGGCTCGGTCGTCGAGCTTGCGCCCGTCGGGGCCGAAGAACTTGATCCCGTTGTCGTGCCAGGGGTTGTGAGAGGCCGAGATGACCGCCGCCAGGTCGAGGCCGAGCCGGCGGACGAGCACCGACGCGGCCGGGGTCGGCAGAACTCGCGCGTCGAGCGCATCGCCTCCCGCCGCCGCGACGCCGGCCGCCAGCGCCGCGGCCAGCATCGGGCCGGACTCGCGCGTGTCGCGGACGATCAACACCTGCGGCCGCGCCGCCGCCGAGCCCTCCGTCCCGGCCCTGCCCAGCGCCAGCGCCAGCTCCGCGGTCAAGAGCTCCCCGGCGACCCCCCGGACGCCATCGGTCCCGAACAGCTTCTTGGATGGGAGTGCGGTCATCGAACGGTCGAGATCAGCCGCGACGCCCTGGGGCGGCGAAAACCGAGCGGGTCAAGGACGCAGGCCGGCCGGCGAAGCGAGCGTACATCGGACGTACGTGAGCGAGCCGGCCGGCCGAGGACGCCGGCATGCGAAGGTTTGCAGCCGCCTCAGCGTTTGGAGAACTGGGGGCGCTTGCGGGCCTTCTTGAGCCCCGCCTTGCGCCGCTCCTTCTTGCGGGCGTCACGGGTGAGCAGGCCGCGGCGCTTGAGCTCGGGGCGCAGCGCCGGGTCGATCTCACACAGCGCCCGAGCGACGCCGTGGCGGACGGCGCCGGCCTGGCCGGAGATGCCGCCGCCATGCACGCGAACGCGAACGTCGACGGTGCCCTCGTAGCCGGCGGTGAGCAGCGGCTGGCGCGCGAGGGTGCGCAGGAGCTGGCGCGGGAAGTACTCGTCCAGTGGCTGGCTGTTGACCTCGAAACTGCCGCTCCCGGGTCGGACGATCACGCGCGCGATCGAGCTCTTGCGCTTGCCGGTCGCCTGGATCCGGGCGTCGGCCGGGATCTCGACCTGCGGACCACTGCGTGCGACCGGGTCGTCGCCGCTGGCGCGCTCGGCCTCGAGTCGCGTCCGCTCCTCCTCCTCGGCCTCGAGTCGCGCCCGCTCCTCGGCGGTCAGCTCGCGCTCGGGTTCGAGCTTGATCGGCTCCAGCTCCGCACCCGGCGGCTGGTCCTTGGCCTTCGGCTTGGCCTCCGGGGAGGCGCCCTCGGCGGGCTCCGGCGCGGCGGCGGCCTCGGGCTCGGGCAGCTGCGGCTCCGCCGTGGGCTCGGGCGCCTGCGGCTCCGCCGTGGGCTCGGGCGCCTGCGGCTCCGCGGGCTCCTGCTCGGCCCCGGGCGCGGCGGCCTCGGGCTCAGGCGCCTGGGGCTCCTCGCCCTCGGGGGGCTGTTGCTCGTTGCTCTCGGGGGCTCTTCGGTCATCAGGCTTCGATCTCCATCGGCTTCGGCTTCTGGGCGGCGTGCGGGTGCTCGGGGCCGGCGTAGACCTTGAGCTTTCGCAGCTGCTGGCGGGCGAGGCGGTTACGGGGCAACATCCCCGAGACGGCCTTGCGGATGACCTCCTCGGGGCGACGCTCGAGCATCTCGCCGAGGCTGCGCGAGCGGATCCCGCCCGGGTAGCCGGAGTGGCGGTAGTAGAGCTTGTCGGTGCGCTTCTTGCCGGTCACCACGATCTTCTCGGCGTTGACGACGACGACGAAGTCGCCGGTGTCACAGTGCGGCGTGTACTCGGGCTTGCGCTTGCCGCGCAGCGCATCGGCGACCTGCGTCGCGAGGCGCCCCAGCGTCTTGCCCTCGGCGTCGACGACCACCCAGTCGCGCTGGCGCTCGTTGGGTGTCGCTACGTAGGTCTTCATCTGGTCTGGTGCGCACTTCGAGGCGCGCGAAAAGCCGCCCCGCGCGGGCATCGCCCAGCGGGCGCGGCCGGACGATGATAGTGGAGAGCCGCCGTCCCAGCGCGGAGTCCGCCCGTGGCCGTCTCGCCGCCCGAGTCGTGGTTATACTGCCCGCGCCTTGACCTGCCGAATCCCGCCCGGCACGCCGGACGGGAGCGGGGGAACCGATGGGGCGGTGTCGAAACCCGCCCCAGGGGCGAATCGGGCCAACCACGTCGGCCCGTAGTGCCGCTCTTTCGGCACGAGCCCGTCAGCTAACCCCGCAGGCTCGAGAAAGAGAGGCCGAGCGGATGCCGTCGACGTCGCCCCCCGGGCGCCGATCGCCAAAACTGATTTCGATCGCGACCATGGTCGTCGCGATCAGCATCGCGGCGGGCGCCGGCGTGGCGTCCGCGTCCCGTGGCGGGGGCGGGGTGGGCACGCCCGGCTCCCCGAGGCTCAGCGACGTCGTCTGCCTGCAGCGCTGCGCGGGCCTGCGGGTGGCCGCGCCCGGGTCCCGGGTCCAGCTCAGCGGCCGCAACCTCGACGGCGTCACCAAGGTCGAGTTCGCGGGCGGCGCCGGCCACGTCTCGGCGGCGGCCGACTCGGTGACCCCGACCTCGGCGGAGGCAACCGTCCCCGCCGCGGCCAAGACGGGCCGCCTGAAGGCGTTGGCCTACGGCGTCGCCGCACGGACGCCGCGCCGCAAGCGGCTCGAGATCGTACCCCCGGCGCGCATCCCCGACTCGGGCGACTTCCAGCTCAGCTCGGCCGAGGCGCATCCCCACCGCACCTACTACGACGGCCTTCGACCCCCCGGCGTCCAGTACCTGTTCGCGGGCGCTGCGGTGACCGACGTTCGGATCGAGGTCGTCGACCTGACGACCGAGACGGTGGTGAGCACGCTGGTCGACCCGGCCGCCGCGCCGAACGCCCTCAACGACTTCACCTGGGACGGGCTCCTGCAGGACGGTCGCCCGGCGCCGGACGGCGACTACGCCTTCCGCATCGGCAGCGCCGCCGCCGGCACCGCCACGGCGACGAGCGACTCGGACTTCACCTACCACCAGTTCCGCTTCCCGATCAACGCCCGCCACAGCTACGGCGACGGGTACGGAGCCGGGCGCGGCCACCAGGGGCAGGACGTGTTCGCCCGCTGCGGCACGAAGCTGCGCGCCGTTCGCGGCGGGCGAGTGCAGATGAACAAGGTCCAGTCGGCGGCGGGCAACTACCTGGTGATCGACGGCAAGCGGACCAAGAAGGACTACATGTACGCGCACCTGCTGACCCCGTCCCCGCTCGAGCAGGGCGCCCGGGTGCACACCGGCCAGGCGATCGGCCAGGTCGGCCAGACGGGCAACGCGTCGGGCTGCCATCTGCACTTCGAGGTCTGGTCGAGCCCCGGCTGGTACGAGGGCGGCCATGCGCTGCCCTCGGTCCGCCGGCTGCTCGATACCTGGGACGCCTGGAGCTGACCCGGGCCCGGACACGCCGGCTCGGCGCCCTCGGCGCCCTCGTCGCCCTCGTCGGCGTGGCGTTCGCCGGCTCGCCGGCGCCCGACGTCGCCGCCCCGGCACTCGCCGCCGCGCACGCGGCCGGCGCGGCGGCGGCCGGCGCGGCGCACACCAAACCGAGCGGCGCCCGGTTCGAGCTCGGCCGCGCCGAGGTCGAGCCGCGGCGCGCGTTCTTCGACGCCGGGCGGCCGATTCGACTTCGCTATCGCTTCTCGGCCCGGCGCCGGCTCGACCTCGTGATCCGCGTGGTGCGCGTGGCCGACCGCAAGACGGTGCGCCGCTGGGTCGAGCACGGGCTCGCGCCCGGACGCGCGCACGTGCGCCGCTGGGACGGTCGGCGGGGCGACCGCGGGGTGCCGGCCGACGGCCGCTACGAGCTTCGGGTCGGCCCGCGTGGGCATCGCGGAGCCCTCGCCGGGCGCTTCGACTTTCACGACCATCGCTTCCCGGTCGCCGGGCCGCACGGCTATGGGGATCGCTTCGGCGACCCGCGCAGCGGCGGGCGCGTGCACGAGGGCCAGGATCTCCCCTCGCCGTGCGGGACGCCGCTCGTCGCCGCGCGCGGGGGTCGCGTGCAGGCGCGTGGGTACAGCGACGCGCTGTACGGCCACTGGGTGCTGATCGACGGCACGGCGACCGGTCGCGACTACTTCTACGCCCACCTGCAGGCCCCGAGCCCGCTCGAGGACGGCGAGCGCGTGCGGACCGGCGAGCCGGTCGGGGCGGTGGGCATGACCGGCAACGCGCGCTCGGAGTTCTGCCAGCTTCACTTCGAGCTCTGGCCGCACGGCTACCGGCACGGCGCCGCGGCGGACCCGGCGCCGGACCTGCGCGCCTGGGACGCCTTTTCCTGATCGCCGACCAGGACTCCGCGGCCGGGCCAGCGGGTACCTTGGCGCGGATGAGCGAGCGCACGGCGGTCGCCGAAACGCGAAGCTACGGTCGCTCGGCCGGGCTGCTGACCGTGGCCCTCGGGTCGGCGGGCCTGCTCGCGTACGGCTTCTTCGCGGTCTCCTCGCACACGCTCGACAAGGACGACTACGGGACGATCGTCGTGCTCTGGTCGGTGAACTTCGTCCTCGCCGCGACCCTCTTTCGGCCGATCGAGCAGCTGCTCTCCAGGACCCTCGCCGAGCACGACGAGCTCGGGGAGGGCAGCCGCCACGTGCTCCGCATCGCGGCCCTGATCCAGGGCGCCGTGACGCTCGTCGCCGTGCTCGCGATGCTCGCCCTGCGGGGCCCGATCACCGACGATCTGCTCGACGGCAGCGATCTCCTCTACGGGGTCCTGCTCGGCGGGCTCGCCGGCTTCGGGGGCGCCTACTACGCGCGCGGCTTCCTCGCCGGACGGCGCCAGTTCAGGCTCTACGCGCTCCTGCTGGTGCTCGAGGGAGGATCGCGGCTCATGTTCCCGATCGCGGTCGCGGTCGGGATCGCGGAGGGAATCGACGCGGTCGCGCTCGGGATCGCCGTCGCCCCGCTGGCCAGCATCGCGGTGCTGCCGCTCGCCTTCTATCGCCACCGGGCTCGCGCCCCGGCTCCGGGCGGGGCGCCGGCGCCCGGCGGGGGTGGCCTCGAGTTCACGCTCGCGCGCGGGGGCTCGTTCGCCGCGGCGGTGCTGCTCATGATGCTCTCCGAGCAGGTCCTGGTCAGCTCGGGAGCGCTCTTCGTGCGCGCCTCCGTCGACGCGGCGGCCGCCGGCTTCATCTTCAACGTGCTGATGGTCGCCCGCGCGCCGCTGCTCCTCTTCCAGGCGGTCGCCGCCAGCCTGCTGCCGCATCTCACCCGGCTGCGCGCCCGCGGGACGACCGGCGAGGACGCCTTTCGAATGTCGATCAACACCACCCTGCTCGTGATCGCCGCCTTCGCCGCGGCGGTGACGGTCGGCGTGCTGGCGATCGGGCCCGACGTGATGCAGCTCGCGTTCGGCGACAAGTTCGCCTACGACCGCGCCGGGCTGGCGATCGTCGCCGTCGGGATGGGCTTCTACCTGTCGGCCTCGGCGCTCAACCAGGCCGCACTCGCTCAGGGCCAGGCCCGGCGAGCGGCCGCGTGCTGGGCGGCCTGCGCGGTGGCGTTCATCGCCTTCAACCTGATCGCGCCCCTCGATCCCTACCGCACGGTCGAGGTCGGCTTCAGCGGGGCCGCGGCGCTGCTCTCGGCGCTCCTGTTCGGCCTCTACACGCGCCCGCGTCCCGAGCCCGACGACGCGATCGAGCCCGGCTCGCCGCGCGAGCTCGAGGCCCAGCTCGCCGCGGTCGACGAGATCGGGTAGCGGGCGAGCATCAGCTCGCGGGCGGCGGCGTCGCCTCCTCGGGCGGGATCCCGAAGCGCTGCTCGTAGCGGGTGTTGAGCTCCCGCCAGCCACTCGGCAGGCGCTCGTCGTTCTCGCCGTGCGGCGGCCGGCGACCCTCGAGGGTGGCCGAAAGCGCGTCGAGACAGACGTGCCAGCCGGCGGCGTCTCGCGCGGCCTTGAGCCGGTCGTCGAAGGTGTGCGAGAGCACCAGCACGCAGCCGTCGTCGTGTGCGCGCAGCTCCCAGCGCAGCAGGTCGTCGTCCCACGTGTGGGCGAGCAGGCGCGGCGGGTCGTACTCGGTCACCTCGCCGGCCGGCATGTCCGGAACGTCGCCGTCGGCGAGGTAGGCCACCTTGCCGCCCACGCGCGGCTCGAGCTCGAACGGCGTCGGATGCCAGGAGCGGTGCTCGGCGGGCTCGGTCAGCGCCCTCCACACACGCTCCGGAGGGTGGCCAAGGGCGCGCTCGAAGCGCAGAACGGAGCGCCCCTCCCGGTCCTGAAGGATCGCGTCGGCGGCAACGGGCATCGTCATTCCTCCTCGTCGAGATGGCGTTCGAGGTCGTCCAGGCTGCGCCGCCACATGCGGCGATACGGAGCGAGCCAGCGCTCGATCTGCGCGAGGCCCTCGGGCCGCAGCTCGTAGAGCCGTCGCTGGCCCTCCGGCCTCGACTCGACCAGCCCCGCCTCGCGCAGCACGCGCAGGTGGCGCGAGGTGTTCGGCTGGCTCAGCCCGGTCTCACGGACGAGCTCGCCGACCGGTCGAGCGCCGTCGAGCAGCCGGTCGAGTATGTCCCGGCGGGCGGGCTCGGCGACGATCTCGAACGCGGTGGTCATCGGGCCCATAGTCAATCATAGGCTTATATATGTGTCAAGTAATATCTGTGGAGACCAGGACGAGGGGGCGGGAGGGCGCGGAGGGCGCGGAGGGCGCGGCGGTCGAGGGCACCACCGTGGGTCCGCCGCCACCCGTCGGTCGGGACAGCCGGGCCGGGAAACGTCAACGGGACTGACGAAAGTCGGCCCACCTGCGCGGGCGAGCCCGCGGTGGTGGCCGAATTCCGGTGACGGCGGCCCACGCGCCGTCCCGGGACCGCCGGCACGCCGGGTCCATGTCCGGCTCACGCGCCGGAATGCCTCCCAGGGGCACCTGAGGAGACCCGTTTACTCCCACTCGATCGTCGCCGGGGGCTTGGACGAGATGTCGAGGGCGACGCGGTTGACGTGCGCGACCTCGTTGATGATCCGGTTCGAGACCCGCTCGAGCAGATCGTAAGGCAGGCGGGCCCAGTCCGCGGTCATCGCGTCCTGGGAGGTCACGGCGCGGATCACGATCGGGTAGGCGTAGGTGCGCCCATCGCCCTGCACACCGACCGAGCGCACCACCGGCAGCACGCAGAAGGACTGCCACAGGTCGCGGTACAGCCCCGCCGCGCGGACCTCCTCCTGAAGGATCGCGTCGGCCTCACGCAGGGCCTCGAGCCGGTCGGCGTTGACCTCGCCGCCGACGATCCGGATCGCGAGCCCGGGCCCCGGAAACGGCTGGCGCCAGACGACCCGGTCGGGGAGTCCGAGCTCGCCGGCGACCGCGCGGACCTCGTCCTTGAACAGCATCCGCAGCGGCTCGACCAGGTCGAAGCCGAGCTCGGAGGGCAAGCCGCCGACGTTGTGGTGGGACTTGATCGTGTCCGCCGTGCGGCCGTCGCCGCCGGACTCGATCACGTCCGAGTACAGCGTTCCCTGGACCAGGAAGCCGACGTCCGCCAGCTTCGCCGCCTCGTCCTCGAAGGTGCGGATGAACTCCTCGCCGATGATCTTGCGCTTGCGCTCGGGCTCGTCGACGCCGGCGAGCCGGGAGAGGAACCGCTCCCCGGCGTCGACATGGACGAGGTTGACGCCCAGCCCGCGCATCGCCGCGACCACCTGCTGGGCCTCGTTCTTTCGCATCAGGCCGTGGTCGACGAGCACGCAGGTGAGCTGATCGCCGATCGCGCGGTGCACCAGAACCGCCGCGGTCGCCGAGTCGACCCCGCCCGAGAGCCCGCAGATCACGCCGGCGTCGCCGACCTGGGCGCGGATCCGAGCGATCTGCTCGTCGATCACCGAGGCGGGCGACCAGCTCCCCGCGCAGCCGGCGATCTCGCGCAGGAAGCGCTCGAGGACGCGCTGTCCGTAGGGCGTGTGGACGACCTCGGGGTGAAACTGGATCCCGTACAGCCCGCGCTCGGGGTCCTCGCAGGCGGCGACCGGCGAGCCGGGGCTGGCGGCGAGCGCGGTGAAGCCCGCCGGCGCCTCGAAGACGGTGTCGCGGTGGCTCATCCAGCACTGCTGCTCGGCGGGCAGGCCCTCGAGCAGCCGGCCCCCGTCGCCGGCGAGGGTCAGCGAGGTGCGGCCGAACTCGCCCGCCTCGGCCCCCTCGACGCGACCGCCGAGGCGGAGGACCATGGCCTGCATCCCGTAGCAGATGCCGAGCACCGGGATCCCGAGGTCGAGCAGCTCGCGGCGCAGCGCCGGGGCCCCGTCGGAGTAGACCGACGCCGGGCCGCCGGAGAGCACCAGCGCCGCCGGCCGGCGCTCGCGGACGGCGTCGAGCTCGGTGTCGTGGGGGAGCAGCTCGGCGTAGACCCCACACTCGCGGATCCGGCGCGCGATCAGCTGCGAGTACTGCCCGCCGAAGTCGAGCACGAGGACCTCCTCGCGCGCGGTCTCCGGAGGGTCGACCTCGAGCGGGCCCTCGGGGCGCACCTCCTCCCGACCGTCGGCAGCCGGAGCGAAGGTGCGATCAGTCATCCGAGACGGCGACCCCGTTCGAGACGCCGGCCCTGCCGTTGGAGCCCATCCCGACGGCCTGCGACTGCTGGAGCTGCTTGCCCTCCGTCTGCAGCGACGGGGCGATCATCACCTCGGCGCGCTGGAAGTCGCGGATGTCCTCGTAGCCACAGGTTGCCATCGAGGTCCGCAGGGCGCCCATCAGGTTGAAGGTGCCGTCGTTCTCGTGGGCGGGGCCGAGCACGATCTCCTCGAGCGTGCCGTCCTGGCGGGTGGTCACCCGCGTGCCGCGCGGCAGCGAGGGATGGAAGGTCGCCATCCCCCAGTGAAAGCCGCGGCCGGGCGCCTGCCTGGCACGGGCGAGCGGCGAGCCGATCATCACCGCGTCGGCGCCGCACGCGATCGCCTTCGAGACGTCGCCGCCGGTGCGCATGCCGCCGTCGGCGATCACGTTGCAGTACTCGCCGGTCTCGAGCATGTGCTGGGCGCGCGCCGCCGCGACGTCGGCGATCGCGGTCGCCTGCGGCACGCCGAGCCCGAGCACGCCGCGCGTCGTGCACGCGGCGCCCGGGCCGACCCCGACCAGGACGCCGACCGCGCCGGTCCGCATCAGGTGCAGCCCGGTCGAGTAGGACGCGCAGCCGCCGATGATGCACGGGACCGGGACCTCGGCCGTGAACTCCTTCAGGTTCAGGGGCTCGGACTTCGACGAGACGTGCTCGGCGGAGATCACGGTGCCCTGGATGACCAGGATGTCGAGCCCCGCCTCGAGCGCGACCTCGTAGTAGTCGGTCACATGCTGGGGGGTCAGCGACCCGGCGGCGACGGCGCCCGCGGCCTTGATCTCCTCGACCCGTTGCGCGATCAGTTCGACCTTGACCGGCTCGTCGTAGACCCGCTGCATGAGCTGCGTCGCCCCCTCGGGCGGCGTCGTGGCGATCTCGGCGAGCTTTGCCTCCGCGTCCTCGTAGCGGCTCCAGATCCCCTCCAGGTTGAGCACCCCGAGGCCGCCGATGCGGTTCAGCTCGATCGCCGTCGCCGGGCTGACGACCCCGTCCATCGCCGAGGCCAGCAGCGGCAGCTCGAAGCGGTACGGGCCCAGGGCCCAGGAGATGTCGACGTCGTCGGGATCGCGGGTGCGCCGCGACGGCACGATCGCGATGTCGTCGAACCCGTAGGCCCGACGACCCTTCTTGCCGCGGCCGATCTCTACTTCCATGGGTGAAACCTACGCTTGTTCGCGGACGAAAAAAGCCCCTCGAAAGGGGCCGAAAAGCCGCTGCTTGCGACCGCGCGGCCCCGCGATCCGAGGCCCAGGCGATGATAACAGCGGTCAACCGCCCGGCCCGGCGGTCGTCGACGAGCCGCATTCGCCACCCGCGGCAGGACCCGGCCCGAGCGGCTAGGCGACCTCGGCGGGGACGTCGAGCTCGCTCACCTCGACCCGCGCCAGCAGGCGCTCGGCCTCGCGGCGGTCGAGCGTCCCGGCGCCGAAGTGCTGGGTCGACTCGGCGCCGCAGGCGACCCCGAGGGCCAGGCACTCGCTCGGGCTCGCCCCGTCGAAGCGGGCGGCGACGTAGCCGGCGAGGAAGGCATCGCCCGAGCCCACCGTCGCGACCGGCTCGAGGGGATCGATCCGGGCCTGGTAGCGGCGCCGGCCGGGGCCGTCGCGGACGATCGCCGCGCAGCCGCTCTCCGAGGTGATGATCGCCTCGCCGGCGCCCATCTCGAGCAGGCTGGTGAGCCCGAGGGCGAGGTCGGCGGCGTCGTTGAACTCGTGGCCGACCGCCTCCTCGGCCTCGGTCACGTTCGGGGCCACCACCGCGGGCTCGGCGCGCAGCGCGGTGCGGATCTGCTCGCCGTCGGAGTCGAGCACCGTGAGCACGCCGAGCGCCCGCAGCTCGGCGATCAGCCGGGCGTAGATGTCGGGCTCGGGGCCGGGCGGCACGCTGCCCGCCAGCACGCAGATCGATGCCCCCCGAGCCAGGTACAGGAGTCGCTCGACGAAGCGCTCGACCTCCGCCTCCGAGAGCTCGGGCCCGCGCTCATTGATCTCGGTCTGCTGGCCCGAGGTCGGATCGACGACGGCGAGGTTGGTCCGCGACTCGCCGGCGATCCGCGTGAACGCGGCCAGCACGGACTCCTCGCGCAGCTCTTCGAGCAGCCTGGTGCCGGCGCCGCCCCCGGCGAGCCCCGCGGCGATCACCGGCCGCCCCAGGAAGCGCAGCGCGCGGGCGATGTTGACCCCCTTGCCGCCCGCGATCGTCCGCGCCTCGACCGCGCGGTGGCGCTGGCCGAGACGAAAGCTCGGGACCGCGATGGTGCGGTCGATCGCGGCGTTGAGGGTGACGGTGAGGATCACGCTCCGGCCAACAGGCTATCGCCGTTCAGCGAAACACCATCGCGCCCTCGGGCTCATGCCCGCCGGCGCCCGATGAGGACGATCGCGAGCCCGAGGACGAGCGCCAGCACAGCGACCGCGAGCGCCCAGGCGACCGCGCGCGAGCCCGGGATCGCCGCGTCGTAGCGCTGCAGCAGGGTCGCGGCCGGCGCCGAGCGCAGCGCGGCCAGCGGTACGGTCGCGATCCGCTCACCGTCGAGCGTCACGATCGCGCGCCCGAGGCGCTCGCCGCGCTCGACCGGCCCCTCGACCTCCTCCGGGGCATGGACGCGGGTGCGCAGCCGCTGGCCGTCGCGGACCGTGAGCCGCACCGCGCGGGTCGGCCCCAGCGCCACGCGGTCGTCCTGGTAGCGCAGCGCCGGCGCCGCCAGACGCTCCCCGCGCTCGACCGCCGTCCTGCGGTGATAGAGCGAGAAGCCGTAGTCGAGCAGCGCCCGGGTCTCGGCGTCGCGCTCGAGCTCGCTCGGGGCGCCGAGCACGGCCGAGACCAGCTCGACGCCCTTGCGCTGGGCCGAGGCGACCAGCACGTAGCCCGCGTCGAGCGTGTGGCCGGTCTTCACGCCGTTGACGTAGGGAAGCGTGCGCACCAACGTGTTGCGGTTGACGATCTCGCGCACCTGGGCCCCCGAGCGCAGCACCGCGTCGGGGCTGTCGACGATGCGCCGCAGGAGGCGGTCGCGGCGCAGCGCGATCGCCAGCCGGACCAGGTCGCGAGCGCTCGAGAAGTTGCCGGCCTCGTCGAGGCCGATCGGGTTCGCGTACGAGGTGTCGTCGAGGTCGAGCCGGTTGGCGGCCCGGTTCATCTCGGCGACGAAGGCGCCCTCGGAGCCCGCCGCCGCCTGCGCGAGCGCCTCGGCCGCGTCGTTGCCGGACGGCAGCAGCAGCCCGTAGAGCAGGTCGCGGACGCCGATCCTCTCCCCCGCCCGGAGCCCGAGCAATGACTCCCCCGGGATCGCGTCATAGGCGGGGGCGGTCACCGTCTCGCCCGGGCGCAGCTCCCTGCGCGCGACGAGCGCGGTCATCAGCTTGGTCGTCGAGGCGACCGAGTACGAGCTCGCCGCCCGATGCGAGGCCAGGACCGTGCCCTCGTCGGCGTCGACCAGCGTCCACGCCCTGGCCGCGAGCTCCGGGGCCTCGGGCCGGGCCGCCGCGACCGGGTCGGGCCCGACGCAGGCCAGGGTCGCGAACGCCGAGAGCGCCGCCAGCAGCCACGCCCGGCGGCGAACCCCCATCAGGCCCCTATCCCTGCGAGGCGAGGGCCTTGCACCCTTCCTTGCGCAGGTCCACGCAGGCGCCGATCGGGATCAGCTGCGGGTCGAGGTTCGGGTTGAGCCGCTCGAGGCGCTCGGGCGAGATGCAGGTCTTCTCGGCGACGACGCTCAGGTCCTCGCCGGACTCGATCACGAAGAAGCCCTCCCTGACCGCGTTGTCCGCGGCCGGCTGGCATCCGGAGGTCGTGGTCCTGCCCTTGCCGCCGCCCGGGTTGGCGCCATCCTCGTCGTCCGAGGAGCGCAGCGACCCGCCGACGATCAGCACGACCGCCGCGAGCACGCCCGCCAGGGCCAGCGGCGCGACCACGCGGGCCGTCCAGCTGGTCGGCCTGCGATCCGGCGTCCGCTCGCTGCTGCCGCCTTCCATCGGGCTCGGAATCGTAGGCGCAAACCACGATCGCGGCGCGCGGCGCCGCGCTCAGCGGGCGGCGGTTTGCGAAACGGCCCAGACCTCGTCGCGCAGGGCCTCGGCCGCCGCGCCCGGGTCCGCGGCGCCGGCGATCGACCGCGAGGCGGCGATCAGCGCCGAGGCGGGATCGTCGGAGAACGCGGGACCGAGCTCGCGCGCGGACCCTCCCTGGGCGCCGACGCCGGGGATCAGGAACACGGAGCGAGGCATCAGCTCGCGCAGGCGGGCCAGGTGGCTGGGCTCGGTGGCGCCGACGACGGCCCCGACGCCGGTCAGCTCCCCGGAGCCCGCGAGCCGGTCGGCTCGCGCGGCGATCAGCCCGGCGAGGCGCTCGAAGAGCGGGGCGCCACCGCAATCGAGGTCGAGCACCTCGGCCGCCCCGGGATTCGACGTGCGGACGAGCACGAAGATCCCCGCGCCGGCGTCCGCCGCCGCCTCGATCAGCGGCTCGAGCGCGTCGCCGCCGAGCAGCGGGTTGAGCGTCGCCGCGTCCACGCCGAGGCCCGCGACGGGTCCCCAGGGGGTCTCGGTCGAGCTGAACAGCGCCTGCGCGTAGGCGGCGGCGGAGACCGGCACGTCGCCGCGCTTGCCGTCGGCGATCACCAGCAGGCCGGCCTCACGGGCCGCCGCGACGACCGCTTCGAGCGCGCGCCAGCCGTGCCACCCGAGGCGCTCGAAGCAGGCGAGCTGGGGCTTGGCCGCGACGCAGGCCGGCGCCGCGGCGGCGATCAGCTCCCGCGAGTGGGCGACGATCGCGTCCGCCGCGGCCTCGGCCGGGGAGACGCCCGCCCCCGGCCGAGGCCGCGCCGGAATCGCGGCCGGGTCGGGGTCGATGCCGAGGCAGACCTGGCTGCGACGCTCGACGACGAGCGCCGCCAGCCGGTCCGCGAACGCTGCGCTCAGCCCTTGACCTTCGATTTCAGCCCGGCGCCCGCCGAGAACTTCGGCACCCGGCCGCCGGCGATCGTGATCCGCTCCCCGGTGCGCGGGTTGACTCCCTGTCGCGGACCGCGCTCGGCGACGCTGAACTTGCCGAAGCCGGTGAAGTTGACGTCTCCGCCTCCGGCGAGCGTGCCGGAGATGCCGTCGAGCACCGCGTCGACCGCGTCCGCGGCGGCCTTCTTGTTGGCGAAGTCGCCCGCGATCCGCTCTACGAATTCAGCCTTGGTCACTTCGATTCCTCCTCGTCTTGGATCCTCGTCGTTGATCGGGGTTCGCGGCAACATAACAGCGGCCCTAGACGGCTTTGCCAAGCGGTCCCGCGCCGACCGCGCCTCCCCCCGGATGCGCGCCGCGGCGCGCCGGCCCTCCGGTGCGCGTCCCGCGTCGCTCACATCCGCTCGGGCGAGCCGACGCCGATCAGCCCGAGCGTGGTCGCGACCGTGCGCTTGGTCGCCACGCAGAGCCCCAGCCGGGCCGCCTCGGTGTCGCGCTCGGCGCCCACCACCCGGCAGTCGCGATAGAAGGCGTGAAAGTCGGCGGCGGTGGCCATCGCGTAGGCGATCAGGCGATGCGGCGCGCGGCGCTCGGCCGCCGTTCGGACCTCCCCCGGCAGCTCGAGCAGCCGGCGCAGCAGCGCCCGCTCGGCCGGCTCGGCCGCCGCGGCGAGGCTCGACTCGTCCGCCGCCGAGACGGCGAACGCCGCCTCGTCGCCCCCGCCCCCGGCGCCCCCGGCGCCCGCCTTGCGCAGGATGCTTGCGAGCCGCGCGTGCGCGTACTGGACGTAGTAGACGGGGTTGTCCTGGGAGGCCGACCGGGCCAGGTCGAGGTCGAGGTCGAAGGCGGTGTCGTGGCTGCGCTGGACCATGAAGAAGCGCGCCGCGTCGACGCCGATGTCGTCGATCAGCTCGTCGAGCGTGACGAAGTCGCCCTCGCGCTTCGACATCCGCGCGCGCTGGCCGCCCTCGACGATGTTGACGAGCTGCATGATCGGCGCCTCGTAGCGGTCGGGGTCGACGCCCAGCGCGGCCAGCGCGGCCCTCATCCGCGGGATGTAGCCGTGGTGGTCGGCGCCCAGGGGGGTGACCAGGCGCTCGGCCCGGCGCTCGATCTTGTCGCGGTGGTAGGCGATGTCGGCGGCGAAGTAGGTCGGCTCGCCGTCGGCACGGATCAGGACCCGGTCCTTGTCGTCGCCGAACTCGGTCGTCCGCAGCCAGATCGCGCCCTCGGTCTCGAACACGTGGCCGCGCTCGCGCAGCTCCGCGATCGCGGCGTCGATCAGCTTCGCCGCGTAGAGCCGGCGCTCCGAGAACCAGCTGTCGAAGCGAACGCCGAAGCGCTCGAGCGTCGCCTCGATCCGCTCGCGCATCGCCTCGGTGCCGCGCCGCCCGAGGTCGTCGAGGTCGTCGCCGCTCGCGCCCCGCGCCGCGAGCTCGCCCGCGAGCTCGGCGACGTACTCGCCCGCGTAGCCGCCCTCGGGCGGCTCGTCGCCGCGCATCCGCGCCGCGATCGACTCGGCGAACAGGCGCACCTGGGTGCCGGCGTCGTTGAGGTAGTACTCGCGCTCGACCTCGTGGCCCGCGAGCTCGAGCAGCCGGGCGACCGAGTCGCCGTACGCCGCGCCACGGCCCGCGGCGACGGTCACCGGCCCGGTCGGGTTGGCGCTCACGAACTCGACCAGGACCCGAAGCGGTCGCTCGGGGCGGCCCGTGCCGAGCCGGTCGCCCGCGGCCAGCAGGCTCGCGGTCGCCTCGCGGTGCCAGCGGTCGGAGAGAAAGACGTTGACGAACCCCGGGCCGGCGACGTCGATGCGCTCGGCGCTCGACCCGAGGCTGCCCCGCAGCGCGTCGCGCAGGCGCTCGGCCACCTCGCGCGACGGGGCGGCGAGCGCCGGCGCGAGCAGCATCGCGGCGTTGGTCGAGTAGTCGCCGAGCTCGGGCTTGGGCGGCCGCTCGAGGGTCGCCCGGCCGCCACCGGCTCCGTCGAGGCCCTCGGCGGCGGCGAGCACGCTGGCCCGCAGGGCGGCGAGCGGGTCAGGGTCGGCGGGGGCGGTCATTGGTCCGATACTAGTGGCGCCTCACGCACGTACGTTCCGGCTCTGGCGGGTGACTGGGCGTGGCCGGCAAGCGCGGTGGGCGAAGGCGATGCCGGGGCATCGTCGAGCCCGCAGCGCGCCGCCGGGCGCGTCCAGTCGCCGCCAGAACGGGGCGTATTTGCGTGAGTCGCCACTAGATGGGCGCCGAGCGCGCCCGGCGGCGCGCCGGGCCGCTCGTCGACGGCCGCTGCTCGCTGCCGCCGCTGACGACGGTGAGCACCAGGAACCTATTCCGGTAGGGACGGATACGTTCTAAGCTCAGCGCGCATGAGGGCCCTGGTCACCGGCGGCGCCGGGTTCATCGGATCGCACCTGGTCGACCGGCTCGTCGAGCGCGGCGACGAGGTGACCGTGCTCGACGACCTCTCCACCGGCAGGCGCGAGAACCTCGCCGGCGCGCTGGCGGGCGGCGCCGAGCTGCTCGAGGGCAGCGTCACCGACCCGCCGGCGGTCGAGGCCGCCTTCGAGCGAGCCCGCCCGCAGGCCGTCTTCCACCTCGCCGCCCAGATCGACGTGCGGCGCTCGGTCACCGACCCCGCGTACGACCTCTCGGTCAACGTGGCGGCACGATCGGGCTGCTCGAGGGTGCGCGCCGGCATGGCGCCGAGCGCTTCCTGCTCGCCTCCACCGGCGGCGCGATCTACGGCGAGGGAGCCGGGCGCGAGCTGCCGCTCGCCGAGGACGCGCTGTGCCGGCCCGACGCGCCCTACGGGCAGTCGAAGCTCGCGGCCGAGGGCTACCTGTCGCTCTACCGACGCCTGTACGGGATCGACGCGACCGCGCTGCGGCTCGGCAACGTCTACGGGCCGCGCCAGGACCCCCACGGCGAGGCGGGCGTGGTCGCGATCTTCTGCGGGGCGATGCTCGACGGGGGCCGGCCCCGGGTCTTCGGCGACGGCGAGCAGACCCGCGACTACGTCTTCGCCGCGGACGTCGCCGCCGCCTTCCTGGCCGCCGGCGACCGCGGCGGCCCCGGCCCGTACAACGTCGGCACCGGCGTCGAGACCAGCGTGCTCGAGCTCGGGCGCCGGGTCGCGGCCGCCTGCGACTCCGAGTTCGCGCCCGAGCACGCCGCACCGCGGCTCGGCGAGGTGCAGCGGATCTCGATCGACCCCGCGCTCGCCGAGCGCGAGCTCGGCTGGAGCGCAGGCCAGGACCTCGACGGGGGCCTGCGGCTGACCGCGGACTCGATGCGGTAGCCGCGGTGCCCGTGTGGCGTCGCCCGCGACGACCTCCCCTCGCATACCGAGAGGAACGCGTCGAGCTCGCCGGCGCGCGGCGGCCCGAGCTCGGAGGTGACGGGCGGCGCTCGGCGGGCGCCCGACGATGACCGGCCCGGTCGCCCTCGACGTGATCATCGTCTCCTACCGCTGCCAGATGCTGCTGCGCGACTGCCTGGGCTCGCTACGGGATCACCCTCCGGTGGCGCCGATGCGCGTCCACGTGATCGACAACGCCTCGGGCGACGGCACCGTGGAGATGGTGAGGCGCGAGTTCGCCGAGGTCGAGCTCACCGAGAGCCCGCGGAACCTCGGCTTCAGCGCCGCCAACAATCTCGGGATCGCCGCCGGCGATGCGCCCTTCGTGCTCGCGCTGAACCCCGACACGCTGATCACCGCGGGGGCGCTCGAAGCGTTGCTCGAGCTGATGGGGTCGCACCCCGAGGTCGGGATCAGCGGGCCGCGGCTCGAGCGGCCCGACGGCAGCTTCGACCACGCCTCGCGCCGGTCGTTCCCGACCCCGCTGGGCGCGCTCGGCCACTTCAGCGGCCTCGGGCGCCGGGCCGCGGCGAGCGGCGCCCTGGCGCAGTACAGGGCGCCCGAGGTCGAGTCGGGGCCGGTCGACGCGGTCAACGGGGCCTTCATGCTGATCCGGCGCTCGGCGCTCGAGCGGGTCGGCGCCTTCGACGAGGGCTACTGGATGTACATGGAGGACCTCGACCTCTGCTACCGCTTCGCGCGGGCGGGCTGGACGACCTGGTTCGAGCCCTCGGTCACCGTGATCCACGTCAAGGCCGGGAGTAGCGGCGCGCGCCGCTCGCCGGCGCTCACCCGCGCCTTCCACTACGGCATGTATCGCTTCTATCGCGCCCATTACGCGCCCGGTCGCGGCGCGCTCGCGAACGCCGTGGTCGAGCTCGGAATCGTCGCCAAGCTCGGCATCGCGCTCGCCCGCGGCGCCGTCGCGCGAGCGACGTCGCGCCGGGGGCGACCCGGGACCTGAGCCCGGAGCGGCGTCACGTCGGGCGCGACCCGGGGCGGGCCCCCGCGCGTCGACGGTGCCGACAGCACGACACGCGGTGGACGCCGGGCCTTGCCTGTCGCATTGACCGCGATATAGGCGGACAGCGCGACACAGAGACCAATCCGGGAGCTTGGTGTCGCGTTACCGGCCCGCCCGGGCCGGGGCGCGGGCGCCGGGCGCGACCGCGGGGAGGGGCGTGGTCGAGCGCGGGCGTGGGCGGGGGCGTGGGCGTAGGTGTGGGCGTGGTCGGCGCGGTCGGGCGCGGGCGCAGGGGCAGGGCGCGAACAACCGCCGGCTCAGCCCTTGCCCCGCCTCAGCTCCGCCCCTCGCGCTCGTACGCCAGCGCGGCGCCGATCCGGTCGACCTTGGTGGGGTGGGTTCCGAACAGGAGGCTGGGCAGCGCCGGCGGGTCGGGGTCCGAGAGGTTGGCCCGCGCGAGCTGGCGCTGGAGCTCGATCATCCCCCGCGGGTCGTCGGTGAGCTCGAGCGAGAACTGGTCGGCGCTCGCCTCGATCTCGCGCGAGAGCTGGTTGCCGGGCACGTTGAGGATCAGGGTCGCGAGCGTGATCGCGAGCAGGTAGGCCGGGACCGCGGCGGGGGCGCCCGGCTCGATCCCGGCTCGGCGCGCCAAGGCCCGGCTCAGCTCGCGCACGAAGATGAGCCCGAGCGGGGCGACGATGACGACGAAGGCGATCCCGCGGGGAACGTCGTCGTGGGCGACGTGGCCGAGCTCGTGGGCGACCACCGAGCGCAGCACCGGGCGCTCGGCCTGAGCGAGCAGGTTGTCGTAGAGGACTACCCGCTTGGTCGAGCCGATGCCGTCGACGTAGGCGTTCAGCGAGCGTCCGCGGCGGCTCGCGTCGACGCGGTAGACGTCGCCGATCTCGACCCCCGCGCGGCGCCCCAGCTCGAGCACCTCCGCGCGGGCGCGGCTCCCGTGCCCGAGCGTCTCGAAGCGGTTGAAGACCGGTGCCAGCACGACCGGGGCGATCCAGACGAAGACGACGGCCAGGCCGGCGACCGCGACCGACCCCGGCGCCCACCAGCCGCGGGGGAAGCGCCGCACCAGCGCGATCAGCAGCGCCGCCCCCGCCGCGGTGATCGCGGCGGTGATCGCCGCCGAGCGCGCCACGTCCCACGCCCACGAGCCGAGCGACTGGGTCGAGATCCCGGCATCGACGGCGCGTTCGTGCGCTGCGAGCGAGGTCGGCAGGGTCACCACCGTGACCAGCAGCGAGACGCCGGCGCCGGCGGCCACGGCGCCGAGAATCGGCCGGGCGCCGAGGCGCGCGAGCGCCCGGCGCACCGGCGCGGGCCGGCCGAGCGCCACCGTGAGCAGCACCGCCCCCTCGATCGCCAGCCCCGCGTACATGAGCCAACGCTGACCGTCGCGGTAGTCGGTCGCGCGCTCGATCTGGGCCTGGCCGAAGTAGTCGCCCGCGGCGACCGGGACCGGTGCGGGCGGCTCGTCGCCCGGGCCGAGCAGCCAGACCGCCGCCTCGGCGACCAGGACCATCGCCACCGCCGCCCCGCCGACGCGCGCCACGGTCGAGCGCGGCATCCATCCCGGCGACCTCATCCATGCCTACGATAGTCCGCCCCGCGCACCCGTTCATGCGCCTGGCGATCCTCTCAGACATCCACGCGAACCTGCCCGCCTTCGAGGCGGTGCTCGCCGACATCGAGGCCTCCGAGGTCGATCAGAGCTGGTGCCTGGGAGACGTGGTCGGCTACGGGGCCCAGCCCGACGAGTGCGCGGCGCTGGCTCGCGAACGGTGCTCGGTCTGCCTGGTCGGCAACCACGACCTCGCGGCGCTCGACGAGCTCGACATCTCGACCTTCTCGCCCGCCGCGTCGGCCGCCGTGCGCTGGACCAGCGAGACGATGAGCGCCGAGACGACCGACTTCCTGGCCGCCCTCGCGCCCGCCGAGACCGATCACGAGGTCGCCCTGTACCACGCCTCGCCGCGCGATCCCGTCTGGGAGTACGTGCTCTGGCCCGACCAGGCCGCCGAGTGCATCCGCGCGCAGGCGAAGCGGGTGAGCTTCGTCGGGCACTCGCACGTGGCGCTCTTCTTCGCGCTCGCCGATCAGGCCGCCGGCGAGCGGAGCCTCGACGCGCGCGGGGCTCAGGCGGGCGCCGGGACCAGCCTCGAGATCGGCCGCGGCCGCTGGCTGATCAACCCCGGCAGCGTCGGTCAGCCCCGCGACGGGGACTCTCGCGCCGCCTGGCTCGAGCTCGACACCGACGCCTGGCACGCGGTCTACCACCGCGTCGACTACGACATCGACGGCGCCGCCGACGCGATCGTCGCCGCCGGCCTGCCCGAGCACCTGGCGCGGCGACTCTACGTCGGGCAGTGAGCGCGGAGCGTGGACAAGGGAGCGGTGATCGGTCGCGAAGCGCGAGCCAGGGATCAGTGAGCGCGGAGCGTGGACAAGGGAGCGGCGCGAACCGGGCCGGGGGGCGCGGACGGGCCTCTAGACTCGCCGCGATGCCGGGGCGACTGCGAAATACCCTGCTCGCGGGGCTCTTCGCGCTCACCCTCGCGCTCGCGAGCTGCGGCTCGGGCGACGAGGGAACGATCCCGCAGGACGACTCCGAGGCCCTGATCTCCCTTACCGAGGCGATCGAGAGCGCGGTCGCCAACGGCGACTGCGACGCAGCCCGCGAGCGCGCGAACCAGCTCGCCGACGAGGTCGAGGCCCTACCCCCGGAGGTCGATCCCGACGTCCAAAAGGGGCTCCTGGACGCCGCGGCGAACCTAGTCGAGAAGGCACAGGACCCCGAGCAGTGCGAGGTCGCCACGGGCGCTACGGGGGCGACCGGGGCCGAGCCGACGACCTCTCCGACCACCGAGCCGACCACCACCGAGCCGACGACGACCGACACGACCGAGGAGACGACCGAGCCCGACGGGGAGACCGGCGGCGGTCAGGGCGGCGGCAACGAGGGTGGCGGACCGCCGCAGACCCCGCCCGGCCAGGAAGGGACGCCGCCCGGCCAGGAGACGCCGCCCGAGGGCGGGCCGCCGGCAGGCGGCGATGCCACCGGGTCGTTCGACCCCAGCGGCGGGATCGAGCCCGAAGGCGGATCGACGCCGTGAACACGACGATCTCCGATCGCTACGAGCTCGGCGACCGGCTCGGCGCCGGCGGGATGTCGACCGTCTACCGTGCCACCGACCGAGTGCTCGAGCGCACCGTCGCGGTCAAGGTGCTCGCCGAGCACCTCTCCGACGACGACAAGTTCGTCGCCCGCTTCCGCCGCGAGGCGCTCGCGGTCGCGAAGCTGATCCACCCCAACATCGTCCAGGTCTACGACACCGGGGTCGACGCCTATCGCCATTACATCGTCATGGAGTACGTCGAGGGTCGCTCGGTAGCGCAGCTGTTGCAGCGCCGGGGCCGGCTGGGGGCCGACTCGGCGGCCGAGATCGGGATCCAGGCGTGCGCCGGGCTCGAGTACGCCCACCGCCAGGGGATCATCCACCGTGACGTAAAGCCCGGGAACCTGATGGTGATCGGCGGTCCGGCCGGCAGGCGAGCGCGTGACAGCTCGGCGCACGAGCCGCCGACCGGTGAGATGACGATCAAGCTGACCGACTTCGGCATCGCCCGCGCCACGGCCCAGTCGCGGCTGACCCAGGTCGGTTCGGTGGTCGGCACCGCGGCCTACCTCGCCCCGGAGCAGGCGCGCGGCGACGAGGCGACGCCCGCGGCCGACGTCTACGCGCTCGGCGTCGTCCTCTACCAGCTGCTCACCGGCCGCCTGCCCTGGGAGGGCTCGACCCTCGCCGAGCTCGCCATCCGCCGCGAGAACGAGCGCCCCCTGCCCCCCACCTCCTACGACCCCGACGTGCCCGAGACGCTCTCGCGCGCGGTCCTGCGGTCGCTCGAGGGCGACGTCGCGGCGCGCTACTCGTCCGCGCGCGAGCTCTCGCGCGCACTCGAGGCGGGGATCGCCGGCCGCGAGCCCGCCACCCCGTCGGACCACGTCCCCACCGACGTGCTCGGCCCGGCCACCGACGCGACGCGGCGGATGCCGGCCGACCCGCCGACCCCGGTCGCCCCGCAGCCCG
>WHSW01000110.1 GCA_009379895.1 Solirubrobacterales bacterium
CGCATGAAGATCTCGAAGGGCGGCCAGGTATCGATCCCGGCTCCGGTGCGCCATCGCTGGGGGACGACCTCGATCACCGTCGATGATCAGGGCGATCGACTGGTGATCGAGCCGGCGCCCGAGGACCCGATCGACGCGGTCGCGGGCCTCTGGGCGGAGTACTTCCAGGATGTCGACCTGCAGGAGCTGCGCGACGAGATGCGTCGCGAGGAGCTGGAGGCCGAGGATCGGAAGCTGCAGGCGCACGGGCTAGAGCCCGAAGCCGATCGGTGATCCTGCTCGACGCCTACGCGTTGGTCGCCCTGCTCGTTCGCGGGCCGGCCGAGCCCCAGGTCCGTGCCCTGCTGCACGCCGGCGATCTCGCGATGCCGACGATCAACGTCGCGGAGGCGCTCTACGTCGCGCAGCGCCGGGGAATGCCGCGCGAGCTCGCCCGGGCGGGAGTCGACCCCCTCGTCGAGGGTCCCGTCGCTCCGATCTCGTTGACGCTCGAGCTCGCGCGCGAGGCCGCCGAGATTCGCGCCGAGCACTACGATCGCCGGTCACGGCCGCTCTCGCTCGCCGACTGCGTGCTGCTTGCCAGCGGGGCTCCGGGGAATGGCGTCGCCACCGCCGACCCGGACGTGCTCGCCGTGGCGCCGCTGGTCGGGCTGAAGCCGATCGCGTTGCCGCCCGAGCGCTGATGGACGAACGCCTGCTTACCGAGAAGCTGATCGGCTACGACACCTCGTCGGCCGAGGGGATCAAGCAGTGCGCCGGGTTCGTCAAGGGCTGGCTCGACGCGCGCGAGATCGAGACGCATCAGCTCGACATCCGGGGCCTGCCGGTGACGGTCGCCGACGTCGGCCCGCGGGCGGCCCCGACGACGCTCCTGCTGCACGGGCACATCGACGTCGTCCCTGGGCGCCCCGAGCAGTTCGAGGCGCGAGTCGATGGCGATCGCCTCTACGGGCGGGGCGCCTACGACATGAAGGGCGCCCTGGCGTCGCTGCTGCTCGCGGTCGCCGACCTGCGCGAGCAGGACGCCGTGCGGGTGCGGCTCGGGATCGTGCCCGACGAGGAGTCCGAGGAGGACGAGGAGCGGGGCGGTGACCTGCTCGTGGCGCGGGGCTTCGTCGGCGACTTCGCGATCACCGGCGAGCCCACCGACATGCACGTCGGGGTCGCCGCCAAGGGGGTCGTCGCGATGCGGCTGCGGGTCGAGGGCAGGGCGGCTCACGGGGCGACCCCGTGGCTGGGCGAGAACGCCATCCTGCGCGCCATAGACGTGTTCCGGGCGGTGCAATCGCTACCGTTTGCTTCGCGGAGCTCGGAGCTCTTCGATCGGCCGTCGATCAACCTCGGCCGGATCCTGGGCGGTGACGCCCTCAACAAGGTGCCCGACACTTGCTACATCGACGTCGACGTCCGCTATCTGCCCGAGCAGGATCCCGAGGCGATCCTCGATGAGGTCCGTGGGATCCCGGGCGCGACGGTGATCTCGACCTTCACGCGACCGCCCGCGGAGGTCGACCCCGAGCTGCCCTTCGTGCGCGCGCTCTGCGAGGCCACGGCCCACCACCACGATGGCGAGGTGACCAGCGTCGGGCGTGACGGCGCCTCCGACGCGGTCTCGTTCCTGCGCGCCGGGGTGCCCGCGGTCGAGTTCGGCCCGCTCGGCGGCGGTCACCACGGCCCCGAGGAGTGGGTCTCGGTCGGCTCGCTGGCCGGCTACAGGCGGGCGGTGGTGGAGTTCGTCCGCGGCGTGCCCCGCTGGCTTTCCGCCGACGAGGAGGGTGATTCATGAGGCCCGAGGACGAGCGGCGCGACGACGCCGCCGGCGACGAGCCCGTCGACCGCGAGGACGAGGGCGCCGCCGAGGGACCGCCGCCGGCCACCTGGGCGGGTCGCCGCCGCGCCGGGTTGGAGCCCGACCGGGACGAGGGTGAGGTCGAGGAGGACGAGGTCGAGGAGCCCGACGTCGAGGAGCCCGACGAGGGCGAGATCGAGGAGCTCGTGGAGGCCGACACCGAGGAGCCCGTAGAGGGCGAGCTCCAGGTTGAGGAGCCAGGCGAAGAGCCGGACGAGGGCGAGATCAAGGTCGAGGAGCCAGGCGAGGAGCCCGAGGAGGCCGGCGAGCCGGAGGACGGCCCAGGCGAGCCCGAGGACGGCCCAGGCGACCCCGAGGACGGCCCAGGCGACCCCGAGGACGGCCCAGGCGACCCCGAGGACGACGTGCACGCGCCCGTCGAGGTCGGCGGCGGGACCGCCGATCCCGGCGCGACCCAGGAGTTCGACCCGCTCGCCGGCGAGCTCGAGCATGCCTCCGACGAGCACGAGCTCGAAGAGCCCTCCGACGAGCACCAGCTCGACGAGGACGAGGACGAGGGCGAGGGCGAGGAGGAGGACCCGACCGACGCGGCGCTGGCAGCGGTTCGGGCCCGCGCCGCGGAGCACGAGGTTCGAGCCGAGACCGGCTCCGCCGAGGCGTCCCCCGCCGAGGCGTCACCGGCTGAGACCGGCGCCGGCCCGCCGTCGCAGCCCGCCGCCGACGACGACGCCAAGGCGCCGCACGCGAAGCGGATCTGGGCGCGCTTCTTGGCCGCCTCGCTGGTGATCGTGATCTCGATGGCCGCGGCGACCTCGATCAGCCTGCTGGTCTACCTGACCGATATCGCCGAGGGGCTGGGCGACAACGACGCGCTGGCGTCGCTTCGCGACCAGCTCGCCGACGTCGACGGCGGCTCACCGCAGACGATTCTGATCCTCGGCTCCGACAAGCGCCTGCACACGCAGGGCGATGCCGGTCGCTCGGACACGACCCTGCTGCTGCGAGTCGACCCCGAGAAGGACCGGATCGCGCTGCTCTCGATCCCGCGCGACCTCAAGGTGACGATCCCGGGCTACGGGGTGGGCAAGTTCAACGAGGCGTACACCGTGGACGGGCCCGACCTGACGACCCGCGTCGTCAAGCAGCTCACCGGGCTCGAGATCAACCACGTCGTCAACATCAACTTCACCGGCTTCGCCGACGCGGTCAACGCGATCGATTGCGTCTACGTCGACGTCGACCGTAACTACTTCATCCCGCCCGAGCTGAACGTCGCGGAGATCGACATCCAGGCCGGCTACCAGCGACTCTGCGGGCTCAAGGCGCTGCAGTACGTGCGCTTTCGCCACGACGACAACGATTTGGTGCGCTCGGCGCGCCAGCAGGACTTCCTGCGCGAGGCGCGCCAGAAGCTGCCGCCGGGGACGCTGGTCCGCGACCGCAACGAGCTGCTCGACATCTTCACCGAGTACACGACCTCCGACATCGGCGAGGCGGTGCCGCTGCTCGAGTTGCTGAAGACCTTCGCCTCGGTGCAGTCCGCGACGGTGCGCGAGGTCCATTTCCCCGCCGACCTCGGCGACGGCACGAGCACCTACGTGACCGCCTCCGACGAGGCGATCAAGCAGACCGTGCGGGAGTTCCTCGACACCGAGGGCACCCCGGGCGAGCGTCCCGCCGGCGAGGCCGACGCGGGGAGCGAGAAGCCGCACGGCGACAAGTCCGGCGACGACAAGAAGAAGCCGCAGGACAGCGATCACTTCGAGGGCCCGCCGATGGACGACGCGACCGCGATCGGCCAGCAGTACGCCGAGCAGCTCTCGCAGGCCGAGCGCAAGGACGGCGATCCGATGATCGACTTCCCGATCTTCTATCCGACCCGGCTGACGCCGGGATCGGCCCTCAACGAGGCCTCCCGGGCGTTCCCGATCGACGGGCCCGACGACGACCTCTACCACGGCTACAAGATGGTCGCCCGCTTCTTCGGCCCCGGCGGCTACTACGAGTACTACGGGGTCTCGGGCACCGACTGGGTGGACGCCCCGATCCTCGCCAACCCGTCCGAGACCCGGACGATCGACGGCCGCGACTATCTGCTCTTCTACGACGGCGACCGGCTGCGGCTGGTGGGCTGGAAGACCGGCAAGGCGGCCTACTGGGTCAACAACACGCTCCTGCAGGCGCTCGAGGAGGGGGAGATGCTCTCGGTCGCCACCTCGATGCGCGAGCTCGGCAAGTAAGTGCTCCACTAGGCTGCCGACCGTGAACGGGAGCGAGAAGCCGGCGATCGGCGTCATCGGCGTCGGCTGGGTGGGCCTGGTCACCGCGGGCTGCTTCGCCGAGCTCGGCCACCCGGTGGTCGCGATGGACGTCGACCAGGCCAAGGTCGAGCTGCTGCGCGCGGGAGGCACGCTGCCGATCCACGAGCCGGGGCTGCCCGAGCTGATCGATCGCAACCGCGAGCGCCTGCGCTTCACGACCGAAATGGTCGAGCCGCTCGACGCCGCCCGGATCCTGTTCTGCTGCGTCGACACGCCGCCGACCTACTCGGGCGACGCCGACCTCTCGCGGGTCGAGGCGGTCGTCGGCGCGCTCCCCGAGGGCGGCGGGCATGCGCTGGTCATGAAGAGCACCGTCCCCGCGGGCACCGGCGCGGCGATCCGGCGCTCGAATCCCGAGCTCGTCTACGTCTCCTGCCCGGAGTTCCTCAAGGAGGGCTCGGCGGTGCGCGACTTCCTCGAGCCCGACCGCGTCGTGATCGGCTCCGACCCCGGCGCGGAGTGGGCGGCCGACGCGGTTGCCGCCGCCTACGAGCCGCTCGGCGGCCGGATCGTGCGCACCGACGTCGCCTCGGCCGAGATGATCAAGCTCGCCTCGAACGCCTTCCTGGCGACCAAGATCTCGTTCATCAACGAGATCGCCAACGTCTGCGAGGGAGTCGGCGCCGACGTCACCGAGGTCGCCCGCGGCATGGGCCTCGACCCGCGCATCGGCAACAAGTTCCTGCAGGCGGGGATCGGCTACGGGGGCTCATGTTTTCCCAAAGACACCCAGGCCCTCAAGCAGCTCGCCGGCAACACCGGCTATCACTTCCAGCTCCTGACCTCCGTGATCGAGGTCAACGAGCTTCAGAAGCGGCGTGTGATCGCCAAGCTCTCGAAGCACCTGGGCTCGCTGGTCGACCGCAAGGTGGCGCTGCTCGGGCTCGCCTTCAAGCCGGACACCGACGACATGCGCGAGGCCTCGAGCCTCGTGCTCTCGGCCCGCCTGCAGGGCGAGGGGGCGACCGTGGTCGCCTATGACCCGGTCGCCGAGTCGCGCGCCGACCAGCTGTTGCCGAGCGTCGAGCTCAGCGAGACCGTCGGCGCCGCCGTCGCCGGCGCCGACGCCGCGATCCTGGTCACCGAGTGGCCCGAGTTCGGCGAGCTCGACTGGGCGGAGCTGGCCGGGCGGATGGCGAACCCGCTGATCGTCGATGGGCGCAACTTCCTCGACCCCGGGGCCCTGCGGCGCGCCGGCTTCACCTACGAGGGAATCGGCAGGCCGGCGGACGGTGGCGAGCCCGTGGCGGGCGGCTGATGCAGGCGCTGGTGCTCGTCGGGGGGGAGGGGACGCGGCTGCGACCGCTGACCCTGACCCAGCCGAAGCCGGCGGTGACGCTCGTCGACCGCCCCCTGATCCGCTTCATGGTCGATTGGCTCGGCCGCCACGGGATCGACGAGGTGGTGATGGCCTGCGGCTTTCGGGCCGAGGACCTGCGCGCCGCGCTCGGCGACGGGGTGCCCGGGGGGCCGACGATCCGCTACGTGCAGGAGGAGGCGCCGCTCGGAACCGCGGGCCCGCTGCGCCTCGCCGCCGACAAGGGCCTGCTCGGCGAGCGCTTCATGGTCCTGAACGGGGACGTGCTCGCCGATCTCGACCTGACCGCGCTGCGGCGCCAGCACGACGAGACGGGCGCGACGATCACGCTCGCGCTGCACCCGGTCGACGACCCGAGCTCCTACGGCCTGGTCCGTCGGGACCCGGGCGGCGCGGTGCTCGGCTTCCTCGAGAAGCCCGATCCCGATCAGATCGACACCGACGAGATCAGCGCCGGCGCCTACGTGGTCGAGCGCTCGGCGCTCGAGCTGATCCCCCCGGGGCGCGCGATGTCGATCGAGCGGGAGGTGTTTCCGCGCCTGGTCGGCAACGGTCTCTACGGCCGCCGGCTCGATGGCTACTGGATCGACATCGGGACCCCCGAGCGTTACCTGCAGGCGAGCTGGGACATCCTCGAGGGCAGCGTGGAGACGGAGGTCGAGCGCTCGGCGGACGGGCTCGCGGTCGCCGACTCGGCCGAGGTCAACCGCGTCGCGACGATCTCGCCGCCGGCGCTGCTCGACGCCGGGGTCAGCGTCGCGCCCGGCGCCGAGGTCGGCCCGCGCGCGGTAGTGCGCGGCGGATCGGCGATCGCCGCCGAGGCCTCGGTCGCCGAGTCGGTGCTGCTCGACGGCTGTCGGGTCGAGGCGGGCGCGCGGGTTCGCGGCGCGATCCTCGCCGCCGGGGTCGAGGTCGGCGCCGGGGCGACGATCGAGCCCGGGGCGGTGCTCGGCCGCGGCGCGCGGGTCAGCCCCGGGGCATTGGTCGCGGCCGATGCCCGCGTGCAGCCCGATGAGGTCGTCGAGACGGAGGCCGCCCCGGCATGAGCGACCCGCTCGCCACGATTCGCGAGATCGACGCGAGCAACCAGCTCGACGCCGTCCTCTCGCTGCCCGACCAGCTGCGCGACGCGCTTTGGCGGGTCGAGTCGGCCGGCCTCGAGCCCGCCGAGGCGAACGGGCTCGTCGTCTGCGGGATGGGGGGGTCGGCGATCGGCGGGGCCCTGGCTCGCGCCGCGCTCGGCGACGGCTTGGCCCGGTCCATGGAGGTCTTCCGCGACTACGAGCTGCCGCCCTGGACCTCTCCCGAGCGGGCGATCCTCTGCGTCAGCTACTCCGGCGACACGGAGGAGACGCTCGCCTGCTTCGAGGCCGCGGACGCGATCGGGGCGCGCCGCTACGCGGCCACCACCGGCGGAGCGCTGGCGCGGGCCGCGCGCGCGGCCGAGGTCCCGGTGATCGGCCTGCCGGCCGGGCTGCAGCCGCGCCACGCGGTCGGCTACGGGTTCACGGTCGCCTGCGAGATTGCGGCGCTGGTCGGGGCCGCGGCCGGGATCCGAACCGAGATCGACACGGCGGCCGCCCACCTGGAGTCCGCCCGCGACACGCTGGTCGCGGGCGCCGCGGAGATCGCCGAGCAGCTGAGCGGCTCGGTGCCGGTGATCTACGGCTGCGATCTGACCGTTCCGGTCGCCTACCGCTGGAAGTCCCAGATCAACGAGAACGCCAAGCGCCATGCGTTCGACCATCAGCTTCCGGAGCTCGACCACAACGAGATCGTCGGCTGGACGCGGGACGCCGAGCCGGCGCCGTTCGCCGCCGTCTTCCTCACCGACCGCGACCAGCATCCGCGCCAGCGCGAGCGCGCCGAGCTCACCGCGAATCTGATCGAGCCCACCGCCCGTTCGGTGATCTCGATCGAGACGGAGGGCGAGACCCGCGTCGCGCGGCTGCTCTGGGCGGTGCTGCTCGGCGACCTCGTCTCGCTCTACCTCGCGGCCGACGGCGGCGTCGACCCGGGGCCGATCGAGATGATCGAGCGGGTCAAGGACGAGCTCGGGCGGTCGTGACGTGGCGCCCCAGACCCGGGGTCCGGCGGTCGAGGTGCTCTGGTGGCGGGCCTGTCCCTCCTGGCGCGAGGCGATCGAGCTCGTGCGCGAGGAGATGGCCGCGCTCGCGCTCGACCCGGCGCAGCTGCGCGTGACCGAGGTACGCGACGACGCCGAGGCCGTCCGCCACGGCTTCGCCGGGTCGCCGACGATCCGGGTCGACGCCCGTGACGTGCGGCCGCCCGACGAGGAGGCACCGGGACTGACCTGCCGGGTCTACCGGTTGCGCGACGGGCGGATCTCGCCGCTCCCGGATCGCGCCGACGTACGCGAGGCGTTGATCGAGGCGACGGGAGGCCGGTGAGGATGGGAGCCGGGAGGACGACGATGGTCGGTCGCGCGGCGCCGGCGCTCGAGCTCGCCGACACGCGCGATGAGACGTGGCGGCTGCCGGCGCCCGCCGAGGCCGCCGCGACGGTCGTCGTCTGGACCTGCAACCACTGCCCGTACGCGCTCGCGTGGCACGAGCGGATCGTCGCGGTCGCCCGCGACTACGCCGATCGCGGCGTGCGCTTTCTCGCCGTCAACTCGAACGACGCAGAGCGCTACCCGCATGACTCGCTGGAGGCGATGCGTGAGCGGGTCGCCGCCGAGCGGTGGCCGTTTCCGTACCTGCACGACGCCACGCAGGAGGCCGCCCGCGCCTGGAACGCGCAGGTCACGCCGCACGTCTACGTGCTCGACCCCGGCCTCGAGGTCCGCTACGAGGGCGCTCCCGACGCCGATCACATGCGCCCGGCCGAGGACGCGGCCTGGCTGCGCGCCGCCCTCGACGCCGTGCTCGCCGGCGAGCGGCTCGAGCGCCCGGCGACCGAACCGGTCGGCTGCTCGATCAAGTGGAAGCGGAGCTGACCGCTCACTCCGAGTAGCCGACCGCGCCGACGAACGGCAGCACGAGGGTGCAGGGGACCGGGCCGGCGTGGCGCGGGTCGAGCGCGTTGAGGATCTCGTGCGCGGCGACCGGGTCGAAGGCGATCGAGAGGTGCTCGGACTGGTCGAGCGCGCAGGAGTCCTGGACGACGATGTTCCGGGCCCCGTCCATGAGCCCGCTCGTGTAGGGGACGACGAGCTCGTCGTTGCGCGTGAGCAGCATCGTGTAGTCGACGCCGGCGACCGCCGGGCCTCCGCCGGCGTTCATCCGACGGATGAAGTCCGAGCCCGAGAGGAACTGGCGACAGGAGGCGCAGACCGGCTCCAGCGTCGAGTAGGCGATCGCGGAGAGGCCGAGCGCGCGCCCGATCCCGTCGATCGTCGCCAGCCCGGCGAGGTTGGTGCCGTCCCAAAGCGGCGTGATCCCGACGTAGTCGTCGACCACCCGGTCGCCGCCGAGGTACTTGACCCACCAGTTTGGCATCAGGCTGCCCTCGGAGTGGCCGACGATGTCGACCGCGCTCGCGCCGGTGCTGCGCAGCACGCGCGCGGCGAAGCGCTTCAGAGCTCGGGCGCTGCCCTGCATCCCCGCCAGCCCGCCCGGCTGGTAGGCGGGCGGGTCGAGCTCGGGCCGGGTGCCGTAGGTGAGCGCGAAGACGCAGAAGCCGTGGTTGGCGAGGAAGGGGGAGAGGGTCGAGAAGTTGACGGTGCGGTTCGCCGCCAGGCCGTGGACCAGGACGACCGGCTCGGGGTGGCTGGGCGAGGGCTCGCAGGACCAGTCGTTGGACCCCGCCGGGGGCGCGTCGGGCTCCCGCACCTGCTGCGAGAGGTCGATGGTCCAGGGGACCGGGTACGGCTCGTCGGCGGCGGCCGCCGCGGGTGCGGCGCAGGCGAACACCGCGAGGGCCGCCGCGATGCCGATTGCTGCTCGCACGCCTTGAGCCTACGATGCCGCTCGGCCGCGCGCGCCGGTTCGATTCAGTCGCGGGTGACGGCCAGCACCGGGACGCCGTAGCGTGAGATCTGCTGGTCGGCGGTGGCCAGCGTCAGGCCCTCGACCCGCGCCTGCGCGATCAGCATCCGATCGAAGGGGTCGCCGTGGATGAGCGGCAGCCTGCCGGCCTCGAGCGCGTGATCGAAATCGATCGCGAGCCGCTCGAAGCCGGAGCGATCGACCAGGTCGGCGACGCTCGCGGGGGCTTCGAGCCGTCCCAGGGCGCGCTTGACCTCGATCTCCCAGACGCTCGCGGCACTGACGAAGACAGCCTCGGCACGCTCGGCGACCGCGGCCCGCGTCCCCGCTCCGAGCCGCCCCTCGGCCACCCAAAGCAGGGTGTGCGTGTCGAGCAGCAGCCTCAGTCGCCGTGGCCCTCGAAGTAACGCTGGATCTCCCAGGGAAGGGGATCTTCGAAGTCGTCGCCGATCCGCACCTTGTCCTTCCAGAGCCCGAGCCGGCGCGGCTTGCGCTCCTCGATCGCGACGAGCTTCGCCAGTGGCCGTCCGTTGCGAGCGATCACGATGTCCTCGCCCTCGGCGGCGCGCTGCGCCAGGCGCGAAAGCTGTGTCTTGGCGTCGTGCATGTTGACCTGGCTCGTCATGACTTAGTCCAGCTTAGCAGCATGACGCTCGCTAGTCGAGCTCGCCGGGCGTGCGTCGTGCGCGCTTGACCTCGGCGCGTCTGCGCTTGGCCGCCAGGCGCCGCTCGCGCGACGCAGCGCTCGCTCGGGTCGGGCGGCGGCGCTTGCGCGGGCGCAGCGCCGCCCCGACCCGGTCGCGCAGGCGCTCGACCGCCAGGGCGCGATTGCGTGCCTGACTGCGCGAGTCCTGGGCGATCGCCGTGACCCGCGGGCCGAAGCGGGCCCGCAGCCGGCGCTTCTGGTCGTCGTCGAGGGCGTTCGAGGCATCGATCTTGAACGTCGCCTCGACCCGCGACGCGGTCACGTTGGCGTGCTGGCCGCCCGGCCCCGACGAGCGGCTGGTGCGCAGCTCGATCTCGCCGTCAGGGATCTCGACCGAATCGGATCTCACGAGATGTCTCCAATTGCCGCCGCCACGGACCCGGTCGCGGAGCCGTGCGAGCGGTAGGCCCGCCGCCCGGCGCCCACGGTTGGGGAGTTCCGGACCTCATGGCGTCAGAAACTCCCCAACCGTCTCCCCGCCCGCTCGGCACAGCTTGCTATTCAGTAGCGGTACTGGTCGGACTTGTACGGGCCCTCGACCGGGACGTCGATGTAGGCCGCCTGCTCGGCGCTGAGCTCGGTCAGGCTGACCCCGAGCGCGTCGAGGTGCAGCCGCGCGACCTTCTCGTCGAGGTGCTTGGGCAGCACGTAGACCCGCTTCTCGTAGTCGTCGTTCTTGGTGAACAGCTCGATCTGGGCGATCGTCTGGTTGGTGAACGAGTTCGACATCACGAACGAGGGATGGCCGGTCGCGTTGCCGAGGTTGAGCAGCCGCCCCTCCGAGAGCACGATGATCGAGTGCCCGTCGGGGAAGGTCCACTTGTCGACCTGCGGCTTTACGTTCTCCCGCTCGATTCCCGCCGTCCGCTCGAGCCCGGCCATGTCGATCTCGTTGTCGAAGTGCCCGATGTTGCCGACGATCGCCTGGTGCTTCATGCGCGCCATGTCGGCGGCGGTGATCACGTCCTTGTCGCCCGTCGCGGTGACGAAGATGTCGGCGCTCTCGACGACCTCGTCGAGCGTGCGCACCTCGTAGCCCTCCATCGCCGCCTGCAGGGCGCAGATCGGGTCGATCTCGGTGATCACCACGCGTGCCCCCTGCCCGCGCAGCGAGTCGGCGCAGCCCTTGCCGACGTCGCCGTAGCCGCAGATCACGGCGACCTTGCCGCCGATCATCACATCGGTGCCGCGGTTGATGCCGTCGACCAGGGAGTGGCGGCAGCCGTAGAGGTTGTCGAACTTCGACTTGGTGACCGAGTCGTTGACGTTGATCGCCGGGAACAGCAGATCGCCGGTGGAGGCGAGCTGGTAGAGCCGCAGCACGCCGGTCGTTGTCTCCTCGGTGACGCCCTGGACGCCCGCCGCCAGGCGCGTGAAGCGCTGCGGGTCGGCCTCCAGCGAGCGGGTCAGGGTCTCGAGCACGACCCTGAACTCCTCCGACTCGGCCGAGGCCGGGTCGGGCACCGCGCCGGCCGCCTCGAACTCCGCGCCCTTGTGGACGAGCAGGGTCGCGTCGCCGCCGTCGTCGAGGATCATGTTCGGGCCGTCGGCGCCGGGCCAGGAGAGCGCCCGCTCGGTGCACCACCAGTACTCGGAGAGCGTCTCGCCCTTCCAGGCGAAGACGGGGATCCCGGCGGCGGCGATCGCCGCCGCGGCGTGGTCCTGGGTCGAGAAGATGTTGCAGGAGGCCCAGCGCACCTCGGCGCCGAGCGCGGCCAGGGTCTCGATCAGCACGGCGGTCTGAACGGTCATATGCAGGGAGCCGGTGATCCGGGCGCCCTTCAGCGGCTGGGCGTCGGCGAATTCCTCGCGCGTGCGCATCAGCCCCGGCATCTCGTGCTCGGCCAGGACGATCTCCCTGCGGCCGAACTCGGCCAGGCCGAGGTCGGCGACCTTGTGGTCCTGCTGCTCGGTGATCGTGCTCATCTTTTCGCTCTTCCTTCCGGGTGTGATGGTCAGTTCGTCGTCGAATTCGCGGCCGCGGCGAGCAGCTCGGTGTGCTTGGCCTGCTCGAAGCTCAGCCAGTCGCCCGAGGCGATCCCCGCGGGCCTCGCCGCCGGCGCCTCGAGCCACGCGTTGACCGCCGCGCGCAGCTCCGCGTCGCGGCGCATGCGCCGCGCGAAGCCGACGTCGCCGAGGCTCAGGTCGTGCTCGGCGAGCAGCTCGCGCAGGGTCCGCAGGCGCTGGAGCTCCTCGGGACGGTAGAGGCGGTAGTCCGAGGCCGAGCGCGGCGGGGAGATCAGCCCGTCGCCCTCGATGTAGCGCAGCATCCGCGGCGACCAGCCGGTGGTCGTCGCGGCCTCGTTGATCGTCAGTGCGTCCACGCGCCGACAACCTTATCATTGCTATGTCAAGGTTATGGAGCACGAGATCGCCGACATCTCGCTGGCCGAGGCCGGCCGGCGGCGGATCGAGTGGGCGGACCGCCAGATGCCGGTCGTGCGCTCGATCCGCGAGCGCTTCGAGCGCGAACGGCCGTTCGCCGGGGTGACGATGGGCTGCTGCCTGCACGTCACCACGGAGACCGCCAACCTGGTGATCGCCTTGAAGGCGGGCGGGGCACAGGTGGCGCTCTGCGCCTCGAACCCGCTCTCGACCCAGGACGACGTGGCGGCGGCGCTGGTTGGCGAGTACGGGATTCCCACCTTCGCCATTAAGGGTGAGGACGAGGCGACCTACTACAGCCACATCGAAGCGGTGCTCGCGACGCGTCCCCAGTTGACGATGGACGACGGGTGTGACCTGGTGAACGTGCTGCATACGAAGCATCCGGAGCAACTCAAGGACGTGATCGGGGGGACCGAGGAGACGACCACCGGCGTGCATCGCCTCCGCGCCATGGCCAAGGAGAACGCGCTGAAGTTCCCCGTCGTGGC
>WHSW01000111.1 GCA_009379895.1 Solirubrobacterales bacterium
GCTCGCGCACCCAGAGCCCGGCGGCGAGCGCGGCGGCGAGCAGGACCGCCGCACAGGCGCCGCCGGCGGGACCGGGCCCCGCCGCCTGGTAGAGGAACCCGGCGACGATCGGGCCGGCGACCAGGCCCACGTCCCCAACCAGCCGAAACATCCCCAGTCGGTGGCCCAGCTCGGCGGGCGCGACCCGGTCGGCGAGCGCCGCGGCGGCCACCGAGATCCCCGACGAGCCGAGGGCGATGAGACCGATCGCGGCGGTCCAGCCCGCCACCCCCGGCGGCAGGGCCAGGCAACCGGCCCCGAGCGCCATCGCCAGCAGGCTGGGCACGAGCACGACCTTGCGCGAGAGCCGGTCGGACCCGACCCCGGTGATCCAGGCGCTCGCGAAGCGCGCGGCGGCGCCGGCGCCGATCGCGAGCCCGATCGTCGATGCGCCGAGCTCGAGCTCGCCGTCGCCGATCAGCGGCACCAGGGTCTGGGTGAGGCCGGCCATCGCGAAGAAGGTCGCGAACGGCGCCGCGGCCAGCGCCAGGAGCTCTGACCGGGTGGGCGGCGGGGTGGTCGGGCCGCGATCGACGCGCGCGGGATCGCGCCCCGGTCCCGGCGCCGATCGCGTCGCGCGCACCACTCGCCGGCGCTCGCGTTGGCGCAGGGCGAGGCAGAGGAGCATCACCACGAGCCCGATCCCTGCCGCGACCCCCATCGCCGGCCGCCACCCGGCGAGCGAGCCGAGCGCTCCCCCGAGGGCCGGCCCGAAGATCTGCCCGGACATGAGCGCGGTCGTGTAGATCGCCATGCTCGCCCCGCGGCGCTCGGCTCCGGTGGCGGTCGCGAACGCGTACATGCCGGTCGTGTTCGCGAGCGCCGACGCACACCCGATCAGCCCCGAGGCGACGAGCGCCTGGGCGAACGAGCCGGCGCCGGCGAGCAGCCCGCAGGCGAGCGCCAGGCCGGCGCCCGCCCCGGCCAACGCCAGTCGCGGCGAGACCGCGCCCGCGAGCCGGCCCGCGGGCAGGTCGGTGAGTAGGCGGCCGAGCCCGAACGCCGTGGTCAGCAGCCCGATCTCGCCGGTGCTCAACGAGAGGTCGTCGCCGATCGCGGGCAGCAGGGGAATTCGCGCGAAGGCGGCGACCGCGACCGCGAAGACGACGCTGCCGACGAGCACGCGCGAGACGTCGAGGCCGCCGAGCGCCGGCTCGACCGAACCCGGTTCCGACCCGCCCCCCGGGGCGCCCACGCGCATCGCGGGCGCTCCCTCCTCAGGCACCGAATCGGACCGCGACCGCGCCGTGCCGGTCGAGGGCGTGGTGGACCTCGTCCCCGGCGGCGACCGCGATCGGCGGCATCACCGAGCCGCAGATCAGCGCCTCGCCGGCGCGCAGCGTGTGCCCGAACTCGCCGAGCAGGTCGGCGACGTGGCGGACCAGCGCGACCGGCGGGCCGGTTGCCGCCCAGGGATCGTCGACCTCCCGCTCGGGCTCACCCGCGCGGCGGACGCGCGCGACGAGCCCGGCGAGCGCGGGCTCCCGCGACCACAGCCCGAGCATCACGTGACGTTGAAAGACGTTGCCGGCGAGGATCCGTTCGACGTCGGCGGGTGGCGGATGGACGTCGGCCAGCTCGAGGGCGGGCGCGACAGCCCCGATCGCCCGCCGCGCGGCCGCGGCGTCGCCGCCGGCCGGGAGGTCCTCGGCGATCCGCACCGCGACCTCCGGCTCGAGCATCGGCCGTGTGAAGTCGCCCAGCGCGACGCTCGCCCCCGGCTCGAGCACGGCGCCGCGGACCAGATAGCCGATCAGGGGGGCCGCGATCCCGAGCCCTCTCATCGCGTCGGGCGAGCCGAAGCCGAGCTTCCAGCCCAGCGGTCGCTCGCCTTCGTCGAGACGACGGCGGCGCTCGGCGAGCAGGGCGCTCATCCCCCGGCGCACGCGGGGGTCCGCTGCCAGCTCAGCCGTCGCCGGGAAGCTCATAGCCCGCCGCGCGCAACGAGCCGGCGCCGCGCCACCCCCAGATCAGCAGGGCGTCGCCGTCGGAGGTGTTGTCGAAGCCGTGCCAGTGTCCGGCGGGCGTGAAGATCACGTCTCCCGCGCGGGCGGGCTCGCGACCCTCGTCGGTGTAGATCTCGCCCGCGCCGCTGATCACGACCAGGAACTCGTCGCAGTTGGGGTGACGGTGGCGCTCGTGGCGCGCGCCGGGCGGGAGCACCGTGCGGCCGACCACCAGGTCCTTCGATCCGGCGCCGCGCTCGTCGATCAGGAACTGGACCCGCATGTCGATCCAGCCCTCCTCCTCGCGCAGGCCCGGCTCGAGCGGCACCCGATCGACGCTGGTGCGATAGGGCTCCATCAACCCACCTCGGCCTCGATCCCGGCGAGCCGCCGGTAGACCTCGTAGGCGAAGACGAAGTCGTGGTCGGCGATCCCGAGCCCGCGACAGGCGTTGAGCAGCTCGTTCGACGCTGCTGCCTGCGGCAACGGGACGCCCAGCGCCCGGCCCAGCTGCAGCGCCAGCTGGAGGTCCTTCTGCTGCAGGTCGACGTCGGCCGGTGGCTCGTCGGGCATCCCGCCCTCGAGGATCAGCGGCGCGCGGTAGTTGAGCACCGGCGAGGAGACGACGCTGTTCAGCATCGCCTCGACGACCGCCTCTCGTGCGACCCCGCCCTTCTCGGCCAGCGCCACGCCCTCGCAGAAGCCGATCACCTGGACCACGAGCGCGAGATTGACGGCGACCTTGACGACCAGCGCCTGGCCGTTGGCGCCCACCCGGGTCACCTTCGGCCCGATCGCGAGCAGCACCGGCTCGATTCGCTCGAACGCCTCGGGCTCGCCGCCGACCATGATCGCGAGCTCGCCCGCCTCCAGGGTCGAGAGGCTGCCCGAGACCGGGGCGTCGAGCATCGCCCCGCCCGCGGCGGCGACCCGCTCGGCGAGCCCGCGGCTCGCGTCCGCCGCGATCGTGCTCATGTCGGCCCAGATCGCACCTCGCCGCAGCCCGGCGACGAGCCCGTCGGGACCGTCCGCGATCGCCTCGACGGCGGCGGTGTCGGTGACCATCGAGAGGATCACGTCGCAGCGCTCGGCCAGCTCGCGCGGCGAGTCGGCCCGAGCCATGCCGTGCGCGCCGAGCGCCTCGGCCTTCGCCGGGGTGCGATTCCAGCCGACCACCTGATATCCGGCGGCCAGCAGCCGCTCGACGATCCGGCTGCCCATCGCGCCGAGGCCGAGGAAGCCGATGGTGGGATGTTCCCCGTTCATGCCGTGCGCCTTCTCAAAGAGCAGCCTTCTCGGATCGTGCATCCCTCTCGCATTGCAATCGTTTGCAGCAGCAGCCCTCGGAACTCTAGCCGAGTCCGCGCGCCGGGATGCTCGCCGCGCTGGTGCCCCAGCCAGTCCGGTCGGAACGCGCGCTGAATCCGCCGGCCCGACGCCCGTCGGGACGGGCGAACCGTGGTCGGGGCCCGGTCCCCTGGATCATTGCTGCATTCGCGGTCACCCCTCCGGATAGGTGTTCACGGTCAGGACCACGAGCGATCGATCCGCCGCCGCCCAGAGCCCGTGCGGGTCTCCGACGTTCGTCCGCAGGATCACCCCAGGCTCGAGCCGCGTCCGCTCCCCGCCCACCTCGGCCTCGCCTTGTCCGTCCAGGACGCAGAAAACCTGCGCGTACTCGTCGACGTGAATGTCATAGCGGCCGCCCGGGGCGATCCGCGTGACGGACACCTGCGTGCGCCCACCCTCATGCGCCGGGACGAGAACGTGAATCTCGACCCCCTGCGTCTCTTGCCGCTCGACCTCCTTGAAGACCGCGTCGACGAGCTCATATGTATCACCCATTACCTGGCCACCTCCGTTGTAGGGGATTACGCACCACCTTGGTCACTGATTCCGATTCACCGCCCGTCATGCGCCGGCCCCGGCGACGAAGCGCCCGGTGCCCGGCGGAGCCTTGACCTCGTCGCCGTCCGCGACGAGCCGGCCACGGACGTAGGTCCGCACGGCGCGCCCGACGAGGGTCCGCCCGGCGAGCGGCGACCATCCGGCGCGCGAGATGATGTCCTCGTCGCGGACCCGCCACTCCTGCTTCGGGTCGACGAGTACGAGGTCGGCTTCCGCCCCGACCTCCAGGCTCCCCTTCCGCGGGTACAGCCCGTACACCTGCGCCGGGCGTTGTGAGTACAGCTCGACGACGCGTTCGTACGTCAACCGGCCGGCTTGCGCGCCGTCGAGCAGGACCGACAGGGTCGTGTCGATCCCGGGCAGGCCGAAGTGGACGTCCCAGATCGAGCCGGCCCGCTTCTGAGCCGGGGTCGCCGGGGCGTGGTCGGTAGCGATGTAGTCGATGTCTCCGACGGCGACGGCATGCCACATCCGGTCCAGGTCCGCCCTGCCGCCCGCCCGCGCCGGTGGGGTGAACTTGCGGAAGGCCGCGTGCTCGAGCACTTCGGCCTCGAGCAGGGTGAGGTACTGGGGGCAGGTCTCGGCCAGCAGCGGCGCGCCGGCCTCGCGAGCGCGCGCGACCTCCGCGAGCGCGCCGGCGCCGCTGACGTGCGCGATCACCACGCGCGCGGGCAGCCGGCGCGCGAGCTGCCCGACGACCGCGATCGCGATCTCCTCGGCTGCTCGGCTGCGCCAGCGCGGGACGATGCCCGGGTCGTCGCGCCCGGCCGCGCGCAGCGCGCGCTCCGCCTCCTCGGTGAGCGACTCGTCCTCGGCGTGCACGAGGCAGGGAACCGGCAAGTCCGCGAGCCGCGTCAGGAGCGCATGGAGATCCGCCGCGCGGAGACCGGGGACGCCGTGGGTCGTGCACGTGAACGCCTTGATGAAGGCGGCGCCGGCACCGACCACGCCGTCGACCGCGTCGAGCCGATCGGGCCAGGCGTGGGCGGCGAGCCCGAAGTCAATGACCGACCGGTCGTTGAGGTGGGTTCGCTTGGCCTCGAGCTCGGCGGCGGTCCGGACCGGTCGCGCGTGGGTGTGCTCGATCACGGTGGTCACCCCAGCGCGCGCCGCCGCCGCGCTTGCGGTCGGGAAGTCCTCGCGGCTCGGATCGCCCGGATCCATGAAATGCACGTGCGCGTCGACCATGCCCGGCATGACGAGCAGGTCGCGGGCGTCGACGGTCTCGGCCGCGGGCAGCGGTTGCGCGGCGATCGCGGCTATCCGCCCGCCGGAGACGTACAGGTGACCGTAAGCCCGCCCCGTGGGACCAACGAGCACGCCGTTCTCGAGGCCGAGGTCGAACATCTTCGGCGCGTCGTTCATCCGCTACTGCGCGGTGTAGCCGCCGTCGACGAGCAGGCTGGCTCCGGTCACCAGCGATGCGGCGGGCGACGCGAGGTAGACGACGGCGCCGACGACGTCGTCGACGCGACCCACGCGCCCCAGCGGGATGCGGCCGACGGTCTCGGCGCGAAACTGCGGGTCGGCGAGGAAGCCGCTGGTCATCGGCGTCTCGATGTAGGTGGGCGCGACCGCGTTGACCCGGACTCCGTGCGGCGCGAGCTCGAGCGCGATCGCCTTGGTCAGACCCTCAACCCCATGCTTGCTTGCACAGTACGCGGCCCTGTTCGGCCCACCGACGTGGCCCATCTGCGAGGAGACGTTGACGATCGAGCCGTCGCCCCGGGCCGCCATCGAGCGGGCGATCTCCTGGGACATCAGGAACGTCCCCTTCAGGTTGACGGCAAGCAGGGCGTCGAAGGTCCGCTCAGCGACGTCCAGGAACGGCTCCGGGACATTCGTACCCGCGCCGTTGACCAGGATGTCCACACCGCCGGCCTGCTCGGCGACCGCGTGGACGTCCTCGGCGCAGGTCACGTCACAGGGCGCCACCTTCGCGCGACGACCGATCGCCTCCGCGCGCCCTGCCACCTGCTCGAGCTCATCACGCGAACGGCTGACGAGCACGAGGTCGGCGCCCGCCCTCGCGAGCCCGAGCGCGCACGCCTCGCCGATTCCGCGCCCGGCGCCGGTGACCACCGCGAGCCTGCCGCTGAGGTCGAAGGACTCGAGCACGGCGCGTCAGTCGCCGGCCGCCGCTGGGACGTCCTGTCGGTGGCCGCGCTCAGGCAGGCGCTCGAGCCGCATGCGGGCGGTGAGCGCGTGCCCTGCGAACAGCTCCGCGTCGCAGATCGCCGCCACCGAGGGGGCCACCCGGCGCGTGCCCTCGGGCGTCAGGCGCTGGTAGGTCACCGTCTTGAGGAACTTGCCGACCCAGAGGCCGCCCGTGTAGCGCGCCGCGCGCGCCGTGGGCAGGACGTGATTCGTCCCCACCGCCTTGTCGCCGTAGGCGACCGTCGCCTCGCGGCCCAGGAACAGCGAGCCGTAGTTGCGAAGCCGGTCCAGGTACCAGTCGGGGTCGACCGTTTGTACCTCGAGGTGCTCCGGCGCGTGCTCGTCGGCGAGCCGGATCGCCTCCCCACGGTCCTCGACCACGGCCACCGTCCCGTGGTCGCGCCAGGCGCGCCCGGCGACGTCCGCGGTCGCCGGGGACTCGAGCATGCGATCGACCTCCGCCACCACGCGTCTCGCGAGCTCGCCGGAGGTCGAGATCAGGATCGCCGGCGAGGTCGGCCCGTGCTCCGCTTGGCCGAGCAAATCGGTCGCGACGAGCGCAGGATCGGCAGACTCGTCGGCAATGATGCAAATCTCGGTTGGCCCGGCCAGCAAGTCGATGCCGACGGTTCCATAGAGCTGGCGCTTGGCCTCGGCGACGTAGGCGTTGCCGGGCCCCGACCAGCATGTCGACGGGTGCGACGTCGCCGATGCCGAACGCCAGCGAGGCGAGCGCCTGCACACCCCCGAGACAGATGATCTCGTCGGCGCCTGAGGTGGAGATCGCGTGCAGCATCGCGGGGTGGATGCCGTTCCCCTCCCAGGGGGGCGCACACGCGACCACCCGGTCGACGCCGGCCACCTTGGCCACCAGCACCGTCATGAACGCCGAGGCGAGCATCGGGTAGCGGCCGCCGGGCACGTACGAGCCCACGGCGGCGACCGGGACATGGCGGTGCCCGAGCACGACCCCGGGCTGCGTCTCAACCTCGAGATCCGTCAGCGTCTGGCGCTGGCGCTCGGCGAACGTCCGGACCTGCTCTTGCGCGAACGCGATGTGGTCGCGGAGCTCGGCCGGCACCTGCGCGGCCGCGGCCTCGACCTCCTCCGCGCCGACCCGGAACGACGGCGGATCCCAGCCGTCGAGCCGACGCGAGTAGTCGCGGACGGCCTCGATCCCCTCGCGATCGATCCGTCGAATCATCTCGTCGACGGTGCGCTTGACCTCATCGGCGACGCCCTGCGTCTGAGCACTGGGGCGCTTGACGAGCTCAGGCATCGTCGACCTCCCACAGAGCCAGGGCGCGCGCCGGCGAGCCGGTGCCTCCGACCAGGCGGAGGGGGAAGAACGCGACCCAGAACTCCGAGTGGCGGGGGATCCGCGTGATGTTGTTGACCATCTCCGTGTGGATCACCAGCCGCTCCGCGTGGGTGCGGTGGTTCGGGTAATACAGGTCGGCCGGATTGTCGGTGCTGACCGCGTCCGTTCCGAGGTTGACGATCCCCTGGTCGAGCAGCCATGCGCTCGCCTCGCGATCCAGGCCCGGGTACTCGGCGACGAAACGCAGCGGTTCGGCCCACAGCTCACCGGCACCGGTGTGGTAGAGCAGGGTCATCCCCGGCCGCAGCTCGACCTCGGCCTCGTCGAGCGCCCGCCTCATGCGATCGCGCGTGATGTGCGTCCGCGGTGCGACGTCGCTGACGTCGCACCACGCCGCCGGCGTGATCAGGTGCTCCCACGGAACGCGGTCGATCGTCAGGTCCGGTCGGTCCGGGTTGAAGTGCCAGATCGAGTCCACGTGGGTCGAGACGTGCTCGGAGGCCACCATCCCGCGCACCGCGTAGCCCTTGAAGCCCGAGTCGTCGGGTAGGCGCTGGCGGGCCTGCTCGTGCGTCACGTGCGGCCAGTAGGCGACGCCGACATGCCCCGGGTAGATCGGCATCGTGGTGCTCACCTCGCGCGAGATCTCGAGGATGCGCACGCGCCGGCCGAGCAGGTCGATCTCGAGCTCGTCGCGGTACTCGCCGGGCCCGGTCCCGCCCGGCTCGCCGGCGTAGGTCACGCCCCGTCCCCGGCGACGGCGAGCACCAGCGAGTCGATCGATGCGCCCGCGGCGCTCGCCGGGTCCATCGCCCGCGTGCGCGACAGAAAGGTCTTCGTGTCGCGCAACGCGGTCGCGTCAAGCGCGGCGAGCTCGGTGATGCGCTCGTCGACGCGGGCCTCGAGTCGGGCGCCGGGGACTACCTCCGTGATCAGGCCGTCGCTGAGCGCGGTCTCCCCGTCGACCCACGCGCCCGTGGCCACCATCTCGAACGCGCGCTTGCGTGGAACGGTCCGGGTCAACCAACCGATCACGATCGTCGGGGCATAGCCGGTGAGGATCTCGGGAAATGAAAAGCGCGCGCCTTGCGCAGCGACCGCGACGTCCGCGTTCCCGACCAGCCCGGCCCCGAATCCGGCAGCGTCCCCCTGGACCTCAACCACGACCACGAGGGGAGTCGTCTGCAGCAGCTCGTTGAGCCCGGCGATCGAGGCGGCCACCGCGCGCACGGCGCGCGGCGGCGGCGGCGCCTCGCGGCTCGCGCCCTCGCGCCCGAGACAGAAGACGGCACCCCGGCTGCGCAGGCGGACGAAGCGCAGGCCGGGCTCGTCGGCGGCGGAGCGCACCTCGTCGGACAGCTCGTTCACCATCGCGACGCTGAACAGGTTCTGGTCGCCGTGATCGACGGTGACGTCCAGCGTCGCATCGCGCCTCTCGATCGCCAACCCGTCCGTCGCCATCAGTTCAGCCGTGCCGCCGCGTCATCGCCGTACCAGTCGACGTCGTCCTCGGCGATCCGCACGGTGACGCTCTGGATCTCCGTGAACTCGTCGAACGACTCCCAGCCCCCCTCGCGGCCGACCCCCGAGTCCTTGAGGCCACCCCACGGCGACGCGGGATCGAGCCGGTGGTGGTCGTTGATCCAGACCATGCCGGCCTCGATTCGCGCGGCGACGCGATGGGCGCGAGCGACGTCGCGCGTCCAGAGCGCGGAGCCGAGCCCGAACCGGATGTCATTCGCCTTGCGCACGCCATCCTCCTCGTCGGTGAAGGGGACCACCACGGCGACCGGCCCGAAGATCTCCTCCTGCGCGACACGCATCTCGTTCTCGACGTCGGCGATCACGGTCGGCTCGACGAAGAACCCCCGGTCGAACGGAGCCTCCAGCTGCGGGACGCCGCCGCCGGTGACCACGCGGCCCCCCTCCTCGGCCCCGATCCCCACGTAGCCGAGCACGCGCCGGCGTTGGCGGTCGGCGACGAGTGGCCCCATCTGGGTGCGCTCGTCGGAGGGGTCGCCGAGCCGCAGCGCGCCGGCCGTCGCGGCCAGCCCCTCGACCACCTCTTCGTAGATCGCCTCGTGGACGATGATGCGCGAGCCGCAGATACAGGTCTGGCCGGCTGCTATGAAGGCGCCGAAGGCCGCCCCCTTGACCGCTCGCTCGAGGCCCGCATCCTCGAAGATCAGCACGGGCGACTTGCCCCCGAGCTCGGTGGTGGCGCGCGCGAAGCGCTTGGCGGCCGCGACGCCGATCGAACGCCCGACCTCTGTCCCGCCCGTGAAGGTCAGCTTGGCGACATCTCGGTGCTCGGCAAGCGCCTTCCCGGCGGTCGCCCCGGTGCCGGTTACGACGTTTATGACGCCGTCGGGAACGCCGGCCTCCGCCGCGATGTCGGCCAGCTCGAGCGTCGTCAACGGGGTCAGCTCGGAGGGCTTGATCACGACCGTGTTTCCGGTCGCGATGGCCGGGGCGAGGCTCTTGGCCAGGATCATCAGCGGGTGGTTGAACGGCGTCAACAGGCCGCACACCCCGAACGGATGGCGCAGCAGGTAGTTGAGGTATGGGCCGGGCATCGGGATCACGTCCGTGCGCTCGGCCACGAGCAGCGCGGCGCTGTAGCGAAACCACTCCGCCAAGCGGCCGACCTGCGCGCGCGTCTCGCGCACCGGCCGCCCGTTGTTGAGCGTCTCGAGACGGAACAGCGCGTCCATCCTCTCTTCGAGGTGGTCGGCGAAGCGGTGCAGAACCCTCGCACGCTGCGAGCGCTCCATCCGCGGCCATGGGCCGTCGTCGAACGCGCGCCGCGCCGCGCGAACCGCCCGATCGACGTCCTCCGCGCCGCCCGCCGGCGTCGTGGTCATGACCTGGGCGGTCGCCGGATTGAGAATGTCGAGCGTCTCGCCGGTCGCCGCCTCGACGGGCTCCCCGGCGATGCGCATCCGCCCGGGGGTGCGCTCGGCGGTCGTCCTCACCGTCACCCTCGTCCTCCCTCCGTCCTTGAGCCCCCCGCCGCACCGGCGGGCGTCGCGGCAGCGATCCCGAAGAGCTGCGCGGCGTTGGCCCCCACCACCCGGCCGCGGGACTCGGGCGCGAGCGGGAGGCGATCGACGCGTCCGACCGGATCCCGGTCGGCCATGTCGTAGGGCAGGTCGGTGCCGAGCACGACGCGGTCGTCGCCGACCAGCTCCAGCAGCCACGCCAAGGCGGAGTCGTGGTGGGAGATCGTGTCGTAGTAGAACCGGCCCAGGTACTCGCTCGGCTTGCGCTGGAGTTGCACCCTGGGCTCCGGCCGCACGTCCCACCCATGGTCCAGGCGCCCGATCTGGTACGGCAGGAAGCCGCCCGCATGGACCAGCATCACCGTCAGGTTCGGGAACCGCTCGAACGCTCCGGAGAAGATCAGCCGCGAGGCGCAGAGCGCCGTATCGAGCGGGTTGCCGAACAGGTTCGTGAGATAGAACTGCTCGAGGCGCGGCACGGGGCCGACGTAGTACGGGTGGACGATCAGCGGTACGCCGAGCGCGTCGGCGGCCTCGAGCAGCGGGGCGAAGCGGGCATCGTCGAGGTATTCGCCCTCGACCGTCGTCCCGATGTGCGCGCCGACCAGCGAGAGCTCGTCGACGGCGCGGCGCAGCTCCGTCGCGGCGGCGTCGGGATCCTGCATCGGCAGGGTCGCGACGCCTGCCAGCCGCCCATCGGAACGCCGCACGATGTCGGCGAGCGCGTCGTTCGCGTAGCGGGCGAAGCTGGCGCTGTCGCCGGCGCGGATCCAATAGAAGAACAGAGTCGGCGAGATGGACATCACCGAGATGTCGATCCCGCGGGCGTCCATATCGGCGAGCTTCGCCTCGCCCCCGAAGAACGTTTCGTCCAGCGGGTAGGCGAAGCCCTGCTCGTGGCTGACCCAGCGCTCGCCGTCGCGACGCTCGATCTCGATTCCCCATTCGGAGCGGCGCGCGGCCTCCTCGCCCAGCGACTCGGGAATGAAGTGGGTGTGCGCGTCGACGACCCTCACGCCGGCTCCCCGGCGCCGTCCGCTCGCTCCTGCTCGGGTCGGCGGGCACGCAGATATGCGAGGACGCGGTCGTGCACGAGGGCGAGGTGGTCATAGACCTCGGAGGCGACGGCGTCGGCGTCGCCGCTCTTCGCCGCGCTGTAGATCAACTCGTGCTCGGGACCGAGCTCGTCGGCGCGCTCGAGCGCGAACCGGTAGACGCGCACGTAGCGCTCGGTCTGCCCCCGGAGGCTGTCGACGAGCGCGCACATCCGCTCGCGGTTCGATCTCACGTTGAGCGCGTGGTGGAACTCGGCGTGGGCTGAGAACCACTCCGCGCTCAGGTCGCCCGACGAGTTCATGACGTCGAGGCAGCGGCGCATGGTCGCGAGGTCGGCGGCGCGCAGGCGTGGCGTGGCCAGCCGCGCGACCGCCGGCTCGAGCGCCAGCCGCATGTCGTAGAGGTCCTCGAGGTCCGCCGTCGAGAGCTCGGCCACGCTCGTGCCGAGCCGCGGATGGCCGACCACTAGGCCCTCGGCCTGCAGCAGGCGAAGCGCGTCGCGGATCGGCACCCGACTGACGCTGAACCGTTCGGCGAGCGCCTCCTGAGACAGGCGCTCTCCCGCGGCGAGGCGACCGGCGAGCACGTCATCGCGAAGCCGCGCGGCGACCTGCTCGGCGAGCGTTCGGGTCTCGAGCTCTTGCGCTTCTGCCTCGATGCTGTATACAGTACACGGTGCGCGGGGGGAACGCGCGCGAATCCGACCGGAGGAGGGTCGCAGTGGATCTAGGAAGGCAACGGCGAAAGGCTGCGGTGGCGGCTGCGCTTATCGTGGCGGTGACCGCGCTCGGCGTCGGCGCTTGCGGCAGTGACGAGGGCGCCGGCGGCGGTGAGTCCGCCGACGGCGTGATCCGCTTCACGTTCGCGCCCGATCCGGTCTGGCGCTGGCTCACCGACCAGGGGATCAGGGAGGAGATGGAGCAGAAGGCCAAGATCCAGATCCTCGACTCCGCGACCTGGGACGAGTTCGGGATCTACGCCGGCGGCAACGCCGACATCGTCTCCGTCGGCTCCTTCGAGGTCCCCGACATCGTCGAGAAGAGCGGCGTCGACTCGGTGATCATCGGCAAGTACAACGTCGCCCGCGCGGTGATCGCCGTGCCGGCGGACAGCGACGCCGAGACGCTCTCCGACCTCGGCGACATGGAGATGGTGATCGCCGATGTTCAGAACATGGGTCCCCTCGCGGCCTCCGGCGAGGCGGACGCCTGCATCTGCCTGCCCGACTTCGCGATCGAGCAGTTCCGCACCGGCCAGCTGCGGATGCTCTACGACGGCAAGTCCGACGGACAGCTGTTCCAGGACGAGGTCCTGCCCGGGCATGAGGGCCCGATGATCAACATCTT
>WHSW01000112.1 GCA_009379895.1 Solirubrobacterales bacterium
CCCACCGTGTCGGTGAGGCCGTGGGCGATGATCGAGGCGAGGATCACGAAGGCGGCGACGTCGAACACCAGGGACCGGTCGGGAGCCTGCGAGTTGAGGACGAAGAGCGCGAAGAGCATCGACGCGACGCCCCTCGGTCCGAACCAGGCGATGAACAGGCGCTGGGGCGTGGGCAGCCGCGTGCGGACGAGCGCGATCAGGATCGCCACCGGGCGTGCGACGAGCAACGCAAAGACGATGAGTGCGAGCAGCGCGAGCACGCTCCCGGTGAACCCGGTGCTGACGATCAGCGCACCGAAGGCGAAGAAGGTAAGCACCTGGAAGATCGCGCTCACGTTCTCGCTGAAGCCCGAGAAGGCCTCCGGCAGCTCGTGCTCGACCGCGGCCATCGAGATCCCGCAGACGAAGACCGCGATCAGACCGTTGGCGATCGTCAGGTCGGAGATCCCGTAGGCGACCGCCCCGAGGCCGAGCGCGTAGAGACCCTCGTAGCGCGCGGTCAGCCCCCCGCCGGGCAGCGCCGGCACCAGGCGGCCGCCGAGGTAGCCGAGAGCGGCGCCGATCACGACGCCCGCGGCCGCCTCGCCGAGCAGCGAGACCGCCTCGCTGTTGGCGTCGCCACCGGGCGAGGCGAGGACCAGGAAGAAGAGCACGAACGGCAGCGCGAGGCCGTCGTTGAGCCCGGACTCGAGGTTCAGCGTGTGGCGGACCTCGGCAGGCACGCGCCGCGCGGTGACGACCGCGGAGGTGACGACCGGGTCGGTCGGCGAGAGCACGGCCCCGAGCAGGAAGGCCTCGGCCCAGGTGAGCTCCGGGAACAGCGCCTTCGCCGCCAGCGCGAGCAGCAGCAGCGTGAGCGGCATGGCGATCGCGATCGCCCGCGCCGTCGGGCTCCAGTGGACCCGCAGCAGCTCGCGCTCGACCAGCAGGCCGTCGGCGAACAGGGTCAGGATCAGCGCCAGCTCGATCAGCTCGACCAGGCCGGGGTCGCCCGGGTCGACCGTGATCACGTCGGTGGTCGCGAGCAGGATCCCCGCGCCGACCGCCAGGACCGAGATCGAGAGCACCGTGCCGCGCATCAGCCCGGAGAGCGCGGCGGCGATCGCGATCAGCAGACCGGCTACGAGAAGGGTCTCCGCGAAGCCGATCTCCACGTCACGCGTTATATCCGTCGGCGCCGCGGCCGGTCCGCAACCCCCCGCGGCCCAAGCTGGGGCCGCGCATCAATATGCTTGCCGCGGCGCGCCGGGAAGACTGGTCGGCACTGAGCATGGCCCTGCCTCTCCACACTCACCCGCGCCGGCCCACGACCACCGCGAGGGTGTCGTGGCAGTAGCCGTCATCACCTTCATCGTCGTCCTCGCGGTGATCGCTTCCGAGCGCGTGCACCGGACCAAGATCGCCCTGCTCGGGGCGGCGATCGTCGTCCTCTTCGTCGGCAGCTCCTTCGATCAGGAGGCAGCGATCGAGGCGGTCGACTTCAACACGATCGGGCTGCTCGCCGGGATGATGGTCCTCGTCTACGTCACCCAGCAGACGGGCGTCTACGACTACATCGCGATCCGCGCCGGTCAGCTCTCGCGCGGGGAGCCGCTGCGGGTCGTCCTCTACCTGGCCGGCACCACGGCGCTGCTCTCGGCGTTCCTCGACAACCTGACCACGATCCTGCTCGTCGTGCCGATCACCTTCCTGCTCGCCGACGCGCTCGACGTCGACCCGCTGCCGCTGGTGATCATCGAGGTGATCGCGTCCAACATCGGCGGGACCGCGACGCTGATCGGCGACCCGCCCAACATCATCATCGCCGGCGCGACCGACCTCTCGTTCAACCAGTTCATAGTCAACCTGGCGCCGGTCGTGGCGGTCACGTTGCCGGTGGTGATCGCCGGCCTGTACCTCTTCTACCGCGGCCGCCTGCAGATCGAGCCCAAGAACCGCCGCCTGGTGATGGAGCTCGACGCCGCCGCCTCGATCCGCGATGCCGACGAGCTGCGGCGCACGGTCCCGGTGCTGGTCCTCACCGTGCTCGCCTTCTTCGCCCACCAGGCGCTGCACATCGAGCCGGCGACCGTCGCGCTCACCGGCGCCGCGGTGGTCCTGCTGGTCACCCGGCTGCCGCTCGAGCAGGCGCTGTCGCGAATCGAGTGGCCGACGCTCTTCTTCTTCGTCGCCCTGTTCGTGATGGTGGGAGCGCTGGAGGCGACGGGGGCGATCGACCACGTCGCCGAAGCGGTCGTCGACCTGACCGGCGGCGACCGAACCGCCGAGCTGCTCGGGATCCTCTGGATCGGCGGCATCGGGTCGGCGATCGTCGACAACATCCCCTTCACGACGGCGATGATCCCGGTCGTGCGCGAGCTGCAGGCCGGGGGCGGCGACGACGCCCACTGGTGGGCGCTCTCGCTCGGCGCCTGCTTCGGCGGCAACGCGACGATCATCGCCGCGGCCGCCAACGTCGCCGCCGCCGGGCTGACCGAGCGGGCTGGGCGGCCGATCGGCTTCGTGAGCTTCCTGCGCATCGGGATTCCGGTGACCGTCGTCTCGATGCTGATCGCCAGCGCCTACGTGCTGCTGCGCTACGTGGTGGTATAGAGGGCGGATGCCCGACTCGATCATCAGATCCGTGCTGCGCGAGGTCGAGCCGCTCGGCGCCGACGAGCTGATCGGCACCGCCGCGCGGACCGTGATCGAGGCCGGCCTGCCGGCGTTGCCCGCGGTCGATGCCGACGGCACCTTCGCGGGCATCTTCGGCGAGCGTGAGTTCATGGCCGCGCTGTTTCCCGCCTACATGGGCGAGCTCGGATCGGCGGCGATGGTCCGCCGCTCGATCGACGACGCGATCGAGCGGCGCGAGAGCTGTCGTAGCGAGCCGATCCGCAAATACCTGACCACCGACCACGTGCTGGTCACCGACGAGTACTCCGACACCCAGCTCGCCGAGATCTTCCTCCACCACCGGGTCCTGGTCGTGCCGATCGCAACCGCCGGCAGGGTCCACGCGGTCGTCACCCGCGGCGACTTCTACGCGGCACTGGTCGACCGACTCGACTCCGCGGGTGGCGGCGGCGCCCGCGACGACTGAACGGTTGTGGCCGCCCTGACGGCCACGACCCTTCAGCCGTCGCGGGCTTTCGCTCGGCGCCGCTCGAACCAGTCGACGTAGTCGTCGCAGCCGCCGGGGCCGACCCGCGGTTCGCCGGGTCGGGTGGCGGCGATCGAGCCGAGATGGGCGATCGAGTCGGCGCCCAGGAGCCGGCCCGCGAGCGGCGGGCGCTCGACGGATGCCGTGATCCGCACCGGCCGATCGCCCGGCGGGCCCGGGACCTCGATCTCGCCCGCGGGCCAGTACGGCGCCGGGCCGCGATAGTCGAGGTTGCCGGGGACGGTCTTGGAGAACCCCGGGACGTCCGGCGAGCTGAGGGTCACGGGCCGGGTCGCGTCGTACTGCAGCGAGAGATCCCAAGCGCCGGGCGCCAGGTCGAGCTCGAGCGTGGCTGGGTCGGCGTTCTCGACCGTCGAGTGCGACCAGGCGGTCGCGTCGGCCGTCACCGGCGGCTCCGCGAAGGTCGAGACCAGCCCGGGTGGCCGGCGGGGGCAACCGTCGACGCGGCCCGGCTCGGGACCGCGCTCGGCGGGCATCCGCCCGAGCGGCGAGCCGTGGCGCTCCCAGAGCAGGTAGGAGGGGGTCCGGGCGATCACCCGGTAGCCGGGCGGCGGACCGCTGGCGTACGCGGCGCGCGTGGTGAGCACGTAAGGAAACTCGGCGAGGGCCGTCGCAGTGACCGAGTCGAAGTCGAACTTCGCGGCGACGTCACTGATCTCGAAGTTGGGCTCGACGAAGTAGGGGTCGTAGAAGTTGCGCACGTGGGTGAACGGCTTCGAGCCGCGCAGCTCGTAGAGGACGAAGTTGTCGCGGCCGAGGAAGAGCAGCTTCTCGCCGGCAACCAGCGAGCGGATCTCGGCCAGCTCGTCGGCGTGCGCCTCCGGCGCGACCGGGGCCTGGCGGAGGATCAGGAAGCTGGAGAGGGCGGCTGCGAGCGCGAACGCGAGTCCCAGTGCCACGGGGAGGCGGTGGGGGAGCACCGCCCGGAAGCGCTCCGCGTCCGTGCTCCGCACCGTCCTCGCGTCCATGCTGCGGAGCTTCCGGCGGCGCTCCCCCACCGCCTCCCTGATCCGCGGGGCTTCCGTCGCCAGCAGGCCGCCGAGGGTGATGAGGGTTAGGAGGGGGGCGGCGATCGCGAGCGCCTTGGCGGAGGTGTAGACGGTGCCGAGGGCGCGGGCGAGCAGGTAGAGGACCACGGCGGTCGCGAGCGCGGCCGGGATCGCGGGGCCATGGCGGCGCAGCCAGCGCGGCAGGGCGATCACGAAGGCGACGCCGGCGAGCAGGGCGCCGGCGTAGAAGAGGATCGCCGGGTGGCTGCTGGCCGCCGCCGAGAGGCGGAACTCGCTCGTCGGCCACACTCCGAGCGCCTCGAGCGGCGAGAGCTGACCCGCGAGGTTGCCGAGGCCGCCCTCGTTGGCGCGGCCGGGGTGCAGGGCGCGGAAGTCGACGAAGTCGAGCAGGCGGCCGAGGTCGGGCAGGGTGAGGACGAGCAGGGTGGCGATCGCGACTCCGGCGGCGAGGGCGAGGGGGCGCCAGGCCCCCAACTCTCGCCCCAGCCTCGGCGGGAGGCCTTTCCCACCCTCGGTCCGAAGGGCGGTGAAAAGCCCCCAGACCACCGCGGTGCCGAGCAGCCAGGCGAGGCCGGGGAAGGAGTAGACGTAGACGGTGCCGGCGGCGAGCAGGCCGAGGGGGATCGCGTTGCGGGGCCGGCGCACGGCGGGCAGCAGGAGCGCGAAGGCGATCAGCAGCAGCGCGATGATCGGCTCCTTGAAGGCCTCCTGGGCCAGGTAGGCGGCGGCCATGTAGGGCAGCGCGACGAGCGCCGAGGCGGCGACCCGCGCCGCGCGCGCGAGCCGATCGAGAGCCGAGTAGGCGACCAGGGCGGTGAGCGCCGGGATCGCGAGCACGAGCCCCGCAAAGACGTCGATCGAGCGCGCGGCGAGTAGCTCGTCGACTCCGGCGACGAGCGCGTGCGGACCGAGCGGGTAGCCCTGGTCGATGAGCACCGGCTCGGGCCGGAAGCGCTCGTCGATCCAGTCGGCGAGCAGCAGGTGCGAGGCCATGTCGTCGTTGACCAGGCCGACCCCGAGGATGCCGACGTGCCCGGCGGCGATGAACGGGATCGCCGCGCACAGCCCGGCCAGCACCGCGGCCGCGAGCGCCGCCGGGTCATGGCGCGAGCGCGCGACCGAGCCCCCGTCGAAGCGCAGCAGGACGATCGCCGCGGCGACCACGAGCGCGACCAGGGCGACGGCGATCACGGTGCCCTCCCCGCCCCAGCCGGCGACCAGCCCGGCGACGACGAGCAGCGCGGCGAGCCCGACCGGCCCGGCGACCAGGCTGGGACGGGTGAGCCCGGCGAGGACCAGCGCGGCCTGGCCGACGACCAGCGACCCGGCGACGAGCAGCGCCGCCGAGGCGATCGCGGCGATCAAGCGTGCTTACGCGGCGAGGGCGGAGGCGCCGGCGGGGACTCGGACGAGGTCGCGCTCCGCGAGCACCTCGGCCACCTGGACCGCGTTGGTCGCCGCGCCCTTGCGCAGGTTGTCGCCGACCACCCAGAGGTTCAGGCAGCGCTCGTGCGAGGGGTCGCGGCGGACACGCCCGACCAGTACCTCGTCGCGCCCGGCGGCGTCGATCGCGAGCGGGTAGAGGCCCTCGGACGGCGAGTCGACGACGATCACGCCCGGGGCGGCCGCGAGCAGCTCCCGACACTCCTCGGGCGACAGCGGCTCGCGCGTCTGCACGTTGATCGACTCGGAGTGGCCGGTGACGACCGGGACCCGGGCGCAGGTCGCGGAGATCCGCATCGCCTCCTCGGAGGCGCCGAGGATCTTGCGCGTCTCGCGCATCACCTTGCGCTCCTCGGTGGTGTAGTCGTCGCCGTCCTTGAACGTCTCGACCTGGGGGATGACGTTGAAGGCGACCCGGTGCGGGAAGACCTCGACCCGTGGCCTCTCGCCCGCGAGCACGGCGCGCGATTGCTCGTTGAGCTCGACGATCGCCCGCCGCCCGGTGCCGGAGACCGACTGGTAGGTGGAGGCGACGATGCGCTCGATCCCGGCGGCGCGATGGATCGGGCCGAGGGCGACGACCAGCGCCATCGTGGTGCAGTTCGGATTCGCGATCAGCCCGTTGTGGTCGGCCGCGGCGTCGGGGTTGACCTCGCTGACGACCAGCGGAACGTCGTCGTGCATGCGCCAGAAGCTCGTGTTGTCGACCACCACCGCCCCGGCCTCGATGAAGCGCGGCGCCCACTCGGAGCTGACCGCGCCGCCCGCGGAGGAGAGCACCAGGTCGAGTCCGCTGATCGACTCGGCCGACAGCGGCCTGCACTCGATCTCGCCACCGCGAAAGGCGAGGCGGCGCCCGGCGGAGCGCTCGGAGGCGAACGGGACGACCTCGGAGGCCGGGAAGTCGCGCTCGGCGAGCACCTCGAGGATGGTCGAGCCGACGGCGCCGGTGGCGCCCACGACCCCGACCCGGTAGCTCACGACGCCACCCGCGGTCGGTGCACGCCCGAGGGGTCCTCCTCGAGGACGGCCTCGGCGCCGAGCTCGAACGCCTCGTGCAGGGCGCGGACCGCGTCGGGCACGCGCTCGGCGGCGATCACGCAGGAGATCTTGATCGGCGAGGTGGAGATCATCTCGATGTTGATCTCGTGGTCGCCGAAGGTGCGAAAGACCTGCGCGGCGACGCCCGGGTGGCTGCGCATGCCGGCGCCGACGATCGAGACCTTGCCGACGTGGGGATCGGTCTCGGTGCGCTCGCCGACGCCGAGCGGGGCGAGCACCTCGGTGGCCGAACGCAGGTCGTCGCTGGCGACGGTGAACGAGAGATCGGCCCGCTGATCGGCCGAGACCGGCTCGTTCTGGATGATCATGTCGACGTTGACGTTGGCGTCGGCGAGGGCGCCGAACACGCGCCCGGCGACTCCCGGCTCGTCGCGCAGGCCGGCCAGGGTGACCCGCGCCTCGTGGGCGTGGGTGATCGCGGTGACCATCGGGCGTTCCATCGTCTCGTCCTCGCCGAGCACGAGGGTACCGGGGGCGTCGTCGAACGAGCTGCGGCAGTGGATGCGCACGTTGTAGTTGCGCGCGTACTCGACCGCCCGCAGCTGCAGCACCCCGGCGCCCGACGACGACATCTCGAGCATCTCGTCGAAGGAGACCAGCTTCAGCTTGCGCGCGTTCGGGACCAGCCGCGGGTCGGCCGAGAAGACGCCGGCGACGTCGGTGTAGATCTCGCAGACCCCGGCCCCGAGCGCGGCGGCGACCGCGACCGCGGTCGTGTCCGAGCCGCCGCGCCCGAGCGTGGTCACGTCGTGGCTCTGGGTCGAGACGCCCTGAAAGCCGGCGACGAGCACGATCCGATCGTCGGTCAGCGCGGCGCGGATCCGGTCGCCGCGGACATCGAGGATCCGCGCCTTGGTGTGCGAGGAGTCGGTCACGATCCCCGCCTGGGAGCCGGTCAGCGAGATCGCACTGTGGCCCATGTCGTGGATCGCCATCGCGCACAGCGCGCACGAGATCCGCTCGCCGGTCGAGAGCAGCATGTCCATCTCGCGCTCGAGCGGGCGCGCGGAGATCTCGAAGGCCGCCGCGACCAGGTCGTCGGTCGTCTTGCCGCGGGCCGAGAGCACGGCGACCACCTGCTGGCCGCCCTCGCGCGCGGCGACGATCCGCCGCGCGGCGCGCTGGATGTCCTCCGCCGAGGCGACGGACGTGCCGCCGAACTTCATCACCACGGTCTCCGGCATGAGGCCGGAGGATACGGTCGGGCCCGGGCGGCGGCCATGTGACCCAGTTCACACCGCGCGACATATCTGTCTGATATATCTCGCAGATAGATGGAGCTGAGCGCCACGGCGTACGTGATCCTCGGGATGGTCTCCTGGCGGCCGATGTCGGGCTACGACATCAAGCAGACCGTCGACGGCTCGACGCGCTTCTTCTGGGCGGCCAGCTACAGCCAGATCTACGCCGAGCTGCACCGCCTCGAGCAGGCGGGGCTACTGGCGGCCGAGCCCCAGCCGACCGGCGGGCGGCGCCGCAACCTGCACCGGCTCACCGACGACGGGCGGCGGGCGCTGCGCGAGTGGCTCGAGCGCGAGCCCGAGACGTTCGAGATGCGCGACGAGGCGCTGTTGAAGCTGTTCTTCGCCTCGGCCTCGCCCGAGAGCGCGAGGACGACCCTGGAGGCCAAGCGGCGCCATCACCGCGCGCTCGCCGAGCGGCTGGAGGGCATGCAACGGGCCGGCAAGGCGTCGGGCTACGCGGCGATCGTGCTCGGCTACGGGGTCGAGTGCCAACGTTGGATGGAGAGCTGGTGTGAGCGCGCGCTCGCCGAGCTGCCGACGGGCGGCGGCGATCCCGCGAGCGACGAGGTGGCGGCCTGATGCTCGACCGCCTCGCCCGGCTCTCGCAGGGGCGCCCGAAGCGGGTGCTGCTCGTCGCCGCCCTGTTCTTCGCCTTCGCGGGCGTGCTGGGCGCCGGCGTCGCCGACCGCCTCGACCCCTACGGCGCTGACGACCCGGCGACCGAGAGCGTGCGCGCCGAGCAGCGGCTCGAGGACGCCGGCTACCGCGCGACCCAGGTCGTCGTCCTGCTCGACGACGCCGACGTGCGCGACCCCGCGACCCGCGCCCGCGTCGAGGCGCTGGCGCGCTCGATCCGCCGCGACGCCGACGTCGCCCAGGTCGCCAGCTATTACACGACCCGCTCGCGTGACTTCGTCTCCACGCGCGGCGACCGGACCTACCTCGCGGTCAGCCTGACGCCCACCGACGACAAGGCGATCCAGGACGCGGGCGAGCGGCTCGCCGAGCGGCTCGCCGGCGAGCCTGGCGTCACGGTCGGCGGCTACGCCGTCGTCCAGCAGCAGGTCAACGAGCAGACCGAGTCCGACCTGCGCACCGCCGAGCTCTACGCCTTCCCGATCCTCTTCGTCCTCTCGCTGCTCTTCTTTCGCAGCCTGGTCGCCGCGCTGCTGCCGCTGCTGGTCGGCGGCCTGGCGATCGTCAGCACCTTCCTGATGCTGACCGTGGCCAGCGAGCTGACCTCGGTCTCGATCTTCGCCCTCAACCTGGTCACCGGCCTCGGCCTCGGGCTGGCGATCGACTACAGCCTGTTCATCGTCACGCGCTACCGCGAGGAGCTGGCGCGCTCGGGGCCCGGGCTCGAGGCGCTGCGGCAGACGATGCGGACCGCCGGGCGGACGGTCCTGTTCAGCTCGCTGACCGTCGCCGGGGCGCTCGCCTCGCTGCTCGTCTTCCCCCAGCGCTTCCTCTACTCGATGGGGATCGGGGGCCTGTTCGTGGCCCTGATCGCGGCGGCGATCGCGCTCCTCGTCCTGCCCGCGATCCTCGCCCTGCTCGGCGAGCGCGTCAACGCGCTCTCCCCCGCCTTCCTGCACCGGCGCGCCGAGCGCGACGCGCGGCCCGCGTCGGAGGGGTTCTGGTATCGGCTCTCACGGCTCGTGATGCGGTTTCCCGGCCGCATCGCGGCCGCCAGCGCGGTGCTCTTGATCGCCCTCGGGATCCCCTTCCTGTCGATCCAGTTCACGTCGGTCGACGCCCAGGTGCTGCCCGAGTCGACGAGCTCACGCCAGGTCGACGACGCGCTGCGCGCCGACTTCCCGCCCTTCCGCGACACGCCGATCACCGCCGCCGTCGAGGGGCGCGACGAGGCGCGGGCCTTCGCGCGCGAGGCGTCGTCGGTGCCCGGGGTCGCCGAGGTGCGGCCGCCGAGCGCGCTCGGCGACGACGCCTATGCGATCGACGTGGTGTCGTCGGCTCCGCCGCTCGCCGACCGCAGCCGCGAGCTGGTCGACGAGCTGCGCGCGCTCGACTCCCCCGCCCTGATCAGCGGCTTCACCGCCCACTACCTCGACCTGCAATCGAGCCTCGGCGATCACCTGCCGCTGGTCCTGGCGATCGTCTTCGTGGTCACCTTCGTCGTCCTCTTCTTGATGACGGGCTCGGTGATCCTGCCGCTCAAGCAGGTGCTGATGAACTTCCTCGGGCTGAGCGCGACCTTCGGGATCCTGGTCTGGATCTTCCAGGACGGCCGCCTCGAGGGCCTGCTCGACTACACGAGCCAGGGCGGGCTCGAGGCGACGCAGCCGCTGCTCTTGTTCGCCGTCGTCTTCGGGCTCTCGACCGACTACGGGGTCTTCCTGCTCGCCCGGATCAAGGAGGCGCGCGACGCCGGCCACGGCGACGACGAGGCAGTCGCGGTCGGCCTCGAGCGCACCGGACGGATCGTCACCGCGGCGGCGGTCCTGTTCGCGGTCGCGATCGGCGCCTTCGTCACCTCGCAGGTCATCTTCATCAAGGAGCTCGGCGTCGGCACGGCGCTCGCGGTGCTGATCGACGCGACGATCATCCGCGCCCTGCTGGTCCCCTCGCTGATGCGGATGCTCGGCCGCTGGAACTGGTGGGCGCCGGCGCCGCTGCGCCGGCTCCACGCCAGGCTCGGGCTCAGCGAGGCGTAGGCCGGCGCGGCGCGCAATCCGCGCGCGCGCCCGCGTCGTAAGACCTGACATGAACATCTTTTCGATCAGGTCCGGGCTGCTCGCCGTCGCCGCGCTGGCGGCAGTGCTCGGGCTCGCGGCATGCGGTGGCGACGACGACGGCTCGAGCGCGACCGCGGCCACCAGCTCCTCGGGCGACGAGACGGTGGCCATGCAGACGATCGGCGACGCGGGCTCGGTGCTCGTCGACTCCGAGGGCAACGCGCTCTATTCACCCGACGAGGAGGCGAACGGCAAGATCATCTGCACCGGTGGGTGCGAGGCGGACTGGGTGCCGCTGGCCGTGATGGGCAACGAGCAGCCGACCGCGACCTCGGACGTCGCCGGGGAGGTCGGGACGGTCAAGCGCCCGGACGGCTCCGAGCAGGTGACCCTCGACGGCGCGCCGCTCTACACGTTCGCCGACGACGGCGGCCCCGGCCAGGTCACCGGCGACGGCTTCACCGACTCGTTCGAGGGCCAGACGTTCACCTGGCACGTGATCGGGGGCGACGGGACGAGCGGCTCCGGCGACTCCACCGACGAGGGCGCCGACTCGGGCTCCTCGAGCGGCGGCTACTCGTACTGAGACTCGGGGGCCGGCCGCGCGCGATCGTGCGGCCGGCCCGCGAGCTCGGCCCGCGCTCAGGCCGCGCGCTCAGGCCGCGTCCAGCGAGCGGCGGCCCGCGAAGGCCCGGCCGAGCGTGACCTCGTCGGCGTGCTCGAGGTCGGCGCCGACCGGCAGCCCGCTCGCCAGCCGCGTGATCGCCACCCTGCCGCGCAACAGGCCGGCGACGTGGTGCGCGGTCGCCTCGCCGGTGGTCGTCGGGTTGGTCGCCACGACGACCTCGGAGACCTCGTCGCCGTCGATGCGCGCGACCAGCTCGGTGATCCTCAGGTCGTCGGGGTCGACGCCGTCGATCGGCGAGAGCGCCCCGCCGAGCACGTGGTAGAGGCCCCGGTACTCGTGCGTGCGCTCGATCGGGATCACGTCGGCGGGCTGCTCGACGACGCAGATCAGGGCCCGGTCGCGGCGCGGGTCCTCGCAGATCTCGCAGCGCGGCCCCTCGGCGAGGTTGAAGCAGATCTCGCACAGCCCGACCTTCTCCTTGACCTCGCGAACGGCCTCGGCGAGCGCCTGCGCGTCGCCGTCGTCGGCGCGCAGGATGTGGAAGGCGAGCCGCTGCGCGGTCCGCTGCCCGATCCCGGGCAGCTTCGCTAGCTCGGTGACCAGGCGCTCGATCGGAGCCGGATACATCGACGTGAAGCTAGCGGTCGGCGCCGACGCGGCGGGGGCGGCACGCGGCGCCGAAGCGGCGGGCCGCGCGGCACGCCGAAGCGGTGGGGACGGCGCACCGCGCCGAAGCGCTTCATCTGGCGTCCGGCCCCCGGACGTAATCTGAAGCGCTTCGCCCGGGTGAGTCTGTTGCTCCGGGTGTGTCGCCCGCGGCCTACAGGCCCGGCAGCCCGAGCCCGCCGCCGGCGCCGCCCGCGATCCCGCCCATCCGGCTCGCCGCCAGCTCCTGCGCCGCGCGGAGCCCCTCGTTGACCGCCGCCAGCACCATGTCCTGGAGCAGGTCGGGCTCCTCGGGGTCGATCGCCTCGGGGTCGATCGCGATCTCGAGCAGGCGCAGGTCGCCGCTCATCTTCACCTTGACCATGCCGCCGCCGGCGCTCGCATCGACGACCTCGTCCTTGAGCTTCTCCTGCGCGTCGCTCATCTCGGCCTGCATCTGCTGGACCTGCTTCATCATCGAGTTCATGTCGAACCCGCCGGCACCCTGGGGAAGCCGCGTCATCCTTCCGCCTCCTTAGCTTCGGCCTCGCCTTGCTGTGGCTCGGCGACGTATTCCTCAGCGTCGAACTCGCTGCGGACCAGCTCGATCAGCTCATCCTCGGAGAGCCGCGCCTCCGGCGGCGTCTCCGCCTCCTCGCCCTCGAGCAGGACGTAGACCGGGCGCAGGCGCTCGCCGACGATCGTCTTCACCGCGTCGGCGAAGCGGTCCTTGGCCTCCGCGGCCTCGGCCTTGCGCTTGTTGAACGCCGCCGACGCCGGAAAGCCCACCTCGAGCACCGACTCCTCGACGTTGACGGCCACCGGCCGCGCCGCCCGCAGCACGTGCGAGAGCAGCTCCGAGCCAGAGTCG
>WHSW01000113.1 GCA_009379895.1 Solirubrobacterales bacterium
ACCGTCGCCGGCTGCGAACGGCCCCGCCAGCGGCGGCTCGTCGGCCGGGTCCATGACCGGCTCGAGCAGCCGCCGCGCGACCCCGAACGGGTACTCGCGCTCGAGCACCGCGCCGCGCGCGGCCAGCACCTCCAGACCCGCCGCCCGTGCCCGCTCGCGCGCGGCGGCGAGCAGCACCGTCTTGCCGATTCCCGGCGCACCCTCGATCACCACCAGGCCGCCGTCCCCGGCGGCCGCCGCGGCGATCGCCTCGTCGAGCGCGCCGAGCTCGGCGCCGCGCTCGAGCAGCCGCTCACCAGCCTCCCCAACCATGGCAATCGCACTGTACGGGACCGAATGTCAGTGGGCGCCACTGACGCGAAGCGGCGGGATTCACGATTTCGTGGCAGGCGTCCGTGCTTAGGGGACCCCGCAGAGAGAGGAACCTTGGATGACCGCTCGCCGGCAGGGTTCGACGGCCGTCCGCCAGCCGCGTTCGATCACCGGTCGTCGAAGGGGTGGGCCCGCCCCCCGGGCCGTCTCCCTCGCCGCGGCCATCCTGGGCGCCGCCGGGCTGTGCGCCGCGCTCGCCATCACCGCCGCGCCCGCCGCCGCCCAGGCGGCCAAGCTCGATCTCGACCGCCCGACGAGGATCGTCGCCCCGCGGTCGGGGGCCCTGGTGACCAAGAACGTCGTCGCCGCTCGCGTCAAGGCGCCCGAGCCGCTGAGCAAGCTGAGCGCCTCGCTGTCCTCGAGCAAGAACGGGCACGCGGACGTCACCGCGCGCTTTCACTCGGTGCGCGAGGACCTGTGGCGCGCGCGGCTTCGCCGCGGCCGCCAGCTGGCGACGGGCCGCAACCACCTCTACGTGACGGTGCGCACGCGCGCCGGCGAGGAGGACGTGATCGCCAGCGACTTCACGGTCGCCGGCGGGCACGCCGACCTGGTCCACGTGCGCCGTCCGCGGGTCGGGACGCAGGCGGCGCCGGTGCAGGCGCGGATCGCGCTCGAGGGCGGGCGTCTGCGGGCGCGCCTGAACGGCCGCAACGTGCGCGGCGCCTTCGAGCGCCGCGGCGACGGCCGGATCCGCACCGCCGAGCTCACCGTCCACAACGGCCTGCGCTTCGGGCGCAACCGCCTGGTGGTCACCGCCTTCACCCGCGAGGGACGCTACGAGCGCGTGCGGCGCACGTTTCACATCCGTCGCGACCGGCCGCTGGCCGACGCCGGACGCGACCGCACCGCGCCGGTCGGCAAGCGCCTGCGCCTGGATGGGCGGAAGAGCCGCCCCGCCCAGCGCGGGTCGCGCCTTGCCATGCGCTGGCGCGTCGTCGACAAGCCCAAGGGCTCGAAGCCGAAGCTGCGGCGGACGCGCGATGCCCGCCCGCGGCTGGTCACCGACGTCGAGGGCCACTACACGCTGTCGCTGCGGGCGAGGGGCCCAGGCGCCGGAAGCGCGGGCAAGGACCTTCGCTCGGCGAACGCGCGCGGCGCCCGTCCCACCGCGGCGGGCCGAACCCGGGCGTCCGGGGCGGGCCCCACATCGCTGGACACGGTTACCGTCGCCGCGCAGCCTGACGTCCTCCCCAGTGGGGTTCCGGTCGTGACGATCGCCCACTCCTCCGGCAAGGTCGGAATCCAGGTGGGCGACCAGTTCAATCCGGGAGCCCCCGGCCAGGCTCAGGTGATGGTTCTGGACCGCGAGACGCTGGAGCTGGTCAAGTTCAACACCTTCAGCTACGGAAACGACAACATCACGCTTGGCCAGTACGTCGCAGACATCGCGTCCGGTGACCTGGTGATCATGAGTGGTGCGGGAGCCGCCCAGGGCCCACCGCCCGGCATCCAGCAGGCACTGAGCTCGATCGGCGCAACCTACCCCGCTCAGCGCGCCGCGGCGTTCAACGGCGGCAACTGGTCCGTGGTCGGCGTAAGGGGGACGTCGCCGGGCAGCGCCTACCAGCTGATCGGCCGCACCCAGGGATCGGACCCGCAAGAGGGTGCGCTGTCCGGATTTCTCCAGCTCGACTCGAACGACAACTTCACGTTCACCTGGGCGCCGGAGGATGTCATCTTCGACACCCATGCGCCGAGCAGCACCGCGAGCGAGAACGTGATCTCGGTGAACGGCAAGGACTACCCCTCCTTGAACCTCGAGCCCGGCCAGAGTGGGGTGCAGATCCTCTGGCTCGAAGCCGACACGCTCGAGTTGCACGCCACGTGGACGTACCTCAACGAGGCCGCCCACAATGGAGAATGCCCCCCGCCGATCTCACCGCCCCAGTGCCTGTGGGCCTTCGTGGGAGATGAGGCCGGCGGCCAGACCGACCTGCAGCGGCTGCTCGCCGACCCGGACGCGATGGTGCTGATCACCACGATCGGCAAGCCGAACGTCATCGCCACGCAGGCGAGCTGGGCGCTGCTGGCCGGATCCTCCGGCCTGCCGGCCTTCGGCGCCAACCCGCAGGTGTTGCTGGGACTGGACGGCACGGGCGATTACTCGTTCGTGGGCGTCAACGGGCTCGGCGCCCTGGGGCCCAACCGCGGCGCCGAGGTCAGCCAGGCGCTCAACGGCGCGATCCAGGCACCTCGTCTGGCCGGCACGTTCAAGCGCAACCGCCAGGGACTGCTCGTCCCCGCCGGCTACGGCTCCCCGGGCCCCGGCGAGGACGCGGTCCTGGCCCAGCCGCAGCTCAAGAAGCTGCTCGCCGAGCCAGCGGAGCCGTTCCCCGCCTTCGACGGGCCCGGGGAGCAGGCGGCGCTCGAGCAGATCGCCCAGAAGCTCGAGCTCCCCGTCGACCCCAAGTTCGGGATTCGCGCCAACTACTGGCGCAACGACAGCATCACGTGGTCGGACAAGGCCGACCTGATGAACAGCAGCTTCTGCAACGAGAGCGCCAGGGAGAAGACGCCATGCACGCCGGCGATCGCGGCAGTCATGAAGCAGCTCAACGACGAGTTCCCCATGGTCGGCACGGTCAGCGAGTACTTCACGGGTGGCGGTGAAGCGGACCTGAACGGACTGCTGAAGACCACGATGCTCACGGGCTCGGTCAGCCTGCAGGCCGTTCAGAGCAGGATCGAGGAGTTCTACGACAAGCCACCCACCGACGCGAAGGGGCCGAATGCCCTCGGGATCATTGAAGGGGCGATGACGATCGGATCCGGTTTCGCCGGCGCCGTGCCCGAGGTCGGCGGTTTGCTCAGCGCCCCGTTCAGGATCACCGCGGGCACGATGCAGATCATGCAGGCGTTCGAGACCACGCCGGGTGGGTCGGCGCTCTTCGACCCCGTGACCTTCGAGCAGCAGTTCGCCGAGTTCGCGAACGACCTCAGCAACCAGATGACTCAGGTCATCCTGGACCTCGACCACGTCGCCGATCTGCTGGTCAGCGACTGGGGGCGCCTGCAGAAGGCCAGCGCGCTGGTCAGCAACACGTCCCAGACCGGAGGCAATCCCGGCTGGGGGTTGTCGAGCGGCGGCATCGACGCCCTCACGAACGCGATCCAGTTGAGCCAGCGCCGCTACATGTGGTCCACGCTGCTGGCGGTCCCGGTCAACGTCGTGAGCTCGGGGACCGGCAATCCGACCCAGTGGGGAGACCACGGGTTCTTTGGGTCGGCCCCGTCCTCCCAAAACCTCGCCCAGGTCAAGGTCCCCGCCACCGGAAGCAACCCCCCGATCCAGGACAACTACTGGTACCTATGCAGATGGAACTCCTATCCGAAGGCGATCTACCCGAGCGAGGGCCTGCTCAACACGCTGCTGAACAGCCCCTCCGACAGCGGCGGCGCCACGTTTACCCCCGCCCTCGGCTTCTTCAAGGAGCGGCTCTATGCCCCGGCGCTGAGAGGCCCGGACCACGCCGTGCTCAGCCCCGGCTTCGTCCACGAGCAGCTGTTCGACGCCCACTCCATTGGTTACTGCCACAACGACTACTGACGCCGCGGCTCGGGGGCGCGGGGTCGCACGGCTCCGCGGCGGCCGGGTGGAGCATGAGCCGCACCCCGACGCACACGCGCGGTGCGGTGCGGCGGGGCGGGGGTCGTGAGGCGGCGCCTCGGCGTCGGCTCGCCGGCGGTGCGGTCGCGGGGCCGACCCGATGAGTAACTCGACGCCGGGGGCCCGCCGCGGCCTGGGCATCACGATCGCGCTCGCCGCGGTGGCGGTCGGCGTGATCTACGGCTATGACACCGGCAGCATCGCCGGCGCGCTGCTGTCATCCCCGACAACGTCGGCCTCTCGACGGCGGCGACGGAGTGGATCGCGACGTCACCCGCTTCCTGCTCGGGGTCAGCAATCGGGATCTCGACGGTCGTGGCGCCGATCTCATCGCCGAGTGCGCCCCGGCCAGGATACGCGGCGGGTTGATCGCCGCCTACCAGGTGGTGACGGTGGTCGACATCACGATCGCCTACTTCGCCGATTACGCGCTGGCCGGCAGGGACGCGTGGCGAATCATGCTCGCGCTCGCGGCGCTGGCGAGCGCCTTCGTGTACGTGCTGCTCGTGAGCCTGCCCGACACGCCGCGCCGGTACGTAATGAGGGGCCGCGAGCGCGAGGCTCGCGAGACGCTGCGCCGCTTCGATCCCGGCGCCGATGTCGAGCGCACCCTGCGCGAGATCGACGGTGACCTGCAGCCCGAGGGCGGCAGGCGGCTGATCGAGCTGCTGCGGCATCGGGGTGATGATCGGCTCGAACGCGTTGCTGGTCGTCGTCTACGCCATCGGGGGACACGGACGCGCTCTCGGCGCTGGGCTTGATCGGCGTCCTCTGCCGCAGGTCGGCGCCTCGGCGATGCTTGTTCTTCACCGCCGGGTTCAACGAGCCCCGATGCCGAGCGTCCCTCATCCGCTACTCCTGCCATACTCAAGCCATGAGTAAGCGATTGCAGGTGCTCCTCGAGGAGTCGGAACTGCGTGAGCTGCGCGAGGTCGCCCGGCGCGAGGGGGTGCCCGTCTCGGAGTGGGTTCGGCGCGCCCTGAAAGACGCGCGTCGGCGCGAGCCTCGGGGCGACATCGACGGCAAGCTGCGGGCGGTTCGGGCCGCGGCGCGGCATCGCTTCCCGACCGCGGACATCGACGCGATGCTGGCCGAGATCGAGCGCGGGTACGGGGCTCAGGCCCCGGAGTGATCCTCGTCGACTCCAACATCCCCATGTATCTGGTCGGCGCCGCGCACCCTCACAAGCTCGACGCCCAACGCTTGCTGGAGAACGCGCTCTCGGCCCACGAACGGCTGCTGACCGACGCGGAGGTGCTGCAGGAGATCTGCCACCGCTACGCGGCGATCGACCGGCGCGAGGCGATCCAGCCGGCCTTCGACGCGATCCTCGGCGTGGTCGACGACGTGCTCGCGATCGAGCGCGAGGACGTCGAGGCGGCAAAGGACGTCCTGCTGCGCTACACGTCGCTGTCGGCCCGCGACGCGATTCACATCGCGGTCATGCGACGCCACGACATCGAGGGCATCATGACCTTCGACCGCGGATTCGACGCGCACCCCGAGGTCAGTCGACTGGAATGACCGACGAGGGCCGCCACACTCGATGCGCGGCTGGTGGCGGAAGGGGTGCAGGCCGATCGATCACGAACCCTCGCAACGACGCCCCTGATCGTCGCCGAGGTTCGGGCCTTGCCTCCGGCCCTCAGGGCGAGCGCACCGGCATCCGCCCGTGAGGCCGCTCGCTTCGAGGGAAGGCTGCGTCCGCCGCGGCTGGTCTCAGCCTGTGACGTCAGCGCGCAGGCACCGGCAGCGCAAGATCGGCATGAGCTGGGGCAGATCGACCGGGCGACGCTCGACGCCGACCGGGCCGAGTTCGCAGAACGCGGCCCGGCGAGCGGCTCGAGGAGATGCTCGAACTGATCGGCGAGCTGGCGCCGCTTGCCGCTCGCGCCCGAGCGCGCACGCGGCGCGACGGATGATCGAACCGCCGCCGCTGGATGGACGGTCGCTGCTCGGCCGCCTCGGACTCGCCGACGCGTCGCTCGTGGTGCTCGCCGAGCGCCTCGAGACGATCGAGATCGCGACCCACGACGAGCGTCACTCTCGCGCCGTGTGACCTCTGGCCGCGCGCGACGCCTTCCGCCTGCTCCCGCGGGACCGCTGATCGGCGGCGCCTCCCCGTCAGGCCGGGGCGCTCACGGGCAGGTCGATGGCGGCGGCGGCGGCGACTTGCGCCCTCAGCGAGGCCCGCGCTTTCGCTTCGGCTCGAGCCTCAGCGTTAGCCTCCTGCTCTTCGTCCGCGGCTCGCCGCCCTCCGGGCTGTAGGTGGCCCTGGCCCGCACCCTCACCTCGGCCCGCCGGCGAAGCCGCCGGCGAGCCTGGCGCCGCGGCCTGACCCTCAGGTTCACCTTGCCGGCCGAGGCGACGTCCTTCCGCGTCGGCCGCACCTGCTTCGTCTTCACCAGGCGCAGCACGCCGGGGCCGGGGACCGTCACCCTGAGCCTCGCCGTGCCGTGTCGCTTGTTTCGCTTCGGCGCGCCGAGGCGAAACCGGTTCGAGGGCGGCTCGGGCGCGGGCGAGAGCGCGGCCGGGATCGGATTCGGCGGGGGGGGAGGCGGCACCGCGACCTCGACGGCGCCGATGTCACACGACCCGCCCTGGGGACGGGTGACCCCGCGCTGGTCGCTGGTCACGCCGGCGGCGCCGTCGGCGCGGCATTGCGCGGCGGGGATCGCGTCGAGCAGCGGGCTGCCCGCGAGCGGGAGCATCGTCGGCGTCGGCCCGCCGTTGGCGGCAAGCGGCGCCAGCATGGGGTCGCCTCTGCTGGGACGGTCGGTCGGCGCGTCGAACCCGCACGTTGCCCTCGAGGTGTCGCTCAGGTTGTAGCCGTGAGAGATCGTGCTCCCGACGAGGCAGCTGCGCTCGCTGCCGAGCGGGAGCGCCACGACCGATGCGAAGCTGACGAGCGCCGGCGAGTCGATGTTCGGGAAGTCCTGCGCCCGGTTGCGAACGACGGTCGCGTACACGAGCGTGGTCACGCCCTCGGTGAAGATGCCGGCGCTCGGGGCGGCGGCGAAGTTGTCGGCGACGGTGGAGTTGGTGACGTTCACCGCCACGGGCCCGGGGGCTCCCGTGATCCCGCCGCCCTCGTTGCCGCTGATCGTGGACCGAAGCACCGTGATCCTGTCGGCGGCGGCGATGCCGCCATCCTGAGAGGCGTGGTTGGAGGAGATCGACGAGTCGATCACCGTCACCGCGCCGTCCGACGCGATCCCGCCGCCGGCCCCGTCGACGGCCGCGTTGCCGACGATCTCGGAGCGGATCACCGTCACCGGGCCGATCGCCAGCACGCCACCGCCATCGGCCTCCGAGTCGCCGCCGGTGATCGTCACGTCCTTCAGGGTCAGCGCCCCGCCGCCATCCTGCAACAGCACGTTGCTCTCCCCCTCGGTGCAGGTCTGGTGCACGGCGAAGCCGTGGCCGTTGAGGGTCAGCGGCGTCGCGCTGTCGCGCTGCAGCGCGCCGCCCCCCGACCCCACGCAGTGCAGCTCGACCCGGGCCGCGAGATCGATCCGCGCCTCACCGGCATCCTCGAACGCGGCGCGCAGCTCCGACTCGCTGGCGACCGTGGTCGCCCCGGCCGCCGGCACCACGATCGCGCCCGCGAGCATGGCCCACGCGAGGGCTCCGAGTAGACGTCGCAGGACGTCGACCCCTCAGCCGCCCTGCGCCGGCCCGGCGAAGCGCTCCGCAAGCACGTCCTCCTGGGCGGCGAGCGGGTCGTCGGTGCGCACGACGCGAAACCGGCACGCGTCGTCGCCGAGCGAGAGCAGCGAGGTGCGCTCCGAGCGCAGCCCGGTCACCCCGGGGTCCAGCGCCTGCATCCAGTTCGCGTCCCAGGCGCAGAGCACGGTGGTCACCAGCGGCGCGTCGTGGCGGGCGAAGAAGTCGTGAAAGAAGCAGCGCGTGACGCCCATCTCGAATGTGTCGTCGTCGGGGCGTTCGAAGTCGAACCGAAAGTACGAGCCGTACATCGCCGAGCTCTTCTCCATCGCCTTGGCGACCGTGTCGAGCGGGGTGTCGCCCTTGGTCAGCGCCTCGATCACGACCTCGATCGAGCGCCTGTAGGCCTCGCCGAAGATGTGCTGCAGGAACAGGATCGTGCGCCGCTCGTCACCGTCGAACTCCGGGAGCAGGATCTCGTAGCCGGCAAGCACGACCGAGCACGTGGCGAGCATCCCCTTCGCCGGTCCGTCGACCAGCATGTCCTGATCGCCCTTCGCGAGCTCCTCGGCCCGCGACCCGATCGCCGCGACCAGCTCCTCCTCGCGCCCGGGCGCCACCGCCCTCAGGTGGCTGCCGATGCTGTCGAGCAGCTTGCGGGGCGCCACCTTGCCCATCAGCCACCGGCCCTCGGCGGCGAACACCTTGTCGGTCAGACTCATCGCGACATCACCTCTCCCTTCGCTTCGGTCTCACGGTCTGCGTCCCTGCCCGCCGGCGAGTCCTGTCGCGCGGGCGCGGACGGGGTGGCGGCCCGCGTGTGGCGCAGCGGCCTGCCCAGCAGCCCGTGCCAGAGCCCGTGGTGCGGGCACATAGTCGGGTTCGGAAACGAGCACGGGCCGATCCTGGCGCCGGTGGTGCTCGCCGGTCGCGCGGCCTCGGCGGCGGGGCGGCGGATCGCCACCAACGCGACCACGGCGCCGAGCAGCGCCAGCCCGGCGGCCGGCCACATGATCACCGCGAGCGCCTCCGAGAACCCGGCCCCGATCGCGGCCTCGACGCTCCGGGCGGCCCCGGCCGGCAGCGACCCGATCGCGTCGGCCGCGGCGCCGGGGTTGGAGGCCACGTCGTCGAGCCGCCCGGCGCGGACGGCCGAGAGCCCGGCGTCCTCGGCCAGGCCGACGATCTTGGTCGCCGCCTGGCTGAAGAAGATCGCCCCCAGGACGGCGACCCCGAACGCGGTCCCGACCTGGCGGTAGGTGTCGAGCATCCCCGCCGCTGCCCCGGCCTTGGCGTCGGAGACCGAGTTCATGACCGCGGTCGACATCGGCGGCATGACCAGCGAGACCCCGATCCCGAGCAGGACGAAGGGAAGCCACAGGTCCGCGTAGGTGGTCGTGCCGTCGATCCCGGTGAGCAGATAGAGCGCGACGGCGACGACGACCATGCCGAGCACGATCGGGGGACGCTCGCCGACGCGCGCCGCCGCCAGCCCGGCGAGCGGGGTGACGATCACGAACGGCGCGGTGATCGGCAGCACCCGGACGCCGGTCTCGATCGCGTCGAAGCCGAGGATGTTCTGCAGGTACAGGGAGAGGAAGAAGACGGCGCCCATGAGGCAGAACTGGACGATGAAGTTGATGCTCAGCGCCCCGCTGAAGGTCGAGCTGCGAAACAGGCTGAGGTCGATCAGCGGCTGCTCGGCCCGTGACTCGACGACCACGAAGCCGACCAGCAGGACGACGGCCGCGGCGAGCAGGGCGATGATCGCCGGCGAGCCCCAACCCCAGCCGTTGGACTGATCGAGCGCCAGCACGAGCGCGGTCAGCCCCCCGCCGAGGGTGAGAAAGCCCGGGACGTCGATCGTGCGGGCGATTCCCTCCTCGCGCGACTCGCGGATCCGAGCGACCGTGAGCAGGATGGTCAGCGCGCCGAGCGGGATGTTGATCAAAAAGATCCAGCGCCAGTCGATCTGGGTCAGCGCGCCGCCGAGCAGCGGCCCCGAGGCGAGGGAGAGCCCCGCCACCCCGGCCCAGATGCCGACCGCCTGGTTTCGCCTCTCGGGTGGAAAGGCGGCCGAGACCAGCGACAGCGTGGCGGGGTACATGAGCGCCCCGCCGATCCCCTGCAGGATCCGCGCGCCGATCAACATGGTGTCGTCGGCCGAGGCGGCCGCCAGGGCGGAGGCGCAGGTGAAGACCACGGTGCCCGTCAGGAACAGCCGGCGGCGCCCGAAGATGTCGCCGAGCCGCCCGCCGACGACCAGGAAGACCGCGACCGCGAGCGCGTAGGCGTTCACGGTCCACTGCTGGGTCTCCAGCGAGGTGCCGAAGTCGCGCTGGATGTCGGGCAGCGCGACGACGACGACGGTCAGGTCGACCATCAGCATCGAGATCGCCAGGCAGACGGCGGCGAGCGTCCAGCGTCGGGTGCTGGCGCTCGCTTCCGGGCGCGCGGCGCCCTGGTTCGCGGACTCTGATCCCCCGGATCCTCGTCCCATCGGCCGCGATCGTCCCAGCCACCACGGCCATTCGCGTCGGTGACGAACACTGACATTCGGTTACGTACGCCGCCGAGCCGAAGACGCCGTCGGGCGCGCGGCCGGTTACCCTGCCGCGGATGAGCACCTGGGAACGCCTCGCCGAGCTGCCGATCGAGATCGAGTCCTACGAGCTGACCGGGCACGACCGCGAGTACGGGGAGTTCACCCGCCCCTCGACGGTCATCCACCTGCGCGGCGCCGGGCAGGAGGGGATCGGCGAGGACGTCGTCTACGACGTGCTCGACCACATCGCCCACCGCGACGCCGGCGCGGTGCTCGACCTGAGCCGGCCCTCGACCCTGGGTCAGGCCTGCGAGCTGCTCGGCGAGCTCGACCTCTTTCCCGGGGCGGCGCCCGAGCGCGAGCCCTCGCGCCACTACCGCCGCTGGGCGTATGAGTCCGCCGCGCTGGACCTCGCCCTGCGCCAGAACCGTGTCCCCCTGTACGAGGCGCTCGGCCGCGACCCGACGCCGCTGCGGTTCGTCTGCTCGACCCGGCTGTCGGGCTGGGACGACGGCTCGGTATCCGACACCGAGCCGATCCGCAGCCGGCTCGAGAGGTACCCCGGGCTCGAGTTCAAGCTCGACCCCGAGAACGACTGGGATACCGATCTGATCGCCGAGGTGCGCGAGCTGGCGACGGTCCAGGTGATGGACCTCAAGGGCTTTTACAAGGGGACCGTGGTCGACGTCGAGACCGACCCCGAGCTCTACCGGGCGGTCGCCGAGGCGTTTCCGGATGCCTATCTCGAGGACCCCGACCTCAACCCCGAGACCGAGCCGGCGCTCGAGCCGCACGCCGATCGGATCACCTGGGACGCGCCGCTTCACTCGCTCGCCGACGTCACCGAGCTGGCCCGCAGGGCGATCAACTCGAAGCCCTCGCGCTTCGGCTCCCTGCGCGAGCTGCTGGCGATCTACGAGCACTGCGAGCGCGAGGGGATCGCGATCTACGGCGGTGGGCAGGGCGAGCAGCAGTGCGGGCGCGGTCAGATCCAGTACCTGGCCTCGCTCTTTCACCCCGACACCCCCAACGACGTCGCGCCCTCGGGCTACAACGACCCGAGCGTCCCCGCCGGGATGCCGAGCAGTCCGATGGACCCGGCGCAGAGCGAGACCGGCTTTCGCTGGGCCGAGTAGTAGTTCGGTGGGCCGAACGCCGGCTTCGGGGGGCCGAACCCGGACTTTTCGGTAGCGTCGCCGAGAACGTCGCCCGACCCGGAGGAGCCAGATGGCCGACCGCAACTTCCCCGACGCCCTCAACGAGCAGATCGCGAACGAGTTCGCCGCCTCGATGCAGTACGTCGGCGCCGCCGTCCACTACGACGCCGAGACCCTGCCGCGCCTGGCCGCGTTCTTCTACCGCCAGGCGGCCGAGGAGCGCAGCCACGCGATGATGATGGTCCAGTACCTGCTCGACGTCGACGAGCAGGTGCGGATTCCCGAGATCGCCGCCTCGGAGTCCAAGTTCGGCGACGACGTGGCCCCGGTGCGGATGGCGCTCGAGCAGGAGCGGCGCGTCGGCGAGGAGATCTACAAGCTCTTCGAGCTCGCCCGCGAGACGCGCGACTACCGCGCCGAGCAGTTCATGCAGTGGTTCGTCAAGGAGCAGGTCGAGGAGGTCGCGCTGATGCAGGACCTGCTCAACGTCGTCGAGCGCTCGCGCGACAACCTGCTGCTGGTCGAGGACTTCATCGCCCGCGAGCAACCGGGCGAGGACGGGGAGAGCGACGCTCCTCCGGCAGCCGGCGGGTAGGGCAGATCGCGCGGCCGGGACCCCTCCTGCCGCCCGGGCGCGAAGCGCGGCCTGCGGGACCGAGCCCTCCGGGCGCCCGGGAGGGGCGCGAAACCGGCGCCACAGCGCCCCAAAGGCGCCCAAGGAGAACGGGAGCGACGGGACTCGAACCGCGGCCTCCGACGATTTGGGCAGCGGTGCCCGTTCCAGAGCCCTCTGACACCTGGTTCTCGAAGACCATGTCGGGCGCGTGCACGGATGCGATCGCGGCCAGGTCATGGGTTCCAGGCCTCGCCGAAGCCGCCGGCGAGAGCCGGGTAGCCGCTACGGCCGCAGTCGGAAGGGCGGGTAGCGGTCCGTGATCAGGATCCAGGCGTAGCCGAG
>WHSW01000114.1:0-298 GCA_009379895.1 Solirubrobacterales bacterium
ACGAGACGTTCGTGCTCGCCAGGCCCGTCAAGGGGCCGCGGGCCCAACTCGAGCGCGTCGCCGACCCCGTCTGGGAGCAGCCCGACGTGACTCAGGCGGGCGAGGCCGATCCCTCGGCCTCCGAGTACTCGTCGTGGGCTCAGGCCAACGAGCTCGACGCCGTCCTCTGCGACCAGAACGACCAGTTCGATGAGATCGCCGCGCTGCGCGACGGCGGCGTGCGGACGATCGGGCGCTTCGTCTGGGAGAGCTTCGCGCCCGAGGACGCCGACCCGGCGAGGCGCGCCTTCGACGTCAT
>WHSW01000114.1:308-12224 GCA_009379895.1 Solirubrobacterales bacterium
CGAGAGCCCGTTGCTGACCTGGGGGTGTCACCCGGAGCTGCTCGAATACCTGCCCGACGGCTCCTCCCAGCGAGCGCAAGCGAGCGGTGATCCGAGCTTTGCTCGGATTCGTCCGGGGCCGTCGGGGTTCGCGAGCGACCGGGACGAGATTTGGTTCTACGTGCCTGGATCCTTCATGGGCAAGCGCAAGCCCTTCCCGGAGATCGTCGAGGCCTTCGTGCGGACGTCCGACCCGCGCTTCCGGCTGCTGATCCGCGGCCAGGTCGACCGCAAGGCCGGCAAGCTCGAGCGGGTCGCCGACGGCGACGAGCGGGTGGTCATCGAGCTCGAGGACCGCCCGACCGACGAGCACCTGCGCCAGTTCGCGAGCTGCGACGTCTGTCTCTCGCCATCGCGCTGGGAGGGCCTGGGGCTGCCGCTGTACGAGGCGATCGCCTTCGGCATGCCCTCGATCACCAACGACTCTCCGCCCATGAACGAGGTGGTGATCGACGGCCTCAACGGGATCTGCGTCGACTCGGTCCCGTGGGGCGAGGCGGGCTCGGGGATCCCCGCCTTCGACCCCGACCTCGATCAGCTCAGCGCCGCGATCGCGCGCCTCGGCGACGACGACGAGCGCGAGCGGCTCGGCCGTGGCGCGCTCGAGCTGCGCGACGGCGAGCGCAGCTGGCGCCGCACCGTCGAGGGCCTCGCGGGCCTGCTCGAGCGGGTGAGCTGAGCGTGCGCGTCGGGGTGGTGACCAAGTGGTTCAACCGGGGCCAGCCGGTGGTCGGCCGCCAGCTGCGCTCGGCGCTCGACCAGCTCGGCCACGAGACGTTCGTGCTCGCCCGGCCGAAGAAGGAGCGCGGGCCCCGACCCGGGGCGCTCGACCGCGACGACGTCTGGGATCAGCCGGGCATCACCGAGGCCTCCGCCTATGACGTGCCCGCCACCGAGTACGCGCGCTGGGTCACAGAGAACGGGATCGAGGCGATCTTCTGCGATCAGAACTACCAGTTCGCCGAGCTCGCCGCGCTCCGCCGCAGCGGGGTGCGGACGATCGGCCGCTTCGTCTGGGAGCACTTCGCCGCCGAGCACGTCGACGGAGCGCGCGAGGCCTTCGACCTCGTCTACTCGCTGACCGGGGCCGAGCAGGAGCGCTACCGCGGGCTGGGCCTCGAGACGCCGTACGTGCCCTGGGGGTGCCATCCCGAGCTGCTCGCGGTGGCTCGGAAGGTGCGCGGCGCCGACCCCCCCTCTCCCTCCCAGGTGACCTTCGTCTTCCCCGGCGGGTTCCTGGGCCATCGCAAGCCGCTGGAGCCGGTGCTGGAGGCCTTCTCACGGGTACGCGACGAGCGGCTCAGGCTGGTGGTAAAGGCGCAGGTCGAGCGCAAGCAGGTCCGCCCCGCGGAGGAGGCCGCGCGGCGCGACCCGCGGATCGAGGTCCGGGTCGCCGACCAGCCGACGGCCGAGCACCTGCGCGAGTTCGCCGCCTGCGATGTCTGCCTGGCCCCCGCCCGTTGGGAGGGCCTGGGACTGCCTCTGTATGAGGCGATCGCCTTCGGGATGCCGGCGATCACCAACGACGCGCCGCCGATGAACGAGGCGGTCCATGACGGGGTCAACGGCCTGCTGGTCGAGTCACGTGCGAACGGGACCGCGCGATCGGGGATTCCCGCGCTCGACCCCGACCTCGCCGGGCTGGCGAGCGCGATCGAACGGCTCGCGGACGACGAGGTCCGCGCCACACTCGCCGCGGGATCCGTCCGCGTGCGCGACACCGAGCGCCGCTGGGACGCCACCGTGCGCGGGTTCGGCGAACTGCTCGAACGGGTGGCTTGAGCGGCTCGAGCGACCGCCGTCGCACCCGTTCGCCTTTACCCTTTCAGCTTCGCCTTCCGCCTCACCTCGGCCCCACCGTCGGCCGGGCGCAGCTCGACCACGACCTTGACCGACGAGCTGCGCTTGACGAGCGCCTTGCCCTTCGCCCTGAGCTTCGCCTTCGCCGCCTTCGTCTTGCCGCCGGGGACCGAGTAGCGGCCCTTGGCGAGCTTCGCCTTCTTCCTCCGGACGAGCACCTTGCCTGTGCACTTCCCGGCATCGGCGGGGCAGGCGATCTTCACCCTGACCTTGCGCTTCTTCACGCGCAGGGTCTTCGAGGCGATCTTCGGCGCGACCGAGCGCGCGAGCGCGCGCGCCTCGGCGACCTTGATCCGGCTGATCCGGTTGAGCCGCGCGTCGGTGAACCAGATCGCGCCGTCCCGGCCGAATGCGAGGGAGTCGGCGACGCGGCCGCCGGGCAGATTCATCTCCGTGATCCGGCCGTCGGTGGTGATCCGGCCGAGGCCGCCCACCGTCGAGAACCAGAGGGCGCCGTCCGGCCCCGGAATGATCTGGGTCGGGAGCAGATCCTTGGTCACCGCGGGCTTGAACACGGTCGGCGAGCCGGACGGGGACATGCGGACGATCTCGCCGCCCCTCGAGCGGATGCCGCCGACCGCGACCCCGGGCTTGAACTTCGTGTACCAGAGGTTTCCGTCGGGACCGGTGGTGATCGAGACGATCGCCAGGTCCTCGCCGCCTGCGTGAAAGTTCTGGACCGCGCCCGTGCTCGTGATCCGGCGGATCGTCGAGCCGCCGTCGCCGAACCACATCGCTCCATCGGGCCCGGCCGTGATCGGCGCCGGGCTGGTGTACTTGGGCTCGCTGAACGCGTCGAGGATTTCGTCGGCGGCTACCCGGAAAAGACCGTTGCCGACGGCGGAGGTCGTCCACGCTCCGCCGTCGGGGGCGGCGGCGATCCCTGCCTGCTCGTCGTAGCCCAGGGGCCAGTACTTGAGCTCCATCGCCGGCGTCAGCCGCATGATCACCCCTTCGAGCGGGCGGCCCTCGGCCACGGCCCAGAGCTTGACGTCCGCGCCCGGGGAGAGGCGAACGGCCCGCTGTTGGGCTCGGAGACCTCCTCGGGGATCGCGAGCTCGCTGATCTGGCCGTCCATCGTGATCCTGCCGAGCCTGTTCGCCTTCTCCATCGCGAACCAGAGGTCTCCCTGCCATGAGACGATGCCGCCGTTGCCGAAGTAGGGACCCTGGAGCTTGGACGTCAACCCCGCGTCGGCGGTGGGGAGCGGGTAGTCGGTGATCGCGCCGGCACTCGCCGGGAGCGCGCAGGCTGCGAGGCTCGCGGCGATCGCGGCCAGCGCTGCGCGGAAGCGGACCCTTCTTTTCATCTTCTCCCTATTCGTCCCGGTTCCCTCGGCCGACCCGCGAGCGCCCGGCGTCCGCACGTCGCCGCCCCGGCGTACCCCGATCCGGAGGGCGGCTCAGGCTACCAACCCGCCATCGACCCCGGCCAGCCACCCGATCTTCGCCCGCTTCTTCAATCGGCTCGCCGGGTGGATGGAGCGGCGCGCGACACGAGCGCCGCTGGGACGCCACCGCGCGGCGGTTCGGCGAACTGCTCGAACGGGTAGCTTGAGCGGCTCGATGGGCATCGAGAAGACGATCAAGCGCTACCGCCAACGGGCGGGCATCATGCTCGCCCGGCGCCGCCTGCACGGGCGCACCGAGCCGCCCGGCGCGGCTCCGTTCGTCTGCGGGGTGACCCGCTCGGGGACGACGCTCGTCCGCCTGATGCTCGACTCGCACCCCGACCTCGCGATCCCCGGCGAGACCCACTGGGTGCCGAAGCTGATCAAGGCGTTCGAGCGCTCGAAGCAGACCGCCGACGACGCGGCCGACGTGATCATCGACCACAAGCGCTGGGGTGACTTCCACCTCGACGCGGACGAGGTCCGGGCGCGGATCCAGGGCCTCGACCCGGTCACCGCCGCGGATGCGATCCGGGCCTTCTATCTGACCTATGCCGAGCGCGAGGGCAAGACCCGCTACGGCGACAAGACGCCCGGATACGTGCAGGAGATGCGCCGAATCCAGCGCGTGCTGCCGGAGGCGCGCTTCGTCCACATCATCCGCGACGGCCGCGACGTCTCGCTCTCGCACCTGCGAATGAACTGGGGACCTGAGACCTACGCCCAGTCGGCGCGGCTGTGGCGCAACCGGATCCGCAAGGCGCGCAAGATGGCGCCCTCGATCGACCACTACATGGAGATCCACTTCGAGGAGCTGGTCGCCGACACCGAGGGCGTGCTGCACCGGGTGTGCGACTTCGTCGAGCTCGACTTCGACCCGGTGATGCTCGCCTACCACGAGCGCGCCGAGGAACGGCTCGCCGAGAAGGCGCGCGAGCTGCCGCGCAAGAACCGTCCCCCGCAGCCCGCCGAGGCGCGGCTCGAGAGCCACCGGCTGGCCAAGGAGCCGCCGCGCTCGGACCGGGTAGGGATGTGGCGCGAGCGGATGACGCCCGAGGAGGTCGCGGAGTACGAGGCCGTCGCCGGCGACACCCTGGTCGAGCTCGGCTACGAGCTCGCGAGCGAGGCGGGCGAGGCGCGCGCGGCCGAGAAGGGCGCCGGCCCGAAGCCCGCCGCCGCGGTCTCCTGAGCGGGGACATCGGCGCCGGCATGAGTACCGTGGGCCGGGGCGGGGCGCAGTGATCACTCGCGTCGACATCGAGCGCGGCATCACGCTCCCTGCGGACCTGCCGTATGACCCGTTTCGAACCAGCCTCTATTCGTGCGAGGAGCTGATGCGCGGGTGGTCCCCCGGCGATGATCACTCCGCGACCCTCGACGGGCAGATCTACGATCGCGTCAGTGAACGGGCCACCGATGAGCACGAGCTCTTGGCCCAGCGAGTCCACGATTTCGCCATCGACCGGGCGGTCGCGCGCTTGGTGGCCCGCAAGCCCGCGGTCGTCGGGATCATGGGTAGCTCTACGACCCAGCCGACCGAGGCCGCCTATACCCGGGTCGCGCACCTCGCGCGCCTGCTTTCCCGCGCGGGCTTCCTGGTGGCAAGCGGTGGCGGGCTCGGGATCATGGAGGCCGCCAACCTGGGGGCCTTTCTCGCCCCCCACCCTGAGTCCGAGCTCGACGCCGCGATCGACGAGCTTGCCTCGGCTCCGCCGTTCGATCAACAGGACAGGTCCGCGCAGGCCGCGTACCTGAAGGTCGCGGTGGCAATTCGCGAGCGCTATTTGTCCGGCGGGGAGAACCTCGCGATCCCGACCTGGGTCTACTCGGGCGAGCCGATCAGTCAGTTCGCCTCTCAGATCGCCAAGTACTTCGCCAACAGCATCCGCGAGGACGGACTGTTGACGATCTCGTTCGCGGGCATCGTCTTCGCCGAGGGCCGCGCCGGAACGACGCAGGAGATCTTCCAGGACGCCGCGAAGAAGGCCGACACCGATCGGGGCGGGGAGCGCAGCCCGATGGCGTTTCTGGGCAAGGACAGCTACACCTCCACGGGGTTGTACGCGGAGCTCGAGGCACAGTCGAAGCTCTGGGGCCCCTATCCCCACGGCCTGTTCGACGAACCCGCCGACGTGGTCGACTATCTGATGGCCCACCAGCCACGGCGGCTGATAGATCGGGTGGCGAGCGCCGAGCCCGAGCGGGTTCGCGAGCTGGTCAAGGCCCGCGCATCTCGGACGGCTCGCCGGTAGCCCGCCGCAGATACGCTGCCTCGATGGCTCTCGACCTCTTCGCCGGAGTCCGCGTCGTTGACTACGAGGCAGCGAGGCCCTGGTACGAGGGGCTGCTCGGCGGCGAGCCCTCGTTCCTCGCGCACGCGACCGAGGCGGTCTGGGAGCTCGCGGAGCATCGCTTCCTGTTCATCGAAGAGGACGCCGAGGGCGCCGGTCGAGCGATCCACACGATCTTCGTCGACGACCTGGACGCGCTGGTCGCAGAAATCGCCTCGCGCGGGATCGAACCCGATGAACGTGTCACGTATCCCGGCAAGGCGCGCAAGGCGATCTATCGGGACGCCGACGGCAACGAGATCAGCTTCGGAGGCGCGGTCGAGGGAACGGAATCTTGATGCTCCGGTGAGGGGCCTGGCCCACCCGAGACCGGCTGTCAGAGCGTCGCGGTTTGCAGCTGGCTCGTCTCGGCGCCGCGGAAGGGGGCGATGCGCTCGGCCTCGGCGGCGAGCTTCTCCCTCGCCGATGTCGTGAGCTTGCCGAACGGCTCGACGGTGATCAGGAGCTTCTTTCCCTTTTTGGTGGGCCGCCACAGACCGCCGATCTCGCCGGAGACGAGCACGGTCCCGGGGCCGCCGAGAACCGTCCAGATCCGTTTGCGCACTGTGGGGTCGGGGGCCAGGAGCTCGCGGTCACGGCCGGCATTCAGCGGATCGAGGTTGGCCAGCAGCCGCACGCCGTCGGGCTCCGGGGCGTTGACGAGCGTGGGCTCGTCCTCGGCGAGGGCCCATGCTTTCGTGCCGTCGAGGTCGACCCGGACGAGCGGGCCGGCACGCTCCCACAGCGTGTCCGCGTGGGATCTGGCCAGGCCGGCCCAGTCGGCCAGCAGCTTTGGCCGTGCGGGGGCGTAGGCCCGCAGGAAGCGACGGGCCAGCTCGGCGCCGGGATCCTCGAGCGTCGGCGCCTTGGGCGGCAGACCGAAGACGGCGCTGCGGCCCTCTCGCCCGACGATCGCGAGCACCCCGCGGGTGCCGGTCGCACGCCATAGCGAGGGATGCACGTGGTGGCTCTCACAGCCCTTGCACCACCACAGCAGCTCGTTGGGCAAGCGCTCGCGCAGCGCCTGGTGAAAGTCATCGCGCGCACGCGGGCCGTCGCGCAGGCTGTCGTGGACGGCCTCGGCGACACGGTCCAGCGCCTGCATCGCCGTGATCCCGTCCAACCCCTTCCAGGCGTTGCCGACCAAGGCTCTGGCCGCCTCTTCGTCGGGCGGCTCGAGCCCGGCGGTAAAGACGGCGAGATCCTGCTCTGCGACGGCCAGCGGCGCCCCGCGAATGCTCGGCACCAGGACCAACTCGCCGAGCGCCTCGGGAGCGACATCGGCGCGCGCGGCGAGCGAGAGCCCAGCGGTGCCCGGCGGCGTGTCCTGCAGCCCCACCACGGCGGCGGACTGCGCCCCGCCCGGACCGAGGCGCTCGGTCAGGTGGTGACGCCCGAGGCGAAATGCGAGTGCCTGCCCGCGCGTGACGCGCACAGCGGTTCCCTTCATTCCCAGGGCGACACGCCGATCGCGCGCAGCGCCCGCTCGGGTTCGCGGAAGGGCTGATTGCGCAACAGCTTGCCGTCTCTGAGGGTCCAGACGTGACCGGTCCGTTGCGCGAGGGCCGCCCCGCTCTCCTTGCCGCGCATGTGCATGGTCATCACGATCGCGACGCGCCCGTCCGGTGCTTCGGCGACGCGGTGCACGTCGACCCTCCACTCGGTCCAGGCCGATGAGACGTCGTCGAAGTACTCCCGGATCCCGTCGTGTCCGATGTAGGCCCGCCCGCTGACGGCGAGCACGGAGAGAAACTCGACCTCCGGGTCACACACCGCGACCGCCGCGTCGGGATCGCCTCGAGTGATGGCGTCCGCGAGTCCGCGCGCGGACTCCTCGGCCTCGGTTCCCATCCTGGGCAGTATCTCGGGAAATTGTCAAGACCTGTGGATTGCGTGTTCAGCCCCGGCCGGTCCGGCTCGCCGCCAGGCGTGCCAGATCAAGCCGGGCCCTGACCACGGTCTCGCTCACGGTTCGCTCGGCGCTCCACTGCGGCGCGCGGCGCTCGACCAGCGCGATCGCTCCGGGATGCAGACCGGGCGGCTCGTCGGTGACCGAGTCGAGCCGGTCCAGCATTCGGTCGGCCGCCTCGACGACCCCGGGGTCGCATCGCAGGTCGACGTGGATCGAGGGCGGCTGCATCGAGGTCGCCATCAGACCGTGCGCAGGGCCTCGGTCGGCGAGACGCTGGCCGCGCGGATCGCCGGGGCCAGGCCTGCGAAGGCCCCGATCGTGACCGCGGCAACGATCCCCCCGGCCCAGGCCTCGGGCGGGATCACCGCCGACCAGCCCCTGGTCGAGGCGTAGACGACGGTGGCGGCGACGCCCGCGACGACGCCGGCGGCCCCCCCGGACACGGCGAGCATCACGGCCTCGACCAGGAACTGGGTCCGGATCTGCGCCCGGGTCGCACCCAGCGCCCTCCGCAGCCCGATCTCCGAGCGGCGCTCGAGCACCGAGATGATCATGATGTTCGCCACCCCGACGGCCCCGACCAGCAGCGCCACGGCGCCGAGGCCGAGGAAGAGCCCGTTGAGCGCGCTCTCGGCGGCGGCGCGTGCCGTGAGCGCGTCCGACGGTTGGCTCACGTCGACCTCGTTCGGCGCCTCCGGATTGGCGGTCCGTGCCAACACCGACTGCACCTCCTCGACCTCATCGGTCTGCGCGCGCACGTAGATCGTGCTCGGGGGCCCGATCGTCGGCTCGCCCTCGGAGACGCCGGCGTAGCCGAGGTAGCGCCTCGCGGCCGCGTAGCCGACCAGGACGCTGGCGTCGATCTCCTCCGCAAGCTCGGCTGGCTCGAGGATCCCGGCGACGTAGAACCACTGCCCGCCGACCCAGATCCGCTCGCCCGGATAGACGCGGTCGATCCCCAGCCGTTGCGCCGCCGCGGCGCCCAGGACCGCCACGGGCTCGCGCGCGGTGGCCGCGTTCAGGAACTCACCCTGGGCGACCTCGGTCCCGATCACGCCCGGCAGGTTGAGGCTCGCCGCCTGCACCGCCAGCCCACTGGTCGCGGCGACCGGTATGAACGGGTTGCGATAGGCGTCGGCGTCGTCGACCGTGCCAGTGTCGGCGACCTGCTCGACGGCGTCCACGCGGTCCACCATCGGCACCGCGGTCAGCGGCAGCTGCGCCTCCGCGCCTGTGAGCGACTGCCCCTTCTTTGCTGTCAGCAGGTTGGTGCCGAGACGGTCGATCTCTGCCAGCAGCCCAGCCTGGGACGAGGAGGAGAGGCCGAGCACGGCGACGATCGACGCGACCCCGATCGCGATCCCGAGCGCCGAGAGCCCAGCGCGGAGCCGGCGCGTGCGCAGGCCGACGCTCGCCACGCGGGCGAGGTCGCGCGTGCTCAGCCGCGCCGCCGGGGACGCGACGTTCAGAGCAGCGGCCTCAACGGTGGCCGGGCTCGGCTTCGCTTCGCTCCGCCTCACAGAAGCGGCCTCAACACCGTCGCATCGCGCACGACGCGGCCGTCGAGCATCTCGACCTGGCGCGGCAGCTGGGCGGCGAGGTCGCGATCGTGGGTGATGACAACGATCGTCGCGCCGGCGTCGTTGAGTCCCTCCAGCAACTCGAGGATCGCCGCGCCGGAGGCGCTGTCGAGGTTTCCGGTCGGCTCATCGGCGAGCACGATCGCCGGCTCGCCGACGAGCGCCCGGGCGATCGCCACGCGCTGGCGCTGGCCGCCCGAGAGCTTGTTCGGCCGGAAGCTCTCACGGTCGGCGAGCCCGACCGCGTCCAGCGCCGCCGAGGCACGCGCTCGTCGCGCGTCGACCGCCACGCCCGCGTACAAGAGCCCGTCGGCGACGTTGTCGAGCGACGTCTGGTGCTCGGCGAGAAAGAACTGCTGAAAGACGAAGCCGATGCTCCGGGAGCGCAGCGCGGCCAGCTCGCCGTCGTCGAGGCGAGCCGCGTCGGCGCCGTCGACGCGCACGGTCCCGGACGTCGGGCGATCGAGGGTGCCCATGATCTGCAGCAGGGTCGTCTTGCCCGACCCCGAAGGACCAACGATCGCCACGAGCTCGCCGCCTCGGATCGTCATGCCGACCCCGCGCAATGCCGCCACCGGTGGCTCGGAGCCGTAGACCTTGGTGACGGCGTCGAGCTCGAGCACCGCTCGATCGCCGCCACCGCGACTCGCCGACGCGGCGCCATCCGCGCGCGCCGCATCGGCGCCGGTGATCAGACGCGCCTTGCTCGAATCAGCCGCCTCAACGGCGGCGGACCTCCGCCTCGCCCTATCGGGCTCCGCGATCACAGCGCCGGGACCACGACCTGATCGCCGGCGGCCAGCCCCGATCCGGTCACCTGTACGAGCCCGTTGGCGTTGTCGAAGGCGCCGACCTCGACGGACACCAGCTCGCGCTGGCCGTCGTCGCCGACGCTGTCCACCGCGTAGCCACCGCCGGCGCGCGCGAGCAGTGCCGTCACCGGGACGCTGAGCGCGTTCTCGACCCGGTCCGTCGTGATCTCGACCTGGACCGGGGTCTCGTCGATCGCGCTCGCGTCGTTGTCGCGCTCGAGCTTCACGTACACCGGGATCGTTGAGCTGGTCGACTCCGACTCCTCGCCGGATGCAGAGCCCGAGCCCCCTCCCGCGACCGTTCCGATCCGGGTCACCTTCCCGGCCGTGGTCGAATTGTCGGGCAGGACCACCCGGGCGCGGTCTCCGACCGCCACCGTGCCGGCCTCGGATGGGTTGAGGTCGACCTGGACGCGCCGCGTGGTCGAGGTCGCCTGGGCGACGGGCGAGCCAGCCTGAGACATCGTCCCGAGCGTCGCCGAGACGCGGGTGATCCGCAGCGGCCCGGGCAGGAACACAGCGTCGCCGGGCGCCAGCGAGCCGCTCTCCTCCAGCCCGAGGTCGTCCTGGAGCTCGGCCAGCGCGGCGGCGGTCAGCCAGCCGAACTCGTTTTCAGTGCCGTTGAGCTCGGAGCGCTTCGCGTAACCGAGCTCGACGAGGTTGCGATTGAGCTCGCGAACGTCGGGGCCGCTCACCCCCTCATTCAGGGACCGGTACAAGGGTGTTCGACCACAGAGCAGCGGGACCGGATCGTTGTCGACCCGATAAAGCGACTCGCCGCACCCGATTTCGTCGCCTGCGCTCGGCAGCTGGGTGTAGGCGCCGCTGGCCTGGTTGACGACCGAGTAGGGAGTCCCATCGGGCTGCGCGGCGTAGCCGAGCGTGCCGGTGTCGGATACCCGGGAGGCGAGCCGGCCCTGCTCGACGCTGGCCAGCGCCGCGGCGCCCTCGTCCGCTTCGTCCTGTGCGCCACTCGAACCGCCGAACGCGCCGATCGCGACCACGGCGACCACGACGACGAGCACGGCCGCTCCGGCAAGCACCCAAGGCTTCCGCTTCACTGGTCCCCCAAGCCCAGCTCGCCTGAGTAGACATCCGTGCACGTGTCCGCCGCGGCCTGGAACCCCGGAATGCTCAGAGCACCCCTCCCTGCGGCGGATGGGATTCGAGTCGTGTCGATGAGGGGCCCATCTTCGGTCGGGTCCGGGAAGTCCTCCACGCCGTTGTCGCGCATGCACTGGGCGAACTCGAGGCGCGTCTCCTGCTCCTCGGCGCTCACCTCTCCGTCGCCCGTGAACCCCGGTGGCTGCAGGTCCTTGCACGCGCCGATGGCCGCCTCCCACGCCGCGCTGCTCGGGTCCAGCGACGAGCCATTCACTACCCCATCGATTGTCAACCCGCCCGACGCGTCCGGGTCCGGGAACTCGCTGACGTCGTTGTCGCGCATGCACTCGGCGAACTTCACCGCCTGCTCCTGATTTGCGGCGTTCGTGTTGCCGGCGCTGCCGTTCTCGTCAGGTGCGTCCGAACAGCCCGCGCCGATCAGGGCGACCAGGGCAAGGGCGGTCAGCGGCCCTAGTTTTCTACTCATGTTTCCTTCCGCGTGTGGTGATTGCGTTGACCCCGGTTCTCTGCCGAGCATGCTGGTCATTGCTGCATCCTCGGGTCCTGGGTGGGGTCCGCATACATCGGCGGGCAGCCGTGATCGACCGCTTCGGGGCTCAGTTCGTAATGCCAGGGTTCGTTGCCGTAGATCTGGCACAGCCCGTACTCAGCGCCGCGCTCGGACAGCCACGCCGTGGCATCGGAGGGCCCGATGTCGACCGCGTCCCCCGACACGTGAGGAGACGTCTCCGCTGTGGCGACCCACCGGGCGGCTTCCTCTTCTGAGCCGTACTCGGAAACCGCCTCACGAAGAAGCTGACCCTGGTACTCCGGGGAACGCCAGCCGCTATTGACGAAGAACGCGACCCCGTCGTCCGCGGCATCAGTT
>WHSW01000115.1 GCA_009379895.1 Solirubrobacterales bacterium
ATCGCGTTCGCCGCCACCCGCCTGGTCCCCAACTCGCGGGTCGAGAGCGCCAGGCGCCACTTCGACATCCCCGGCGCGGTGAGCGTCACCGCGGGGCTCGTCGTCCTGGTCTACGCGATCGTCCAGGCGGCCGACTGGGGCTGGGGCTCGCCGAGCACACTCGGCCTCATGGCGGTCGCGATCGCGCTGATCGGCGCCTTCGTCTGGATCGAGCGGCGCTCGCCGGCACCGCTGGTCCGGCTCGGGCTCCTGCGGCTGCGCTCGCTGGCGGTCTCCAACGGCGTCTTTCTGATCGTCGTCGGCGGGCTGTTCGCGATGTTCTTCTTCGCCTCCCTCTACCTGCAGAAGGTGCTCGGCTACTCGCCGCTGACCACCGGGCTCGCCTTCCTGCCGGTGACCGCCGGGATCATGATCGGGGCGACCGCCGCCCAGCAGATGATCTCGCGGGTCGGGGTGCGGCCGGTGATGCTGACCGGGATGACCGTCGCCGCCGCCGGGCTCGGGGTGCTCGCCGCGACCACCGAGGTCGGCGGCTCGTATCTCGGCGTGCTCGGCGGGCTGCTGCCGATGGCGATCGGGATGGGCGCGACCTTCGTCCCGATCACGCTGGTGGCGACGACCAACGTCGACGCCAACGAGGCGGGCCTGGCGTCGGGGATCTTCAACACCTCGCAGCAGATCGGCGGGGCGCTCGGGCTCGCGATCCTCTCGACGCTCGCCAACGACCGCACCGCGAGCTTCCTCGCCGGGCTCGGCGGCGCCGCGTCGCCGGCCGAGCAGCAGCAGGGCCTGGTCGAGGGCTTCCAGCTCGCCTTCGTCGTCGCCGCGGCGATGATCGCGGTCGGCGCGGTGCTGATCGCGGTGCTGCTGCGCCGGCGCGATGTCGAGCGAATCGAGTCTGGCGACGAGCCCGCCGAGGCCGTTCCGGTCGCGGCCTGATCGGGTGATGCGATGCGCGACGACCATACAATCACGGGTATCGCCGCGACGGAGGGGAGAATCCCGGAGCTGCGCGCCGACGCCGCGCGCAATCGTGCGCTGATCGTCGCCGCCGCCACCAAGGTGTTCGCCGAGCACGGCCTCGAGGCCTCGACCTCGGAGATCGCGCGCAGCGCCGGGGTCGGCGAGGCGACGCTGTTTCGTCGCTTCCCAACCAAGGACGACCTGATCCTCGCGATCGTCCAGACGCAGATGGACGAGGTGATCGCGGTCGCCGAGGAATGCCTCGCCGACGACGACCCCTGGCGCAGCATCGAGCGCTTCTTCTCGGAGATGATCGAGCGCCGCGTCTCCGACCAGGGGGTCTCTGACGCCGCCAAGGATCGCTGCATGCTCGACCCCGGGCTCGACGACCACCGCCGGCGCATCATGGGGCTGATGAACCGCCTGGTCGAGCGCGCGCAGGAGGCCGGCGTCGTGCGCGACGACCTGCGGGGCGCCGACCTCGGCCTCCTGATGGCCGCCGCCTCCTCGGTGAGCGAGACCCCCTTCCCGGGTCTGCGCGAGGACATCTGGAAGCGCTACCTGGGCGTGATCCTCGACGGCATGCGCCCCCAGGGCGCGACCAGGCTGCGCCCCGGCCCGCCGCCACGGCGCGCCTTCGAGCGCCCCGAGCGCTGAGGGCGAGGGGGCGCGCGGGCGAGGGGGCTACTTCGCCCGCAGGACCTCGACGTGCTTGGCGGTGCGCTTGACCTGGCCCGCGCAGAAGGGCGGGTCGACCCACTTCTTCTGCGAGTACATCTTGGTCTGATCGTCGAAGTACTTGGAGTTCGGGTTTGTCGACTGCGAGTAGGTGAGGATCGAGCGGTCGCGCGGGCAGCCCTCGCCGTTCTTGCCGAAGCTGGTGACCATGACGAAGCTCGAGCCGTGCGTGACCTCCGGGTAGCCCGCGGGCGGGTCCCAGTCGGCGGTGATCACGTTGAAGGCGCCCTGCGGGCCCGGGCCGCCGTGGATCGGGATCCGGTCGCCGTCGCGAACCACGTACTGGTAGTCGCCGAGCCGCGCGTCGAGCGGGATGCCCGCCCCCTGGAGGTCGGTGACCGCATCGGCGAGCGCCGCGCCGACCTCCGGGTCGGAGGTGTCGAGGCCCGCAGGGGTGTGAACGGGGTCGACGACGTCGAACGGCGTCGTGAACGGCGGCGAGCCGAGATTGCTCATGAAGCGCCGGAAGAGGATCGCGCCGGCGCTGTCGAGGTCGACGTGGTCGTCGTAGTTCGCGAGCACCGGGCAGGCGCCGCTCACGTTGACGGGCCCGGCCGACCCGACCAGGGTCGGGTGCGCGGCGCAGAAGGAGGCGATCTGGGAGCTGAACAGCTCGCCGCCGTAGAGACGGTCGTTGAACTCGATCCGCCGCAGCTGGTTGCGCGTGAATCGATCGCCCTGGTAGCCGTCCTCGCCGGCCAGCCGCTGCTCGATCATGATCAGCCCGAGCCGGGTGCGCAGCGAGCGCTCGGTGCGCTCGTCGCCGATGATCCGCGCGTAGCCCTCGAGCGGAAACTCGGGGTTCGTCAGCCAGTAGGAGTCGTTGGAGTTGGCCACGTAGTCGCGGCGCGACATGTAGGGCTGCTGCGAGGGGCCGAAGATCCCCGGCGCGGCCGAGTCGGGGTCGGTCCCCGGCGCGCACTCGGAGCGCGAGCCGTCGAGGAGCGGCAGGCCGAGCGTCTCGAAGGTGAGCGCGCCCAGCGCACCGGCGCAGCCGGTCGCCTTCGAGTTGGGGACGTTGGGCATCGTGCCGATGTCGGCGTACAGGGCCCGACCCTTGGAGTCCGCGGCCATCGTGTTCACCCACGGGATCCCCTGGTACTTGCGCAGGATCGCGAGCAGCTCCTTGGTCGACTGCGCGGTGTTGGTCTCGAAGAAGTGGTTCATCAGCCGCCCCAGGTTGTGGGCGTTGGAGTCGAACATCGTGTAGGCCGTGGTCGGCGTCCAGGCGAACAGTTCCTGGCCCTGCAGCGAGTTGATGATCGGCCCGTAGCGGCTGGTGTAGAGCGTGCGGGTGACCGGGGCGAGCGAGCCGTCGGGCTGCCTGGCCTGCACGGTGACCTGGTTGGCCTCCATCTTCGCCGGCTGGCCGTCGACCAGATAGCTGGTCGGATCGCCGGGAACCAGTTTGAGCTCCATCGGCACGAACCGGAAGGCGGTCGAGACGGTGTGCGTCCAGGCGAGGTTCTGGGTGTGGCCGATCAGGATCACGGGCGAGCCGAACAGGCTCGCACCCGAGACGTCGACCTTGCCCGGGATCACGAGGTGCGACTGGTAGAAGCGCTCCGACCCGCCCCAGGGGAAGTGCGGGTTGGCGAGCACCATGCCGCTGCGGTTCTCGGTCGCCTCCCGGCCCAGGCCCCAGCCGTTGGAGCCGAGGCCGCCGAGGTCGAGCGCCGCGCCGAGCTTCTCGACCCGGTCACGGGTGACGCCGGCGGTGCCGGCGGGCTCTTCGCCGCCGGCGCCGGAGTCGCGCCGCGCGGACGCCCCCCCGCGCGGCGCGGCGGCCCCGGGGGGCTGGGCCTGGGCGATGCCGTCCATCGCGATCCCGCCGCTGGCGAACTCGGTGAGCTGGTAGAAGCGCCGGTAGGCGTCCATCCTGGTGATCGGGCGCACCCACTCGGCGCCGGAGCAGGCGGGGTCGGTGATGTTGTCGACGCCGGTCCGCTTGAGCCAGCGGTTGTAGCCGGCGACGTAGCCCTTGACGACCTCCCCGATCTTGCGCTTCGGCCCGGTCGGGGGCTTCTCGGCGACCAGCTCCTCGACGATGCCGCGATCCTTGATCCGCTGGAAGAAGAAGTCGGAGTCGAGGTTGCTGAAGCCGTCCGGGCTTTCGGCGCCGGGGCCGAAGTAGCGCGAGCGCTGGGCGCTGACCGTGACGTAGGTGTCCGCGAGCGTGCAGAGGTTGTCTTCGGCGAACGCGTACGCGTAGCCGTAGCCGAGGCCCCGGTAGTCGTCGGCCTCGATCGTCGGGATGCCCTGGGCGTTTCGGGTGATCTTCACCTCGGTGCCCGGGCCCTTGGCCTGCGCGGGCGCGATCGCGACCACCCCACCGAGCAGCGCCAGGCCCGCCGAGCAGAGCCCGATCCGCATTGCACGCGCCCCCAGGCCCCGCATCCTTCCCTGCATGCCGCCTCCTCCTGCTCCTCTGTGGACCGGCGGGACAATACCGGCCGCCGCCGCGATCCGAGCGTCCTCGTCGTCTCCGGCTAGCCTCCGTCGTCCTTGGCGGGACTCTTCTCGAATCCTCCGTCGCCGGCGGACCCGGCGGTGCGCGCCGCAACCATGCGGCGCCTGAACCTGATCGCCGTGATCGCGGTCGCCGACGCCGTGCTGCTCGCCGTGTTGCTCTGGGCATCGTTCGGCGACCGCGACGGGGCCGTGAGCGTGCTCGGCCCGATCCACGGGATCGGCTTCCTGGCGCTGCTCTACCTGTGTGCGCGCGGCGCCGGCGAGGGGCGCTGGGGCTGGTGGTTTCCGTTGATCGTGGTGCTCACGGCCGGCCCGCTCGGCTCGCTGATCGGAGACTGGATCGTGCGCCGCCACCTCGCCGACCTGCCCGCCGCGCCCGCCCGCGGGTGAGCTCCGAACGACCGGAGCGAGGTTCGGCCGCGCGGCGCCACCGGCGGCGCCGGGCCCTGATCCGCAGGCGGCGACTGCTCGCGGTCGTCGCCGCGACGGGCGCGATCGCGCTGGTCGCGTGGGCGCTGGCGTCCGGAGGGAACGAGGCGCTGATCACCTCGCAGGCAAGCGGCGCGCACCCGACGCTCGCCGAGCGCGAGACGGCGGCGCTCGACGAGCTGCTCGACCGCAGCCAGTTCATCGTCCGTGGCAGCGACCGAAAGCCGGAGGTGGCGCTCACCTTCGACGACGGCCCCGGGCCCTACACCCCCGAGATCGTCGAGATCCTCGCCGACCACCACGCCAAGGCGACCTTCTTCACGGTCGGCAACATGCAGGAGTCATTTAGCGCCTCGACCCGCGAGCAGCTGCGCCGCGGCGACGCGCTCGGAAGCCACACCAACGACCACGCGCGCATGGCGACCCTGACGCCGCTCGAGCAGCGCGCCGAGCTCGATCGCGTCGACATCGCGCTGCGCGAGCACGGGATCTCACCGCCGCGACTCTTCCGCCCGCCGAACGGCTCCTACGACGACGAGACCCTGGAGCTGCTGAGCGAGCGCAAGATGCTGATGGTGCTGTGGAGCGTCGATACCGGCGACTACCTCAAGCCCGGCACCGACGTGATCGTCGAGCGGGCGCTCGCGGGCGCCGAGCCGGGGGCGATCATCCTCATGCACGACGCTGGCGGCGACCGCTCACAGACGGTGGCGGCCCTGCCGGAGATCCTGCGCGGCCTGCGCGAGCGCGGCCTGCGCCCGGTGACGATCCCGCGACTGATCCTCGATAACCCTCCCCCGCGCGATCAGGAGCTGCCCGAGAACCTCGACGGGTCGCTGGACGCGGTCGACGGGTGATCCTCCTCGGCGGGTAACCCGTGGCGCGCCAGCGCGCGGTCGTAGTTGAGCCGCAGCAGCGCGATCGCGTCCTGGACGTCGTCCTCGGTCTCGATTCGGCGCGCGGCGTAGCCCGGCTTGCCCGGGAAGACCGGGTGATAGCCGATCCGGCCCGCGTCATAGAGCTCGTGCCAGACGGTCTTCGGGAAGCCGATATGCAGGGCGTGGTCGCCGTGCAGGTGGCCGAGCTCGCGGCGGCCGAGCCTGAGCGAGAGCTCGCCGCGATCGCCCGGCCCCGCCGTCACTCCGGGCCACGAGGTGACCTCCTCGATGATCCGCTCGCCGGCCGGCCTGGTCTCGGTCATCGTCGTCTGCGCGGGCTCGGTCATCTGCGTCTCCTCTGGGTCGCGGATTGAGGCTGGCGCGAACGGTACAAGTTCAAGTGCACTTGAAGTCAAGGGCGAGGCACCACGGCGTCGTCGCGACGGGCGTCCGGCACCACCGCCTCGTCGCGATCGGCGTCCGGCGCAACCGGCTCGGCCGGCCTCGCAGGCCGGCCGGCGAGCATTGGTGCGTAGAGCTCGACCGGCTCGGCGATCCCACGCAGGCGCACCGTGCCACGGCTCTCGGCCTCGAAACGCGCGGAGAGCCGGCGGCGGGTCTGCGCGGTGATCAGGATCTCGTCGTCGGTCTCCCGGGTCCGGGCCTCGACGCGGGAGGCGATGTTGACGGCCCCGCCGATCACCGAGAAGTTGAGCCGCCCGGCACCCCCGATCGCGCCGGCCACCACCCGGCCCGTGTTGACGCCGATCCCGATCCGCAGCTTGCCCGCGCGCGCCTCGTCGTTGACCGCGGCTCCGACCTCGCAGGCGGCGCCGACCGCGCGATCGGCGTGATCGCGATACATCTCGGGCGCCCCGAAGACCGCCAGCAGGCCGTCACCCTCGAACTTGTCGACGTGGCCGCCGTGACGGGCGACGATCGGCACGATCACCTCGAACAGGCGGTTGAGCGCCGCGACCACCTCCTGCGGCGTGGCGTCGGAGGCGAACTCGGTGAAGTCGCGCACATCGCAGAACAGCATCGAGACCTCGAGCTCGACCCCCTGCTCGGAGAAGCCCTCCGAGAGGATGTACTCGGCGACCTCCTCGTCGAGGTAGGTCCCGAACGCCGCGCGGATTCGCTTGCGCTCGGACAGGCCCTCGACCATCTCGTTGAACGAGGCGGCGAGCTCGCCGATCTCGTCGCCGGTGGTGACCGGGACCGCGACCTCGTAGTCGCCCTCGCCCACCCGCCGGACCGCGCGCTGGAGATCCTTGAGCGGGCGCAGGATCGACTTCGAGAGCAGCACCGTGAGCTCGAGCGAGATCGTCGTCGCAACCAGCAGCGTGACGACCACGTCGAGGCCGAGGTCGGCCGCGCCGCCGCCGTTCGAGGTGAGCGCAGCGACCACCAGGCCGGTGACCAGGTTGACCAGCGGCAGCGCGACCAGCAGTCGCATCCCCAGCGGCACCGCCCAGAAGTCGGCCGAGACCGTGCCGGGGGAGCGCGAGGAGCCGATCTCGAGCAGCACCGGCCGCATGCCCGCCTCGACGTAGAGGTAGTGCAGCATCGCCGAGTAGCCGATCGCGATCACCGCGGCGGCGAGCAGCGGAAAGATCGCGACCCACGCGAGCCCGAGGATCGCGATCCCGACGATGCAGGTCGGGAGCGCCGAGACGAGGACCGGCAGCGGCAGCGCGCGCTTGATCAGATAGAGCGGCAGGCCGACTGCGGCCGCCCAGGCCTCCTCGGTCGAGCGGGGGTCGCGCCGGCCGTCGATCCAGCGCCCGAGCACGCGCAGCCTCGGAAGCGCCCGGATCACGGCCGCGCTCACCGCGGCCTCACAGAGCACGAGCCCGATCGCCAGCACGACCATGAACTCGCCCAGCGAGACGTCGTAGTAGAAGCTGAACAGCGCCAGCGTGCCGGCGACGATGAAGAGCGCCGACTGCAGCGCGACGGCCACGAAGACGAGCGGGTAGCGGCCGCCGAGCCGCCGATACAGGTACGTGATCGCCGCGGCGGCCATGCCCGGATTGTCTCACCGCTGGGGCCCGCGGCGGCGAACACGGGTGCGGGCGCCGAGCTACGATCACGGGCGATGGCCACCGCCACCGCCCGATCGCTCTCCGACGCCGCGCGCGATTACGTCGAGGCCGGGCCGCATCGGCTGCTGATCGGCGGCGAGCGCCTCGAGGCCGCCGACGGGCGCCGCCTCGCCAGCATCGACCCGGCGACCGGCGAGGTGATCTGCGAGGTCGCCGAGGCCGGTCCCGAGGACGTCGATCGCGCCGTCGCCGCGGCGCGCGGGGCGCTCGACGGGGCGCTGCGCAAGGTTTCGGCCTCCAAGCGCGCCGGGCTGATCTATGCGCTTGCCGAGCTGATCAAGGCCAACGGCGCCGAGCTCGCCGAGCTCGAGTCGATCGACAACGGCAAGCCGCTGTCCGCCGCCCAGGGCGACGTCGCCGCCTCGGTCGCCCACCTGCGCTATTACGCCGGCTGGCCGACCAAGATCGAGGGTGAGACGATTCCGGTTTCCGGGCGCGACCTGTTCTGCTACACGCTGCGCGAGCCGGTCGGCGTCTGCGGCCAGATCGTGCCCTGGAACTACCCGCTGCTGATGGCGGTCTGGAAGGTCTCCCCGGCGCTCGCCGCGGGCTGCGCGATCGTGCTCAAGCCGGCCGAGCAGACCCCGCTGACGGCACTGCGTCTCGGCGAGCTGGCGCTCGAGGCCGGGTTCCCGGCGGGGACGCTGAACGTGCTCACCGGCGCCGGCGAGACCGGGGCGGCGCTGGTCGACCACCCGGACGTCGACAAGATCGCCTTCACGGGCTCGACCGTGGTCGGCCGCGAGATCGGCGCCAAGTGCGGCCGCTCGCTGAAGCGGGTGACCCTCGAGCTGGGCGGCAAGAGCCCGAACATCATCCTCGGTGACGCCGACCTCGAGGCCGCGGTCAAGGGCTCGTTCCTGGGCATCTACTCCAACTCGGGCCAGGCCTGCAACGCGGGCTCGCGCCTGCTGGTCGCCGCCGAGCTGTTCGACGAGGTGGTCGAGCGGCTCGCGGGGTTCGCCGGCGAGGCCAAGGTGGGGCCGGGGCTGGACCCCGACTCACAATTCGGCCCGGTGGTCTCAGAGGAGCAATTCGGGCGGGTCAGCGGCTACATCGACTCGGGCCTCGCCGACGGCGCCGAGGCGGTCGCCGGCGGCCGGCCCGACGGCGACGGGGGCGGCTACTTCATCTCGCCGACCCTGTTCACCGGCGTCTCCGACGAGATGACGATCGCCCGCGAGGAGATCTTCGGGCCGGTGCTGGTCGCCCAGCCCTTCGAGACGCTCGAGGAGGTCGCGCAGCGCGCCAACGACACCGACTACGGGCTCGCCGCCGGGCTCTGGACCCGCGACATCTCCCAGGCGCACAAGCTCGCCGCGCTGCTTCGGGCCGGCTCCGTCTACATCAACACCTGGGGCGCCGGCGACCCGGCCGCCCCGTTCGGCGGCTACAAGGCGTCGGGGATCGGCCGCGAGAAGGGCCACCACAACCTCGACGCCTACCTCGAGACGAAGTCGGTGTTCGCGCAGCTGTAGCGTCGCGCGGGAACGGGTGCCACGGGAGGGGGCGTCGAAATCGCCTGCGACTTCCGACCCGGAAGTTCGGCTTCTCGGCGATTTCGACGCCCCCTCCTACGCGGCGGCTCTACGCGGCGGTCCTGGCGCGCGGGCGGCCGGCGGGACGCGCGCTAGGCGTCGGGTGTTTCGAGCAGGGGGTGGGTGAGCCCGTGCTCGGCGCAGATCCGCGGCACGCTCTCCATGTCGAACTCGATCCCGTACTTGACGCTGAGCGCCTCGGGGTCGAAGGTGCCGTCCTCGGTCGTCCTCGCGAACTCGGCGAAGAAATGCTCGAAGCCGCCCGGCGAGATGATCTCCAGGACCCGGCAGGGCTCGTCGCCCGCGTTCCAGAACGTGTGCCACTGCTCACGCGGCTTGAACGCCAGCTCGCCGGCCTCGACGTAGACGACGTCGTCGCCGAGCAGGGCGCCCATCCGACCCTCGAGCACGTAGCTGTACTCGTCGACGCCGACGTGGCGGTGAAGCGGCGCGCACAGCGAGCGCGGCGGGATCGGGTGCTCGAGCAGCGAGAAGCCGCCGCCCGACTCCTCGCCCCAGACCATGAACCTGGCGCCGCACCCGCCGAGCTCGGCGTAGTGGCCGTCGGTCGGGCCGACCTTGCGCGGGCCCTGGGAGGCATCGAAGCGCCGCCGGGAGTCGGTGAGTTGGGTGGGTGTCATCGCGGTGTCCTTTCCGTTGAACAGTAGTGTTCGATGAACCTACCACACGTCCTCGCGATCTGTCAAGATTCATTAGACAGTTATGTCCGATCAAACTCAGAGCACCCACACGCGCACCTACCGCAAGCGGCGCCGCGCCGAGCTCGAGGACGAGACGCGGCTGCGGATCACCGAGGCGGCCGTCGACCTGCACGGCTCGGTGGGACCGGCGCGCACGACGGTCAGCGCGGTCGCCGACCGGGCGGGGGTGCAGCGGGCGACGGTCTACCGCCACTTCCCCGACGAGGACGCCCTGTTCGCGGCCTGCTCGTCGCACTGGCTGGCTCAGAACCCCCTCCCCGACCCGGCCGCGTGGGCCGCCGTCGAGGATCCCGACGAGCGCCTGCGTGTCGCGCTGCGCGACCTCTACGCGTGGTTCGACCGCACGGAGTACATGATCGAGAGGACGACCCGCGACGTCGCCGTGGTGCCCGCCATGCAGCCGCCGATGGACGCGTTCGCCGGCTACTTCGAGGCGGCGGCCGACGCGATCGTCCGCGGCCGCCCCGAGCGCGGCGCCCGCCGCCAACGGGATCGTGCGGCCGTCGGCCACGCGATCTCCTTCGAGACCTGGCGCTCGCTGGTCCGCCACCAGGGGCTCTCCGCCGAGCAGGCGATCGCGCTGATGGCCGACCTCGTCGCGCCGGCCTGAGACCCTGCGCCCGGGCCAGCGCGAGACGGCGCTCGGGAAGCCGACGCCGCCCTCGGGCGACCGCGAGGCGCGAGGGAAGCCGGCTCCCCGCTAGCGCGGGAGGCGGCGCTTGATCACCTCGAGGCTCTCCTGGACGCCCGCCCGGGCGCGGCGGATGTCGTCCATCGGATCGGTCCCGTGCTCCTCGTGCTCGAGCGCGCGCTCGAGCAGCAGGTCGGTCGCGAACAAGGTGTTGAGCAGCTCGTGCACGACGGTGCCGCGCTCCTCGGACCCCGACGCGTCGGTGGCCGCGCCTTCCTCACTCATTAGGGTGAGTCTAAGCCGAGCCTCGGATCAAACAAAGCCGGTTCGCCCGCCCGAGCCAGGCTAGGATCGCCGGGCCCGGGTAGGCAAACTGGTAAAGCCCGCGGCCTTAAAAGCCGCTGCCCGCAAGGGCGTTGCGGGTTCGAGTCCCGCCCCGGGCACCTCCGCACAGGGTCGCGGCGCCTTCATGCGCGCTAAATGCGTACCCGGCAAAGTTCATGGAAGCGCAACAGGACCCCTGTTACGGTGTTTCGGGGGGAAAGCGCGCCCGTCCGCCAATGGAGGCCTCGACCCTCACACACGCCAGTCGCGGCGGCCTGCTCGGTCGCCGGTCGCCCCTGCTCAAGCTGCAGGGCGACGAGCGCCTCGTGGGGCTGATCCGCGACGGCAACGACCACGCGTTCGAGGTCCTCTTCGAGCGCTACCACTCGCGGCTGCTCGCCTTCTGCCGCCACATGCTGCGCTCGACCGAGGACGCCGAGGACGTGCTCCAGGAGGTCTTCGTCAAGGCGCACGCGGCGATGCTCGGCGATGCCCGGCGGATCAACGTGCGGCCCTGGCTCTACCGGATCGCGCGCAACCGCTGCCTCAACCATCTGCGACGCCCGGTGCCCGAGGGCCAGGACTCGATGGACGTCCTCGTCGGCGAGGGCGGCGTGACGACGGCGGAGCGGGTGCAGAAGCGCGAGGACTTCCGCCAGCTCGTCGCCGACGTCGGAGACCTTCCCGAGACCCAGCGCACGGCGCTGCTTCTGCGCGAGATCGACGCGCTCTCCTACGAGGAGATCGCCGAGACCATGGACACGACCGTCCCGGCGGTCAAGTCGCTGCTCGTGCGGGCGCGGATGTCGCTCGCCGAGGCGACCCAGTCTCGCCAGCTGACCTGCGGCGAGGTTCGCCTCGAGCTCGCCGAGGCCGCCGAGGGCCTGCGCAAGGCATCCGGACCGGTTCGCCATCACGTCAAGGGCTGCGAGCCGTGCCACACCTACCGTTCGGAGCTGCGCTCGAACTCCAAGGCGCTCGCCGGGCTGGCACCGCTCGGCCCGCTGGCCCTGCTTCACAAGCTGATCATCGGCAAGCTCGGCGGCTCGGGCGCGGCCGCCGGCGGCTCGGCCTCCGCCGCGCTCTCGCCGCCCGTTGGCGTCACCTCGGCCACGACATCGTCGAGGAACGTCGCCGACGGCACGAAGAACAGCGTGCCGGTCACGGGACGGCTGAAATCCAGCAGCCGGTC
>WHSW01000116.1 GCA_009379895.1 Solirubrobacterales bacterium
ATGCATACCTGCCTCGGCGCGCGGCCGCGAGCCGGCTCCTGCACCTCGCGGCGCCCGACGGCCAGGTCGAGGACGTGCTCGGCGAGTTGGTGGATGACGCGATGAGTCGGGGGAGCACCGTGCTCGCGGGAAGGCTCGAGCCCAACCTCGACGCGGCCCTGCGCCGCCGGGGGGCCGTGATGGGCTTCGCGCGCGAGCCAGTGCTCCACACGCGCGATTCCGAGCTGGGGGCGGCGCTTGCGACCGGCTCCTCGCTGCTCACCCAGCTGGACGGCGAGTGGTTCGTCGCCTGACGCCGCGGGATCGCGGCGAGCGGCGCAAGTGCCGCGCCGCGCCCCGGCGTCTATACTCGCTTCGATGAAGGGCACCCACACCCGCGCGCGCCGCTAGCGCTGCCCGTGCCCTGCCACGCTCAGATCGCCTTGAAGCACCCGTCCCGATCGCAAGCAGCTTGACGCCCCGCGTCAGCCCGATGGACCGCAACCGCCGGACGCCGCGCTCAGTGCAGCGTCCGCCGCACTAGTGCCGGTCCCGCGGCGGTTCGACCGCCAGCCCCCAGAGCGCGACCCGACCCGGATCAACGAACGGATCCGGGTCGCCGAGGTGCGCCTGATCGACGAGGACGGCAGCCAGATCGGTGTCACGAAGACCGACGATGCGCTGCGCATGGCCTCCGAGCGCGACCTCGACCTGGTTGAGGTGGCGCCCGACTCGCGCCCGCCGGTCGCCCGGCTGCTCGACTACTCGAAGTACAAGTACGAGCAGGAGCAGAAGGCAAAGGCGGCCCGCAAGCACCAGCAGCAGGTCAACGTGCGCGAGATCAAGCTGCGCCCGAAGATCGCCGATCACGACTACGGGACCAAGCGGGGGCACGTCGAGCGCTTTCTCAAGCAGCAGGACAAGGTCAAGGTGACGATCATGTTCCGCGGCCGCGAGCAGGCGCACCCCGAGCGCGGGCGGGCCCTGCTCGAGCGCCTCTACGAGGACGTCGCCGAGATGGCGACGATCGAGCAGCACCCCCAGCAGGAGGGCCGCAACATGCACATGATGCTGGCGCCCTCGCGCCAGAGCGTCGCGGGCGCCGAGGAGCGCGCGGCGGCCGCAGAGTCCTAGCGCGCGAGCCCGTTCGAACCCGCCGCGTCTGCTTCAATAGTCGGCCCGATGCCGAAGATGAAGACCCACTCGGGCTCCAAGAAGCGCTTTCGCAAGACCGCGCGGGGCAAGCTGCGCGGAAGGCGCGCGTACTCGAGCCACATCCTCGAGAAGAAGTCGCCGAAGCGAAAGCGGCGGATGGCGAAGCCGGTCGAGATCGCGCCGGCGGACACGAAGCGGATCCGAGACCTCCTCGGGGGCGGCTCGTGAGCCGCGCGACCAACGCCGTCGCGCGCAAGAAGCGCAAGAAGAAGGTCCTCGACCAGGCGAAGGGCTACTGGGGGCGCAAGCACTCGAGCTACCGGCTCGCCAACGAGCAGGTCATGCGCTCGGGCCACTACGCCTACCGCGACCGCCGGCGTCGCAAGCGCGAGATGCGGCGGCTGTGGATCGTGCGGATCAACGCTGCCGCGCGTCGCGAGGGGATGAGCTACTCGCAGCTGATCCACGGCCTCGGCGAGGCCGGGGTGGAGGTCAACCGCAAGATGCTCGCCGACATCGCCGTTCGCGACCCCGAGGCGTTTCGCCGATTTGCAGAGCAAGCCCGGGAGGCCGTGGCGGCCTGAGCGAGACGAGCCGCCGCAGAAGACTTCACCGGGCGTCCGAGAGGGCGCCCTTTTTGTTGGAGATCGCAAGACGAGAGCCAGATATCGCGAACCCACGGTGATCACGAGCAAGGACAACGAGAAGCTGAAGCTGATCCGCAAGCTGGCGGATCGCAAGCACCGCGAGCGCGAGGGGCTGTTCGTGGCCGAGGGGGAGGACCTGGTGGCCGCCGCCGAGGCCGCGGGCGCGCCGGCGGCGTTCGTGCTGCGCGCCGGCGAGGACGTGGAGGCGCGGTTGCTGGACTCGGTCAGCGCGCTTGGGTCGGGCACGCGGGTGATCGGCGTCTACCGCCGGGCCCGCGCGGGCGACGACGACGGGTTCCGCGTCTACCTGCACGGGGTCGCCGATCCCGGCAACGTCGGGGCGGTCGTGCGCACGGCCCACGCGCTGCTCGACGCCCGGGTCGTCGTCGGGCCGGGCTGCGCCGATCCGTTCGGCCCCAAGGCGGTGCGGGCGAGCATGGGCTCGGTCTTCGGCGCGCCGCCGATCGCCGGCGGCGCTGGCGGGTCAGATCGTCGGCCTGGTCGCCCACGGGGGCGAGCCCCCCGACGACCTGCCGGTCGGGGCGCTGGCGCTCGGGGGCGAGCGCGAGGGCCTGCCGCCCGAGGTCCGCGACGCGTGCGATCGGCTGTGGACGATTACGCTCGTCGAGGGCGGCGCCGAGTCGCTCAACGTGGGCGCGGCGGCGGCGATTGCGCTCGGGCGGATATCGTCGGCCGCCCCGCGGGGGGCTGAACACTGATGGTGGACCGGATCGAGAGCCTGCGCGCCGAGGCCTCCGCGGCGATCTCCGCGGCGCCGGACCGCGCCGCGCTCGAGGAGCTGCGGGTGCGCTTTCTCGGCCGCCGCTCGGAGCTGACCGGGATCCTGCGCGGGATCTCCGAGCTCGAGCCGAGCGAGCGGGGACCGGTCGGAGCCGCCGCGAACGCGGCCCGCACGGCGCTCGAGGACGAGCTCGCCGCCCGCCGCGAGGCGCTCGACGCCGCCGAGATCGAGCGGGCGCTCGAGGGCGAGGCGATCGACGTGACGCTGCCCGGCACCCCGCCGGTCGCGCCCGGGCACCTGCACGTGCTCACCCGCACCCGCCGCGAGATCGAGGACGTCTTCGTCGGGCTCGGATACCGGGTCCTCGAGGGTCCCGAGATCGAGCACGACTTCTACAACTTCACGGCGCTCAACCACCCGCCCGGGCACCCCGCGCGGATGCTCCAGGACAGCTTCTACATCGACTCGACGACGCTGCCGGCCGGCGTCCTCAACGAGCGGGGCCTGCCGCCCGGGCCGCAGGACGTGCTCCTGCGCACCCACACCTCGCCGATGCAGGTGCGCGCGATGGAGGCCCAGGAGCCGCCGATCTTCATCGTCGTGCCCGGGACCGTCTACCGGCGCGACACGATCGACGCCACCCACCTGCCGATGTTCAACCAGGTCGAGGGGCTGGCCGTGGGCGAGGGGATCTCGCTCACCGACCTGGCCGGCACCCTCGACCACGCCGCCAAGGCGCTCTTCGGGCCCGAGCGCCGCACGCGTCTGAAGCCCGACTACTTCCCGTTCACCGAGCCCAGCGTGCAGGTGGACGTGTCCTGCTTCGCCTGCGACGGGTCGGGCCGGCTCGCGAACGGAGAGCGGGACCCGCTCTGCAAGGGCACTGGCTGGATCGAGATCCTCGGCGCCGGCATGGTCGACCCCAACGTCTTCGGCTTCGTCGGCGGCGAGTACGACCCCGAGACGACCCAGGGCTTCGCCTTCGGGATGGGCATCGAGCGGATCGCCATGCTCAAGCACGGGATCCCCGACCTGCGCCTGTTCTTCGAGAACGATGTCCGCTTCCTGGAGCAGTTCTCATGAGGGTCCCGTTCGGCTGGCTGACCGAGTACTGCGACCCCGGCCTCGCACCGGAGGAGCTCGCCGAGCTGCTCTCGATGCGCGCGGTCGAGGTCGAGCGTGTGAGCCGCGTCGGCGTGCCCTCGACCGACGGGTTCGAGGTCGGGCGCGTCGTCTCCGCCGAGCAGCATCCCAACGCGGACCGGCTGCGGGTCTGCGAGGTCGAGACCTCCGAGGGGACGCGGACGATCGTCTGCGGCGCCCCCAACGTCGCCGCCGGCCAGGCCGTCGCCGTGGCGCTGCCGGGGGCGAGGATGCCCGACGGCCAGAAGCTCAAGCGCGCGAAACTGCGCGGGGTCGAGTCGAACGGCATGATCCTCTCCGAGCGCGAGCTCGAGCTTGGCGACGACCACGCCGGGATCATGGTCCTCGACACCGATGCGGCGCCCGGTACACCGCTCGCCGACGTCCTGCCGATCACCGACTCGGTGCTCGAGCTCGACCTGAACCCCAACCGGGTCGACTGCATGGGCGTCTACGGGGTGGCGCGCGAGGTGCACGCGATCACCGGGGCTCCGCTCGCGCCGGCGCCCTGGGAGCTCGACGCAGAGCCCGAGGGCGGGGGGTCGGTGCAGGACCTCGCCTCGGTGACGGTCGAGGTGCCCGAGCTGTGCCCGCGCTTCACCGCGCGCGCGTTCACCGAGATCACGCTCGGCCCCTCGCCCACGTGGCTGCGCGCCCGGCTGCTCGCCGCCGGGATGCGACCGATCTTCAACGCCGTCGACATCACCAACTACGTGATGCTGATCACCGCGCAGCCCCTGCACGCCTTCGACCTCGACCGCGTCCCCGGGGGCGAGCTGATCATCCGCACCGCGCGCGAGGGGGAGACGATGACCACGCTCGACGGGATTGAGCGCACCCTCGACGCCGAGACCGTCCTCGTCTGCGATCGCGACGGCCCGGCGGGGATCGCGGGGATCATGGGCGGACAGCGCTCCGAGGTCTCCGACGCCACGACCTCGGTGCTGCTCGAGGTCGCGAACTGGGACGGGGTCAACGTCCTGCGTACGTCGAGCCTGCTCGGGCTGCGCTCCGACGCCTCCTCACGAAACGAGAAGCAGCTTCACCCCGAGCTCACGATCCGCGCGCAGCGACTCGCCTCGCGGCTCTTCGCCGAGCTCTGCGGGGCGACGGTGGTCCCCGGCACGGTCGACGCCGCCGCCGAGATCCCGGCGCCGCACCGGATCTCCCTGCATGGCGCGCGGCTCGACTCGCTGCTCGGCGTACCGATCGAGCGCGCCGAGGCGAGCGCCGGTCTGGGGCGACTCGGCTTCGAGGTGGCCGAGGCGGGCGAGCGCGACCTCGAGGTCACCGTGCCGGTCGAGCGCCACTACGACGTCACCCGCGAGGTCGACGTGATCGAGGAGGTCGGGCGCCTGCACGGCCTCGACCGCCTGCCCCGGACCCTGCCCGCGCACCCGGACCGGGTCGGTGGGCTGAGCCGCGAGCAGCTCGTTCGCCGCCGGGTCGAGGACGTGATCCGCGACCTCGGCTTCGACCAGATCGTGTCCTGGGCCTTCGTCGACGCTGGGCTCGCCGATCGGCTGCGGCTGCTCGGCGACGACGAGCGCCGGGTCGCGGTCGCGACCCACAACCCGATCTCCGAGGAGCACGCGCGGATGCGGACCACGCTGCTCGGCGGGCTGCTCGACGCGGCGCGCCACAACCTCGCCCGCGACGTCGCCCGCGTGGCCCTGTTCGAGTCCGGCCCGGTGTATCTGCGCGAGTCGGCCGGCGACGAGGGAGGGCCGTTGACGGGACGGTTCGCCGGCCGCATGCCGCCCCCCGCGCGCGAGCGCCACCGGCTCGCGGGCCTGCTGGTCGGCGGGCTCGCGCCGCCCACCTGGCGCGGCTCGGCGCCGGCCGGCGACGCGGCCGGCTTCTACTCGCTCAAGGGGGCGCTGGAGACGCTCGCCGCGCAGCTCGGCGTCGCCCTCGCGCTCTCGCCGGGAGCAGAGCCCTTCCTGCATCCCGGTCGCGCCGCCTCGCTCGCGATCGACGGTCGCGGCGCGGGCTGGATCGGCGAGCTGCACCCGCTGGTCTCCCGCGAGTGGGACCTGCCGGGGGCCAGCGCGTTCGAGCTCGACCTGGCGCCGCTCTCGGACGCCTTCGGCGGCGGCGAGGAGCGCTATCGCGACCTGACCTCGCACCCGTCGGTGCTCCAGGACCTGGCGGTCACGGTCGGCGAGGAGGTTCCCGCCGAGCGCGTGCGCGAGGCCGTCGCGCACGGCGGGGGGGAGCTGCTGGTCGACGCCCGCATCTTCGACGTCTACCGCGGCGAGCAGGTCGGGCCCGGGCGCAAGAGCCTCGCCCTGCGGCTCGAGTTCCGCGCCGCGGATCGGACCCTGACCGACGCGGAGGTCGGCGAGGCGCGCGAGCGGATCCGGCGCGAGCTGGCCGAGATCGGAGGGTCGCTTCGTGAGTGAGCAGCGGGTGATCGTCGCCGGCGCGTCCGGGTTCGCCGGGGCGCTGGCCGCCGAGCTGGTCTGGCGCCATCCACGCCTCGAGCTGGTCGCCGCGACGGCCCGCGCCGAGGCCGGCGAGCGCCTCGACCGGGTCCATCCGCGCCGCCGGGTGCCGATCGAGCTCACCGAGCTCGACCTCGATCGCCTCGAGGACGCCGACGCTGCGATCGTCTCCTACCCGCACGGGGCCGCGACGCCCGTGGTCGCCGCGATGCGGGGCCTCGGGATGCAGGTTGTCGACCTCTCGGCCGACTTCCGGCTCGTCGACGCCGCCGTCTATGAGCTCTGGTACGGGCCGCACGGCGATCCCGATCTGCTCGAGAACGCGGTCTACGGGCTGACCGAGCTGGCGCGCGAGGATATTCGCGAGGCCGAGCTGGTCGCCAACCCGGGCTGCTATCCGACCGCGGCGCTGCTCGCGCTCGGGCCCCTCGCCGAGCGCGGGCTGATCGCCTCGGTGACCATCGACGCCAAGTCCGGCGTCTCGGGCGCCGGCCGCGGCGGTGGGGAGGGGACCTCGTTCGTGAGCGCGACGGAGAACTTCTCGCCGTACGGCGTGGACGGCCACCGCCACCAGCCCGAGATCGAGCAGGAGCTGCTCAGGCTAATGCCCGCCGCCTCCTCCGCTTCGCGTCCGGGGGCGGCGGGATCCGCGGTGGACGTCGCTTTCGTCCCGCATCTGCTGCCCCTCGACCAGGGGCTGCTGGCGAGCTGCTACGTGGACCTCGCGGAGCCGCTCGACGGCGAGGCGCTGGCGGACCTCTACGCCGACCGCTACGCCGGCGAGCCGTTCGTCGAGGTGGTCGACGTGCCGCCCGGCGTGCGCGACGTGCGCGAGACGAACCTCTGCCGCCTGCACGTCGCGTCGCTCGGCGAGCGCCAGGCGGTCGTCTTCGCGGCGATCGACAACCTCTGGAAGGGCGCCGCCGGCCAGGCGGTGCAGAACCTGAACCTGATGCTGGGCTTGGACGAGGCGGAGGGGCTGGAGTGAGCGTCGAACAGGCAGCGCAGGGCAGGGAGACCGGGATCTTTCGCTCGCGCTGGGTGCACGCTCCCGACGGCGTGGAGGAGCTCGAGCCCGCCGAGCTGGCGCCCGGCTATCGCGCCGCGGGCGTCGCCGCGGGGCTGAAGGGATCCGGCGCCACGGACGTCGGGCTGCTGAGCTGCGACGCCGCGCGGGTCTCCTCGGCGTTGCTGCTCACGCGCAACGCCGCGGCCGCGGCGCCGGTCCGCGTCTGTCGCGAGCGCTGCGACGCCGCCGGGGTGAGAGGCGCGGTGGTCAACTCCGGCAACGCAAACGCGGCGACCGGCGAGCGGGGCTATCGCGACGCGCTCGCGATGCGCGACGCGGCCGCCGCCGCGCTGGCCTGCGAGCCGCGCGCCGTGGCGGTCGCCGAGACCGGGGTGATCGGCGTGCCGCTGCCGATCGACGACCTCGCGCGCGGAATCGAGGTCGCGTGCGCGGCCTTGTCGGGACGCGGCGGCGACGAGTTCAGCCGCGCGATCATGACCACCGACCGCACCCCCAAGTCGTGCACGGTGCGCGCCGGCGGGGTGACGCTCTCCGCCCAGGCCAAGGGCGCCGGGATGATGCAGCCCGGCTTTGCGACGATGCTCTGCTTCGTGCAGACCGACGCCGCCGTCGCCGAGCCCGACGCCGCGCTGCGCGCGGCGGTCGCCGACTCCTTCGAGCGGATCACGGTCGACGGCCAGATGAGCACCAACGACACGGTGCTCATGCAGGCCACCGGCGCCGCCGGCGAACCCCTCCCCGACGGGCTGCTCGACGCGGTGCTGCTCGGCCTCGCGCTCGAGATCGTCGCCGACGGCGAGGGCGCCACCCGGGTCGGGAGGATCGAGGCGCGCGGGGCGGCCTCGGTCGCCGAGGCCGAGCTGGTCGCGCGCGCAGTCGCGAACTCGCCGCTGGTCAAGACGGCGCTCTACGGCCGCGACCCGAACTGGGGCCGGATCGCCCAGGCTGCCGGCATGGCGCTGGCCGGCGAGGAGCTGGCCGAGCTCGGGCCCGACGCGATCGAGGCCGGCGCCCTCGCCTGCGAGGCCGCCGAGGCGGAGATCTCGGTCACCCTCGGTCGCGGTGACGCCGCCGCCCACGTCTACTTCTCGGACCTCAACCACGAGTACGTGCGCATCAACTCGGAGTACACGTCGTGAACGGCACCTCCGGCAGCTCCTCCGCTGCGCGTCCGGGGCTGCCGGGCGAGGGGATCTCCGCGCGTGTCGAGACGCTGCTCGAGGCGTTGCCCTACATCCGGGAGTTCCACGGGCGCACGGTGGTGATCAAGTACGGCGGCGCGGCGATGCGCGACGAGGCGCTGCGCGACGGCTTCGCCACCGACGTGGTGCTGCTCAAGTACATCGGCCTGCGGCCGGTGATCGTGCACGGCGGCGGGCCCGAGATCACCAGCTACATGGAGCGCCTGGGAATGGACGTGCGCTTCGTCGAGGGGGTGCGCGTCTCGGATGCCGAGACCGTCGAGATCGCGAAGATGGTCCTGCTCGGCAAGGTCAACTCGGACATCGTCACCCGGCTCAACCGCCACGGCCAGCCCGCGGTCGGGCTCTCGGGCGAGGACGGGGCGCTGTTCGGGATCGAGCCGCACGCGAACGCCGACGAGGTCGGCTTCGTCGGCGAGATCGCCCGGGTCGACGTCGACGTGCTCAACCACATCGCCGAGGACTACATCCCGGTGGTCGCCTCGGGCGGCGTCGACCGCGAGGGCAACTCCTACAACGTCAACGCCGACACCGCGGCGGGCAAGGTCGCCGCCGCGCTGAGCGCCCACAAGGCGCTCTTCCTCACCGACGTCGCGGGCTGGCTCGACGATCCCGACGACGAGTCGTCCCTGAACTCGCAGGTGAGCGTCGAGCAGGTGGAGGCGGCGCTCGGCGGCATCGGCGGCGGCATGCGCCCGAAGCTCGGCGCCTGCGTGGAGGCGATCCGCCACGGCGTCGGCTCTGCCCACATCATCGACGGTCGCCGACCGCACTCGCTGCTGCTCGAACTGTTCACCGACGCCGGGATCGGGACGAAGGTCGTGCCAGAGTGAATGGTAGATTATTGGTATGAGAGCTACCATCGATAAGGCTGGCAGGCTCGTGGTGCCGAAGCAGATCAGGGAGCGCCTCTCGCTGGAGGGCGGCGCCGAGATCGAGATCGAGGTCGTCGACGGCCGCATCGAGATCTCGCGGCCCTTTCGCGACGAGCCGCTGGTCGAGACGGAGGACGGGCTGCTGACCTTCGCCGGGGGGCCCGGGCTGAGCGTGGAAGAAACCCGCGATCTGATCGAGCGCCAGCGGATGCGCCATTGGTGACTCTGGACAGCTCGGTCCTCGTCTCGGCGTCGGATCGGGACCATGCGCTGTTCGAGTACGCCAAGCCGGCCGCGCTCGAAGGTCGCAGTCGGAATGGACGTCTGATCGGCCATGCGATCGCCGAGACGTACTCGACGATCACCCTACCTCCGTTCAGGCGGAGCCCGGTGAACGCGATCGCATACGTGAGACAGTTCCTCCAGCGGTCGCCGACCGGGATCGAACCGGATGCCTATCCGGCGGCCGTCGAAGAACTCGCCGCTCTTGGTGTCCATGGTCCCGCCCTCTACGACGGGCTGATCGCGATCGCTGCGAGAGACGCGAACCTGACCCTGCTCAGCCTCGACCTGCGGGCCCTGCGCACCTACACGGCGGTCGGGGTCGATTTCCGCTTCCTCCAGGAGTAGGCATGACCATCACCCAGCTCCAGGCGCTCGAGCGCCGCTACGCGATGCCGACCTACGCGCGGGCAGCGGTCGAGTTCGTGCGCGGCGAGGGGGCGCGGATCTGGGACTCCGACGGGCGCGAGTACCTCGACTTCTTCGCCGGCCTCTCGGTCCACAACGCGGGCCACTGTCACCCGGCGATCGTCGCCGCAATCCGCGAGCAGGTCGGACGGCTCGCGGGGAGCTCGAACCTCTACTACTCCGAGCCCGCCCTGCGCCTCTGCGAGCGCCTCGCCGAGTCGTCGCTGGGCGGCAAGGTGTTTCTCGCCAACACGGGCACCGAGGCGAACGAGTGCGCGATCAAGCTGGTGCGCAAGCACGCCCACTCGCGGGGGATCTCGGAGCCCGAGATCGTGGTCCTCGACCACGCCTTCCACGGCCGCACGCTGGGCTCGCTGGCGGCGACCCCGCGGCTCGCGCGCGAGGACCTCTTCGGGCCGCTGCCAGGCGGCTTCGTCGCCGTCCCGCGCGACGACCCGGCCGCGCTTCGCGAGGCGGTCGGCGAGCGCACCGCGGCGGTCATGCTCGAGCCGATCCAGGGCGAGGCGGGGGTGTTCCCGATCTCCGACGAGATGATCGCCGCCGCCCGCGAGGCGTGCGACGCAACCGGCGCGGTGTTGGTCTTCGACGAGATCCAGACCGGGATGGGGCGGACCGGATCGCTGTGGGCATACGAGCGACTCGGCATGGGCCCCGACGTGCTCACCGCCGCCAAGGCGCTCGGCGGTGGGTTGCCGGTCGGCGCCGTGCTCACCACCCCCGAGCTCGGCGACGTGCTCACGGTCGGCGACCATGGCTCGACCTTCGCCGGGGGGCCGGTGGCCGCGGCGGCTGCCCTGGCGGCGCTCGACGTGATCGCCGACGACGGCCTGCTCGCTCGGGTACGCGACCTGGGTGAGCGCTTCCGCGCGGGCCTCTCGGGACTGGACGGGGTCGCCGAGGTGCGCGGCCGCGGCCTGATGGTTGGGGTGACGCTCGTCGACGGGCTCGACGCCCGAGCCGTCGCCTCGCGGGCGCTCGAGGCCGGGCTGGTCCTCAATGTTCCGGGCGACGGCATGCTGCGCTTCCTGCCGCCCCTGGTGATCGGCGAGCACGAGGTTGACGAGGCTCTGGCACTGCTCGAGGATGCCTTGGGCTGAGCATCCTTCGTCGCCGCCAGGTCAGCCAGATTCGTCGCGATCGGCAGGCCGGCGCCGGACCCGGTCCTAAACTGCCCGCCGTGCACGACGACCCGACGCGCCGCATGGACCTGCCGCCGCCCTCGGATCCGCCGAGCGGCGGCATGAGCACGTGGGTCAAGGCATTGGTCGGCGTCCTGGTCGCGGCCGTGATCGGCCTTGGGGTTGCGCTCGCGGTGGTCGCCTCCGCCGACAGCGGCGACGCCACGACCGCGGTCAGTACATCTCCGACGACCTCCGCGTCGGGCAGCACCACGTCCGAGCCGACCTCGACCACGACGACGGCCGCTCAATCCACAACGACCTCGACGACCTCGATGCCGACGACGACCACGTCAACCACGACCTCCCCGAGCACCACCACGTCCGAGCCGACGACGACCACGTCGGAGAGCGGCGGCACCGAGGCGCCCTAGACGTGCCCTAGATCGGGCCCGTCGCGGCCGTCACCGCGGCCGCGGCCGAGGGGCTCAGGCCATCCGCCCGGCGTAGGAACTCGAGCACAAGGCGTCCGTCCTGCTCGCCGAGGTGGCTTCGCCACTTGCCGGTCGAGTCGTAGAGGCTCATCGCGCGGACCGCCCGCTCGAAGCCGGCGGTCCATTCGAGCTCGCAGAAGCGGCACAGCTCGCGCAGGGTCGGCTCAGGATCGCCGACCACGTCCTCATACCAGAGCTCGTGACAGCGCTCGGGAAAGAGCGCCGTGTTCGCCGCGATGTCCTCGAGGTCGAGGTGGATCTTGAGCGCGACCGAGAGCAGCGGCCCGCCTCCGAGCTCCCGCCACAGCGCGTAGAGCTCGGGCCCAACCTCGCCCCACTGCCAGCTCTCGCTGTCGGGCGGGCTGGTGACGTCCAGCCACCCGGCCTTGATCCAGGAGCTGATCACCGAGCGCGGATCCCGCCGCAGCGCGA
>WHSW01000117.1 GCA_009379895.1 Solirubrobacterales bacterium
GGGCGTACGCGCGGTGAGCAGCTCGTCGCCGGCGCGGAACCGGCGGCGCTCGGGCGGGTAGAGGTGGGTCTTGCGGTAGATCCGGGTCGACGCGTCGTCAGCGCCGACGATCAGGGCGCTGTCATGCAGCGCCTCGCCGTCGCGCTCGAGGACCCCGACGACGATCGTCGCACCCGTCTCGGCCGCGAGCTCGCGGGTCAGGGTTGCCGTCGGCCCGTCAAGGTCCTCGGCGAGCGCCGCGCCGCGGGCGTCGATCAGCTCGAGGTCGTACCCGGCGGCGAGCGTCTCGGGCCCGACGATCAGCTCGGCGCCGCGCGCGTGCTCGCGGATCGCGCGCGCGAAGCGCTCCAGGTTGCGCTCGACCTCCCCGGGCCGGGCGGTGACCTGCACGGCGGCGACCTCGATCGGCCGGCTCACCCCTTCAGCCCTCCGGCGAACAGGCCCCGGACGTAGAGGCGGTTGAGCAGCGCGAAGAGGAGCAGCGGCGGGAGGATCGCGATGATCGAGCCGGCGGCGACGATGTCCTGCTGGGCGAGGTTGGGCGACTGCAGATTGGCGAGCCCGACCGTGATCGGCTGGTAGTCGCGGCCGAGCAGGGTCAGCGCCAGGAGCAGGTCGTTCCAGACGAAGACGAAGTCGATGATCGCGAAGGAGACGATCCCCGGGACGGTGAGCGGGAGGACGACGCGCCGGAAGATCCCCCAGTCCCCGGCGCCGTCGACGCGCGCGGCATCGATGATCTCGTCGGGGATCTCGGAGATGAACGAGCTCAGCATGAAGATCGCCCAGCCGGCCCCGAAGGCGGTGTGGACGAGCACGATCCCGACGTACTGAAGGCCGCCCTCCTCGAAGCCCAGCGTCTTGAACCAGGGCAGCATGGGGATCAGGATGATCTGGACCGGGACGATCATCGTCGTGATCAGCAGGAAGTAGGTCGACCGCTTGAGCCGGAACCGAAGCCGTGCGAACGCGTACGCGGCGAGCACCCCGGTGGCGACCGTGAGCAGCACCGCCAGCGTCGTGATCACGAAGCTGTTGAGCACGTAGTCGGAGAGGCCCTCGTTCCAGGCCCGCTCGTAGTTGCCGAACGTGAGGTCGGAGAGATCGAAGCTCCACCAGCCGTCGCGGCTCTGCTCCTGCGGCAGGACCGAGATCATGAACGCCGACGCCACCGGGACGAGCCAGAGCAGCGAGAGCGCCGTCAGGCCGCCGTAGAGGGCGAGCATCGAGGCGCGGCTGCGACCGGGGCCCCTCATCGGGGCGTGCCCTCCAGCAACCGGCGCAGGTATGGGTACGCGCCGGCGACCAGGACCAGCGAGAGGAGCACCGCGACGGTCGTCGCCAGGCCGGCGTCGGGCTCGTCGAGGAACACGAACGCCTGCTTGAAGAGCAGCAGCGCGAGCACCTCCGTGTCGCTGCCCGGGCCACCGTCGGTGAGCACGTAGACGATGTCGAAGGTGCGCAGCGCGAAGATCACGCTGACCACCGCGACGATCACCAGCGAGCCGCGCAGCTGCGGGATCAGCACGTAGCGGATCACGTGGCGCAGGCGGGCGCCGTCGACGCGCGCGGCGTCGATCAGGTCCTGGTCGACCGAGGTCAGCCCGGCCGTGAAGGTGATCACGCCGAAGCCGATGAACGCCCAGACGGCGGGCGCGATCAGCGACAGGTTGGTGAGCCGCAGCTCGGTGAACCCGAGGTCTAGGGAGCCGAGGTCCGATAGCCACTGCCCGGTCTGCAGGTGCAGCGGCCCCCAGTCGATCTCAAAGTCGAGGTCAAGTGCCCCGACGACCGCGTTGAGCAGGCCGAAGTCGGGGTCGGGGTTGTAGATGAAGCCCCAGATCACCCCGACGGCCGCGAGCGAGATCGTCATCGGCAGGATGAATGCCGTGCGGAACAGCAGGGGGGCGAGGCCCCGGCCCGCGAACCAGATCAGGATCGAGACGATCAGCGAGACGCCCGTGACGAGGAGCGGGAAGAAGACGAGCCAGATCGTCGTGTTGACGACCGCGTTCCAGAAGCTCTCGCTGCCCAGCGTCTCGGAGTAGTTGCCGAGGCCGACGAACTCCCAGCTCCCGGGCTCGGTCAGCCGCCAGGGATTGATCAGCCCCCATTCGAAGCCGCTCGAGAGCACCGTGTTGAGCGCCGGCCAGGCGTAGAAGGCGGCGAAGATCGCGAGCAGCGGCAGGACGAAGGCGTAGGCGGCACGGCTGCGGCCCGGACGCCTCAGCCGCTGGCGCCCCCGAGCGGCGGGCTCGGGGGCGACGGCATCCTCGGCGGACGTCAACCCTCGCTCGAGCGCGTGTCGACCTCCGTCATCTTGGCGATGAACGCGTCGACGTCGGGCTCGCGGACGAACTGCTGAAGCGCGCCGCGGTACTCGCTCTGGACCCGACCGCCGATCCAATCGTCGAGGTCATAGCCGGCCTCGACCTCGTCGGACTTGGGCCACAGCTCGGCGGCCTTGCGGTCGTTGACGTCCGGGTAGGCGCCCGGCGGGACCTTCGCGTTCGGGGCGATGTAGCCGCCACGCTTCGCCCAGATCTCCTGCGCCTCGGCCGAGCCGAGGTAGGCGAGCAGGGCCTTCGCGGCCTCGGCGTTCTCGGACTCCTTCGCGCCGATGAACAGGTCGCCGCTGACGAAGCGGGCGTCGGGGGCGGACTCGTCGTACTTCGGCATCTCGAAGAAGGTGAAGTCGCGACCGGGCTGCAGCGACTTGTCGCACTCGGCCGGCGCGACCAGGTTGACGAACGCACCCTGGTTCGTAAAGGCCGCCTTGCCGTCGGCCCACGAGCAGGTCTCGTCGACGAAGCTCGCCGAGAGCGCGTCCGGCGGGAAGTAGTTGGAGATCAGGTCGGCGAAGACCTCGAACGAGTCGACGATGCGGGGATCGTCCCAGCCGATCTCACCGCGCGCGAGCTGGTTGAAGGCGTCGGCGCCGGCGACGCGGAGGATGATCGAGTCCGTCCACTGGGTCAGCGGCCACTCGTCGGCCCCGCCGACGGCGACCGGCCTGATCCCCTCCTCCGCGGCCCGATCGAGCAGGTCGATGAACTCGTCCCAGGTCTCGGGCACCTCGCCGCCGAGCGCCTCGAGCTCGTCGGTCCGATACCAGATCAACGCGTTGACGTTGCCCTTGAAGTAGATCGAGCTGGTCGGCCCCTCGACGCCGGCCTGGGCGACGTCGCGCAGCGCCTGCGTGTAGCTGCCGTCATCGATCCACTCGTCCCAGAGATCGTCGAGGTCCATGAGCTGGTCCTGCTCGGCGAGCTGGCGGACGATCCCGGGCAGGGCGACCGAGACGTCCGGCGGGTCGCCGGCGGCGAACTGCTGGGCGAGCTGGGCCTGGGTCTGGTCGAAGGGAATCTCCTCGCTCTCGATCTCGACCCCGGGATTCGCCTCCTGGAACCCGTCGAGCACGGCCGCGAAGGCGTCGCCCTCGGCCCCGGTCCAGTTCGAGACCACCCGCAGCGATCCGGACGCCTCGCCGGGCGTGGCCGGCGCCTCGCTCTCGTCGTCGTCCCCGCCACACGCGGCAAGCGCCGCGACGACCAGGGTCATCACCGCGCCGAGGCCCAACCAGGTCACCCACCGCCATGCCCGACTGCGTCGCATCTCTCCTCCTCGTCTCCGCAGATGGCGCCCGGCCGTCGGGCCCCCCGACCACCATTTATCACTCTCCTATGACAAATGGTCGCAGCGGCGTCCCGCGATGTCAAGGCGACAGGCGGCCGGGGGACGCGCCGCGCTCCGCCGGGGAGGCCACCCGTCCTCGCCTCAGCCGCCGAGAACGGCCTGCTGTCGCAGCCGGTAACGACGCGGCGTGGTGTCGAAGCGCTCGCCGAACCGACGGTAGAAGTAGCCGAGGTTGGGCATGCCGCAGTCGATCGCGATCTCGAGGATCGGCTTGCTGGTGAGGCGGAGCTCGAGGGCGGCGCGGTCGAGCCGAAGCCGATTGACGAACGCGGTCGTGGTCTGCCCGCTGTGGCGGCGGAACGTACGGTTGACGTGCGCGGGGCTTCGCCCGGCGAGGGCGGCCAGGGCCCCGCCGCCCGCCGCCAGTTGGGCCGGGTCCTCCCCGAAGCGGCGCACGGCCCGGGCGAGCCACGGCGGCAGGTCGGCCGTGGCCTGCAGCCGGCGCGGATAGGTCACCTCGTCGAGCACCCCGATCAGGAAGCGATCGAGCGACAGCCGCGTCTGCGGCGCCTGCGCGAGTCGCTCCGCCGCCTCGGTGGTCCGCGCGAGGGCCCCACGACCGAGGCGCACGCAGGGCGGCAGGCGCCCGGCATGCCAGGGGAACCCGCCGCGCGGGAAGTAGCGCCGCCGCAGGTCGTTCGGCACGTCGGGCTCGAACGCGACGTTGAGCAGGGTCAGGGGCTGGGGGCGCCCACCGCGGAAGTCGTGCGCGTCGCGCGCGCGGATCAGCAGCAGATCGCCGGCCTGCAACGGGACCCGTTCGCCGTTCACCACGTGGACGCCCGCGCCGGACTCGACCCAGCAGACCTCGACGAAGTCGTGGGTGTGCAGCCGGCGCCGGGCGGCGGAGGCGTAGACGCCGCGCGCAACGTGGAAGTGCGAGCCGCGGGGCACGAAGTCACGCAGGCGCAGACGGGTCGGATCGGACATGGCGTCGTTTGAGTGTAAGAAAATGCGCCCAGGCAGGTAGATCTCGTCGCTGAGCGGAAATAGGCTCGGCCCGTCTCTGCAGTAGCCACGACACGAAACGGAGTCGGGACATGGTCGACAATCGTCTCAGCACGCAGCAGGTGGAGCGGTTCCGGGAGGAGGGGTACGTGGTCGTCGAAGAGCCCGTCTTTGCGGAGGCTAGATTCCAGGCGCTCAAGGATCATTTCGAGCGCAAGCTGACCGAGTGGGAGAAGCTCGGCGACGCCTCGCCCGAGCACATGGACACGCCGCACTTCGGCGACCCGGCGCTGTTCGAGTGGCTGTTCGCGGACGAGGTACTCGACCTGGTCGAGCCGCTCGTCGGCCCGGACATCGCTCTGTGGTCGAGCCACTTCATCTGCAAGCCGGCCGCGATCGGCAAGCGCGTGCCGTGGCACGAGGACTCGGCGTACTGGGGGAGCGTGCTCGATCCGATGGACGTGGTCACGGTCTGGCTCGCGATCGACCCGTCGACGCCCGCCAACGGCTGCATGCGCGTGATCCCCGGCACGCACCTCGGCGGCGACTCCGAATACGAGGCGGCGCGCGACCGGGGCCGCAGCGTGTTCGCCACCGAGATCAAGGAGGGCCGGCTCGACGAGTCCAAGGCCGTCGACCTCGTGCTCGAGCCAAACCAGTGCTCGATCCACCACGCGAAGCTGATCCACGGCTCGAGCGCGAACACCGGCACGATGCGCCGCTGCGGTTACACGATGCGCTACATGCCGACGACGGTGAGGTACCGGCCCGAGCGCCGCGACATCCACGGCTTCCAGATCTACCTCGGTCGGGGCGCCGACCGGGCGGCGAACACCTACGCCGATCCCACCCGCGCCAACGAGGCTTACCTGGAGGCCAACGATGAGCAGAGGCGGCGAATGAAGGCCATGGCGCATTGACGCTCGGGCGCGGCGGGCCCGGCGGTGCGATCCTTGGCCCAACCCGACCCGAAGGAGCCGCGTGAGCCAGCCCACCCCGATCCCCGAGCCACAGGACCCGATGAGCTGGGACTGGACCCGGGCGATCTTCGATCACGTCCACCTGCGGGTCGCCGACCTCGAGCGCAGCCGGGCCTTCTACGCGACGGTGCTCGAGCCGCTCGGGATCCCGCTGCACCTCGACACCGGCACGGTCGTCCAGTTCGCCAATCTCGCCCTGAGCGCCGACGCCGCGCCGAGCACCGGCGTCCACCTCGCCTTCGTCGCCACCGATCGCGGGCAGGTCGACGCCTTCCACGCCGCCGGGGTCGCCGCCGGCTTCGCCGACCACGGCGCCCCGGGCGAGCGCGACTACGGGCCCCCGGGGGTCGGCTACTACGCCGCCTACCTGCTCGATCCCGACGCCAACAACGTCGAGGCCGTGCTGCGCGAGCTCCCGGGCTGATCCGCCCGGCGCTCGCCCAGCGCCCGGCGAGCGCCCGCCCGGGGGCATAGGATGGTTGCCGAGCTCGCCGGATGTCGTTTCGGAACGCTCGCGGCGGGCACGCGGCTCGGATGACCGACGAGAGCGCCACCACCCCATCCGATCCCGACCCCTCCGGCCGGGGGGCCGCCGACGCGACGACCGATCCCGCGACGACGCCGTTTCGGATCCTCGTGGTGGCGGCCGAGGAGGTCCACGGCGCCGCGCTTCGCGACGCGGTCGCCGAGCACGTCCGCGACCACGACCGAGCCGCGGTGCGGCTGATCGCGCCGGCGCTGACCAAGACCGCGCTGGAGAACGCGATGGGCGACGTCGACGGCGCGATGGTCGCCGCCCGCGAGCGGCTCGCGCACTCGGCCGAGGAGCTCAAGCGCGCCGGGATCGAGGCCGAGACGGCGGTCGGCGACTCCGACCTGCACCTCGCGATCCAGGACGCGCTCCAGACCTTCGCCGCCGACGAGATCGTGATCGTCGCCCACCGCGACGGCGCCTCGAGCGTGGAGCGCCAGGGGATCGCGGAGTCCGAGCGCGATGTCGACCCGCCGATCACCGAGCTCTACGTCGAGCGCCACGACGGGTCGGAGCCGACGATCGCCGACGTCGAGGAGCTCCCGGCCGGCCACGCCGATGCCGCCGCCGGCGAACGGCGCGGGAGCTCGGAGAACCTGCCGCCCTACAGCCCGCGCGACCTGCTCGGGATCATCGTCGCGATCGTCGGCACGATCGTGCTCGTCGTCCTCGCCGCGGCCGGCAGCGACAACAACCTCAACGCGCTCTCCGCGCAGTCGGTGACGATCCTGATCGCGGGCGCCGTCGGGCTGCTCAACGTGGCCCACGTCGTCGGCCTCACCCTGTTTCAGGCCAACGCCTACCGGGGCTTCGGGCGGGGGCTGTTCGCCCGGCTCTCGCTCTACGGGACGCCGCTGGCGATCGTCGTCTGCCTGCTGATCCGCTGAGCGGGCGCCCGCGAGCGCCGGGGTCCCGGCTCAGGACGCCTGCGCGCCGGCCCAGTCGCGCAGGCGCTCGTTGAGCTCGGGCGCCGCCGCGCCGCCGACCTCGACCACCGCGTCGACGGGGACGTCGGACCGTTGCGCCGCGGCGACGATCGCGTCCGGCGACGGCGCCTCGTAGAGGCAATAGGTGCGGCGCCGGTCGGCGCTCAGGAACGAGAACAGCCAGCGCACCCCCTCCTCCGCGTTGATCTCGTCGATCAGGCGCACGTCGTCGCTGGTCAGGTCGAGCTGCTCGGCGAACGTCCGCTCGATCACGTAGAGAGGCATGCCGTCGCGATCCTAGCGCCTATCGTCACGAGCTTCTGTGACGTTGCTTACGGCTCGGCGAGCCCCTGGCGGTGCGCGTAGGAGGCGGCCTCGGTGCGGTTGGCCGCGCCCGTCTTGCGCAGGATGCTGCGCATGTGGTTGGCCGCGGTGTGCGGGCTGATCTGCAGCTCGCCGCCGATCTCGCGGTTGCTCATCCCGCGCGCGACGAGGCGCAGGATCTGCACCTCGCGCGCGGAGAGGCCGTCGGGCAGCCCATGGTCGGGTGCGGCGGAGCCGAGCGCCGCGATCCGCGCGAGGAGCGCCCGCATGCCGATCCGCCGCGCGAGCTCGGTCGCCTCGCCGAGCAGCGCCGCGGCGCGCTCGGGCTCGCGGCGCGGGCCGGCGAGCAGCAGGCGCGCGTACTCGTAGTCGGTGTGGGCGAGCCAGGTCACGGCCCCCATGCGGCGGTTGAGCTCCAGCGCGCGCTCGAAGTGCTCAGCGGCCCGCTCCGGCTCGCCGAGCGTCGCGGCGAGCATGCCGAGGTAGCGATCCGCGGCCCCGTAGTAGGCGACCAGATGGCCGATCATCACGTTCGAGCCGGCGAGCGGCGCGAGCTCCGGATAGACGAGGGCGGCGGTCGCCTCGTCGCCGAGCGCCGCGCAGGCGTCGGTCAGGTACGAGAGCGAGGCGAGCCAGAGCGACTCGCGGAACCGGTCCAGCCCCTCGTCGGCGATCCGCGCCAGCTCGCGCCGGGCCTCGTCCTCCATGCCGAGCTCGGCCAGCACGCAGGCGAGCCCGGGCCGCCAGGGCCCCTCGCGGCGCGGCTCGGCGGCGAGCATCCTGATCACCGGCGCGAGCTCGGCGATCCGGCCCTGCTCGCGCACGACGCTGAACATCTGGATCCCGTGCACGCCCGCCGCGTCGCGCCCGGTCAGCAGCCGACTCCACTCGTTCGAGCGCCGCCCCCGGGCCTCGGCCTCCGCCAGCCGCCCGTCGCCGAGCGCGATCGCGGAGCCGTAGTGCTCGGCGACATGGAGCATGAACGGCTGCGCGGACTGCTCGGCGCTCTCGAGCACGGCGGCGACCTCGCGGCGGGCCGACTCGAGGTCCCCGAGCGCGACGAAGGTCGGCACCCGCCAGGCCATCGCCTCGGCGCGGATCTCGGTGTCGCCCAGCTCCTCGGCGAGATCGCGCGCCTCGGTCAGCATCGCGAGGATCTCCCTCATGCTGCTCGTCCCGCGCGACCAGTAGGAGCGCATGAGGACGGTGGCGAGCCCGGCCCGATCGTCGAGTCGCCGGGCCATCGCGATCGCCCGCGTGCGGACGATCGCCCCGCGCTCCCGAGCGCCCCGGAGGTCGAGCGCGCGGGCGAGCCCGCCGAGCAGCACCACGCGCAGTCCCGAGCTCTCGTCGCCGAGCGCCACGGCCGCCTCCTCGAGCAGCTCGATCGCGCCCTCGTCGGCGATTCCCGGCCGCCAGCAGGCCTCCTCGTAACCGATCGCGGCCCGGGCGAGAAGGCGCCCGTCGGCCAGCCCGCGGGCGATCGCGGCCGCCGAGGCGAAGGCGTCGATGGCGTCGGGCGCCTTGCCCGCCCGGTGGCTGGCGGTTCCAAGCTCGAGGTAGACCTCCGCCCGCTCGCTCGGGCTCTCGATCCGCAGCTCGAGCGCGGTACGCAGCCGCGCGATCGCCTCATCGAAGGCGAGCGCAGCAGTAGCCGCCCGCGCGGCCGCGAGGTTGTAGTCGACGCCGCGCCTGGCACCACCCAGCGGCGCGCTCGCCGCGAAGTGGTGCGCGAGGTCGGCGAGGGTGCGCGCGGAGCGGCCCTCGGTGGCCTCGAGGGCCTCGCCGATGCGCAGGTGCAGGCCGGCGCGTCGCAGGGCGCCGAGCCGGTCGTAGAGCGCCCGGCGGACGAGCTCGTGCGCGAAGCGGTAGGCGAGCCGGCGGGGGGCGAGCTCCTCGATCATCCCGCTGGCGACCGCCTCCTCGAGGCCGGCCAGCAGCTCGGCCTCCTCGAGGCCGGCGGCGCGGCGCACGATCTCGAGCTCGAACTCCGGACCCGCCGCGGCGGCGAGCTCGAGCAGGTCGCTCGTCCCCGGCGCCAGGCGGGTGAGCCGCCGGCTGACGACCTCGCGCACGCTCTCGGGGGTGGCCAGCTCGGCGAGCGGGTGGGTGAGCCGGATCGCCCCGTCGACGAGCTCGATCGCCCCGGTCTCGTCGAGGGCGCGCCACAGCTCGCAGACCAGGAACGCGTTGCCGGCCGTCAGCTCGCTGAGCGCCCGTCCGAGCTCCGTCGCGCCGCTCTCGACCTCGCCGGCGGCGGCGCGGCGGACGAGCTCGGTCACCTCGTCGCCGGACAGGCCGGCGAGCCGCAGGCGGACGACGTCGTCGGAGCGGCGCAGGTCGGCGAGCGCCTCGGACAGCGGTTCCGGCATCTCGACCTCCGTGTCGCGGAAGGTGGCGACGAGCAGCATGCGGGCCGCGCCCGCGCGCGCAAGGTGGCGGAGCAGGAGCAGCGTCGAGGCGTCCGCCCAGTGCGCGTCCTCGAGCACGAGCACCGCCGGGCAGTCACCACAGACGCCCGCGAGCAGGTCGGTGACCGCGGTGTGCAGCCGGTGGCGCTCGGTGTCGGGATCGGCGGCGACCGGGGCCGGCAGGTCCCCGACCCGGGCCGGCAGGTCGGGGAGCAGGCGGGTCAGCTCGCCGCCCGCGGCGCCGAGCGCGGCGCGCAGCAGGGTGGGCTCGGTGATCCGGGCGAGGTGATCGAGGGCCGCGACGAAGGGGCCGTAGGGCGTGCGCACGACGGCGTCGCAGGCGCCGTAGAGGAGCAGGGCTCCCTCGCCGGCGGCCTCGGCCGCGAACTCGCCCACCAGGCGGCTCTTGCCCGAGCCGGGCTCGCCGCCGATCAGCACGGCGCGGCCTCGCTCGCCCGCGGCCCGCGGCATCAGCGCGCGCAGGGCCTCGAGCTCGGCCGCCCGGCCGACGAACGGGAACGTCGCGGTCAGGCGCAGCGAACCGGGAAGGTCATCCATGCCGGGCTCCGGTCAGACGACGATAGTCAGATCTGATCATTGCACTCCCGGGGGGGCGTGGAGCGCGGCCGCGAGAAATGGGTCAGATCGGGTCATGACAGGAGCGCGCCGGCGCCGTAGGTTCGGATTCGAGTCGCTCGCCACGAGGGCGAACGAGAACGCCACCGCTCAAGGAGGAACCGTGAGCACCATCACCACGCCCGCCCAGGCCGCCCGTCAGGAGCTGTCCGGATTCGCCGGCCGGCTGATCGGACCCGAGGACGCCGACTACGAGGAGGCGCGCCGCGTGTACAACGCGATGGCCGACAAGCGCCCGGCGCTGATCGCCCGCGCCGCGGGGGCGGACGACGTCGCCGCCGCGATCGGCTTCGCGCGCGACCACGGCCTGCTGCTCGCGATCCGCGGCGGCGGTCACAACGGCGCCGGGCTCGGGACATGCGACGACGGGGTCGTCGTCGACCTCGGCGCGCTCGACGAGGTCGAGGTCGATCCGGGCGCGCGGAGCGTGCGGGTCGGCGGCGGCGCAACCTGGGGCCAGGTCGACAACGCGACCTACGAGCACGGGCTGGCGACGCCGAGTGGGATCATCTCGACGACCGGCGTCGGCGGCCTGACGCTCGGCGGCGGCCTCGGGCACCTGACCCGCAGGTTCGGTCTCGCGATCGACAACCTGCTCGCAGCCGAGCTGGTGCTGGCGAGCGGCGAGCGCGTGCGCGCCAGCGCCGCCGAGAACCACCCCGACCTGTTCTGGGCGATCCGTGGCGGCGGCGGGAACTTCGGCGCCGTCACCTCGTTCACCTTCCGCCTGCACGAGGTCGGCGACGTCTTCGGGGGGCCCACGTTCTGGGCGGTCGAGGACGCCGCCGAGGTGCTCGCGGCCTATCGCGAGTTCCTTCCGGGCGCGCCCCGCGAGCTGAACGGGTTCTTCGCCTTCCACACCGTGCCGCCGGCACCGCCGTTCCCCGAGCAGATCCACCTGCGCAAGGTCTGCGGCGTGGTCTGGTGCTACGCGGGCGGCGAGGCCGAGGCGAGTGAGGCGATCGCGCCGCTGCTCGACTCGGTGCCCGAGCCACTCATGCACGGCGTGCAGACGATGCCGCATCCGGCGCTGCAGTCCGCCTTCGACGGGCTCTACCCGCCCGGCGATCAGTGGTACTGGCGCGCCGACTTCGTCAACGAGATCCCCGACGAGGCCGTCGCCGCCCACGCCCGCTTCGGGGCCGAGATGCCGACCATGAAGTCGACCATGCACATGTACCCGATCGACGGCGCCGCCAACGACCCGGCCCCGGACGACACCGCGTGGAGCTACCGCGACGCGACCTGGGCCTCGGTGTTCGCCGGCGTCGATCCCGACCCCGCGAACGCCGATCAGATCCGCCGCTGGAGCATCGACTACTTCGACGCCCTGCATCCCTACGCGGCGGGCGGCGCGTACGTCAATTTCTTGATGGACGAGGGCCAGGAGCGGGTCCAGTCGTCATTCCGTGACAACTACGCTCGCCTGGCCATGATCAAGAGCAAGTACGACCGGACGAACTTGTTCCGAGTGAATCAGAACATTCGTCCGGCG
>WHSW01000118.1 GCA_009379895.1 Solirubrobacterales bacterium
AAACGCGAACCTCGGCGAGGTCGCGATGGCGCTCGAGGCGCTCTACGGCGCCGAGGTCGGGATGCGCTTCGACCGGCTCGTCGAAACCTCCCACCTCGTCCGCGAGCTGTCGGGCTATGAGCTCGAGCCGTACAAGCCGGTGACCGGGGAGAACCTGTTCGTGCGCGAGAGCGGCGCGGTGGCCAGTCAGTTTCACGATCCGCCCGCGATCGAGCCGTTCTCGGCGGAGGTCGTGAACGCGCGCCGAGGGCTCGTGCTCGGCAAGAAGAGCGGCCTCGACAGCATCCGGATCAAGGCCGACGAGCTCGGGCTCGAGGTCCCGGACGACGCGCGACCCGAGCTGCTCGCCGCGGTCAAGGCGGCCGGCGCCCGCAAGCGCGGGCTGCTCAGCGAGGACGAGTTCCGAGAGCTCGCCCGACCGTTCGCGGCCGGCGCCGGGGCCTGATGGCGATCGAGCGCGTCTGCATCATCGGGGCCGGCACGATCGGCAGCCTCTACGCCGGGCACCTGGCCGACGTCGCCGAGGTCCTGGTCCTCACCCGCCGCCCCGAGCACGCGGACGCCCTCAACCAGCACGGCCTGCGCGTCACCGGCAAGAGCGAGCGCCACGTCCGCGTCACCGCGTCCACCGATCCGGGGGAGCTGCCCGAGTTCGACCTGGGGATCGTGGCGACGAAGGCCACCGATCTGGAGGCGATCGCCCAACGACTCGAGGGACGCTTCGCGGGCGCGGCGATGATGACCATCCAGAACGGGCTCGGGGCCGAGGAGGTGATGCGGCGCCACGGCGAGTGGAGGCTGATCAGCGCGGTCACCTTCATGAGCGGCAACCGGCGCGGCGACGCGGAGGTCGAGTACGAGCTCGACACCGCCACCTGGATGGGGCCCTACGCCGGCACGGAAACCCCGTTCGCGATCGTGCGAGACGCCTGCGAGCTGCTGCTCGCCTGCGGCCTGCAGGCCGAGGCGATGTCCGACCTCCGCCCCGCCCAGTGGTCGAAGCTGATCTTCAACGCGGCGGTCAACGGGGTCGCCGCGCTGACCGAGCTGCCCCACGTCGCCGAGTTCGCCGCCGAGGCGCGGCCGGCCGACCTGGGTCATCTCGTCCACGACCTGATCGCCGAGGGGGTACGGGTGGCGGATGCCGCCGGCGTCGAGCTGCACGACGACCCGTGGGAGATGAACCGACGGGCGGTGACGCGCGGCGAGACCAACCGCAGCGACTACGCCCACCTCCCCTCGATGCTCGAGGACGTGCTCGCCCGCCGGCCCACCGAGGTGGACGCGATCTCGGGCGCGCTGGTCCGCGAGGGCGAGCGGGTCGGCGTGCCGGCGCCGCTCAACGCCGCCGTCTGGCGGCTCGTGCGCGGCAAGGAGCGCTCCTGGGCGGGCGCCGCCCGGACCAGCCCCGAGGAGGTGCGCGCGTGAGGATCTGCGTCGTAGGGTGCGGGGCGGTCGGGAGCCTGTTCGCGGCCCATCTCGCCCAGCTCGACGAGGTCGAGGCGTGGGCCTACGACCCAGACCAAGCCCACGTCGACGCGATCAACGAGGGCGGCCTGCGGATCTCGGGGGTCTCGGATCTACACGCCCGCGTGCGCGCCACCGCGGATGCCGATCGGATCCCCGCCTGCGATTACGGGGTCGTGGCCACCAAGAGCATGCACACCGACGCCGCGATCGCCGCGACGGCGCGGGCCTTCGCGGGGGCCGCGGTCTGCAGCGTCCAGAACGGGATCGGCAACGAGGAGGCGCTCGCCGCCCATTGCCCCCGCGTGATCCGTGGCACCACCTTCCCCGCCGGCCACGTGGTCGAGCCCGGACACGTCGAGCAGGACACCGGCGGCAGGACCTGGATCGGCCCGTTCGAGCCGAAGCCCGCGTCGATGGACGAGGTGCGCGCGCTCGCCGACCTGCTCACCCGGGGCGGCACGGAGACCCTGGCGATGGAGGACGCCCGCGGCGCGCAGTGGACGAAGCTGATCTTCAACGCGGCGACCAACCCGATCGGCGCCCTGACCGGGCTGCCGCACGGGGTCGCCTGCGACCAGCCGCCGGTGCGCGAGCTGATCACCGGCCTCGTCGACGAGGGCAAGGCGGTGGCGACGGCGCTCGGGGTCGAGCTCGACTCCGACCCCGACGAGCTCGTCGACCACGCCCGCGAGGTCGCCTATGACCACAAGGCCAGCATGCTCCAGGACGTCCTCGCCGAGCGGGCGACCGAGATCGACTTCCTAAACGGCGGCATCGCGCGCTTCGGCGAGCAGGCCGGCGTGCCCACCCCGCTGAACCGCGCCGTCTGGGCGCTGGTCAAGGGACTGGAACACCGCACCCGGGGGGCTGCGCCCCCCGGGAACCCCCCCAGGCAGGCGAACGAGGAGGTCGCGAAAAGATGACCGAGCAGGAGTGGACCCCTACGGACGCCGAGATCGAGCGCCGCCACGACGCGATCCGGACCGCCGCCGAGCGCGCCGGGCTCGACGCCGTGCTCGTCTGCGGCAGCGAGTACACGGGCTTCGAGGGTGCCGTCACCTACGCCTCGGGCTTTCGCATCCTGCACCGCTACGCCTACGTCCTGGTCCCCGTCGAGGGCGAGCCGGTCAGCGTCTACCCGCAGGAGGCGCGCTGGGTCGGCGACCACGGCGAGACCTTCGTCTCCGAGCGGGTCTTCGCCCCGACGCCCGGGGCCTGGCTGCGCGACCGCTTCCGAGAGGGCGGCCTGAGTCGGGTCGGCGTCTACGGGCTCGACCACGCGATGCCGGTGCGCGATTACCGCGAGCTCGCCGACGGCCCGGCGGAGCTGGTGCGCTTCGACGAGGAGTTCGACCTCGCGCGCGCGGTGAAGAGCGAGGAGGAGCTGCGCTCGGTCCGCCACAGCATGGAGATCAACCGCGCGGGTGTGTTCGCGGTCTCCGAGGCCTATGAGCCGGGCAGGACCGAGGCCGAGCTGATGGGCGCGGCCGAGGAGGTCTTCGCCGCCCGCGGGACGGCCAGGCTGACGATGGACATGGTGCTCACCGGCCCGCACGGCGCCGTGACCCCCGAGATGACCTTCCCGAGCGCGACCCGCCGGGTCGCGGACACCGACCTGCTGATTTACGGCCTCGAGGTCGCGGGGCCGGGCGGTCACTGGGTGGAGTTCTCGCGCCCGCTCGCCCCGGGCGGGGTCAGCGACGAGACCGCGCGAATGATGGAGGCCTACGGCGAGCACTACGAGATCGCCGGGCGCCTGCTCAAGGAGGGCTCGACCGCCGAGCAGGTCCACCGCGCCGCCTCGCAACCGTTCGTCGAGCGCGGGTACCGGCTCGGCCACGTGACCGGCCACTCGATCGGGATGACGATGATCGAGCTGCCGCGGATCGGCGAGGGCACCGAGGTCACGCTGCGCGAGAACATGGTCTTCTCGATGCACCCCCACGTGATCTCCGAGGACGAGCGGACCTGCCTCTACTTCCAGGAGACATGGCGCGTCGGCGCCACCGAGGGCGAGGCCCTCTCGGGCGTCCCGCCTCGCCTCTTCGACGGCTCCGAGACGCTGGCGGGCGTGACCGGCGGAGGCTGAGGGCTCGTGAGCCAGGCCTCCGCCGCCCCTGAGTCCTCGCGCTGTCCGATCCGCTTCGAGCCCCTGAGCCCCGATCAGCTGCGCGACCCGTATCCGGTCTACGCGCGGATGCGGGCGGAGGAGCCCGTGTTCTACTCCGAGCCGCACGATCTCTACGTCGTCACCCGCTACGCGGACGCGGTCGCCGTGCTCAAGGATCACGAGACGTTCTCGTCGCAGAACTCCGTTCGCACGTCGCTCGCTCCGCCGCCGCCGGAGGTGGCCACGGAGCTGGCGCGCGGCTATCCGCTCTCCCCCACGCTCACCGACAGCGACGAGCCCGTGCACCGCCGCCTTCGCGGGCTGGTCAACAAGGCGTTCACCCACCGGCGGGTGGCGGCGATGGAGGACCCCATCCGTCGCGCGGCGGGCCAGCTGATCGACGATTTCCACGACGACGGCCACGCGGACCTGATCGAGCAGTTCGGGTGGTCGCTGCCGCTGCGCGCGATCTGTCAGATCCTGGGCGTCCCCGAGCGCGACATCGAGCGGCTCCACGTCTGGAGCTACCACTGGCTCAAGCTCCTGCAGGCGACGGACCCCGTCACCGACCAGGTCTCCTACGCCCGCAGCGTCGTCGACATGCAGCGCTACTTCCTGGAGGCGCTCGAGGCGCGTTCGGCGAACCCGGGCGAAGACCTGATGAGCGCCCTCTTGGAGGCGGCGCGCGAGGGCGACGAGCCGCTCGACATGGTCGAGGTCATGCGCGTCCCGATGAACCTGATCATCGCCGGCCACGTGACCGTCACCCGCGCGATCGGCAACGGGGTCGTCCTGCTGCTCGAGCATCCCGAGCAGCGCCGCCTCATGCTCGGCGATCCCGAGGCCCTGCACAAGGGCGTCGAGGAGCTGCTTCGCCTCGAGTCGCCGGCGCAGGGCCTGTTTCGCACCGTGCGCACCGACGCCGTGGTCGGCGACGTCACCATCCCGTCGGGCTCGCGCGTGATGGTGCATTACGCCGCGGCGAACCGGGACGAGTCCCAGTTCGAGCGGCCCAACGAGTTCGACCTCGATCGCGACGGCCTGCTCAAGCACGCGGCGTTCGGCAAGGGAATTCACGTGTGCGTCGGCGCGCCGCTCGCGCGCCTCGAGCTGCGCGTTGTGATCCCACTCCTGTTCGAGCGCCTACGGGGGCTGCGACTCGCGGGCGAGGATGCGACCGAGCGCGACGTGATCTTCTTCGCGCGTGGCTTCACCCGGGTGCGGGTGGAGTGGGACGTGGCCGGCGAGCAGGGTGGGGATTGACGCCGCTCGACCAAACCCGCGCCGCCCCCCGAGGGGCATGATGGCGACCGGCGCCGCGCTCACGCTGCGCCTCGATCGCGGCGATCCGGCGCACGCGTTCGCGCTCGTCAACGGCCTGCGCCTGCACCGGCTCGATTGGGGAGGCGACGGCCGCCCGATCATCCTCCTGCACGGGGTCGGGGGCCATGCGTGGATGTGGAGCTGGATCGCCCCGGCGCTTCGCGCCCACGGCCGGCCGATCGCCCCCGACCTGCGCGGCTACGGCGACAGCCAGTGGTCCGCGGAGAGGGCCTACCGGACCGAGGAGCACGCGTCCGACCTGGCGGCGCTGTGCGCGTCGCTCACCTCCGAGCCCGTGGACCTGGTCGGGTTCTCGTGGGGTGGCCTGGTCGCGCTGGCGTTCGCGAGCGAGCATCCGGACAGGGTGCGGCGAGTCGCGATCATCGACATCCCACCCGCGACCGAGCAACCACCGGACGCGATCCCGCCGGCCTTCCGGGGGCGCTTCGCCGACCACGCCGACGCCGTCGAGGCCGAGCGGGTGCTGGCGCCGGGGGCCGACGCCGGCGTGCTGGCGCTGATGGCGGCGTTCGGGAGCCGGTCGCACCCGGACGGAGGCCTGACCCGCAAGCTCGACCCCTACTTGCTGAGCCGCTGGCCGTTTCGCGCCGACGACAGGTGGGACGAGTTGCGAGGCCTCCGCGCCCCCACCCTGGTCGTCCACGCGCAGGACTCGGTCGTGCTCGCGGCCGACGAGGCGCGGCGGATGGTGGCCGAGGCGCCGGACGCGCGGCTGGAGACGATCGCCGACAGCGGCCACCTCGTCGCCCTCGAGCGGCCGGACGCGCTCGCCAGGGCGCTGATCGACCACCTCGCGTACCCGGCCGGGAGCAACCGATGACCGCGGAGCAGAGCGCGCGCACCGGCGAGGTGGTGATCGTCACGGGCGGCGCGAAGGGCATCGGCCTGAGCTACGTCGAGGCGCTGGCGGAGGCCGGATACGCCGTCGTGGTCGCCGATCGCAGCGACCCCGAGCCGACGGCGCAGGCCCTCGCATCGGCGGGCGCGAGCGCGCTCGGAATGCGGGTCGACGTCAGCGACCAGGAGGCGACCGAGGCGTTGGCCGAGCGCGTTCTCGATCGCTACGGCCGCATCGACGTGCTCGTCAACAACGCCGGCTACTTCAGCTCGATCGTCAAGAAGGGCTTCGACGAGCTGACGATCGAGGAGTGGGAGCTCGCGTACCGGGTCAACGTGATCGGGAGCTGGCTCTGCACCAAGGCGGTGGTGCCGGCGATGAAGCGCCAGGGCGGCGGCAAGATCATCAACACCTCGTCGATGACCGTTCCCAGCGGCGTCCCGGGCTTCCTGCATTACGTGACCTCGAAGTCCGCCGTGGTCGGCTACACGCGGGCGCTCGCGCGGGAGCTCGGGGAGTGGGGCATCACCGTGAACACGATCAGCCCCGACTACATCCCGCACGACCCCGACTACGCCGGACGGCAGCCGGAGATGGCCGCCGCGATCGCCGGCCAGCGCTGCCTGAAACGCGACCAGACGACCGCCGACATGGTGGGGACGCTGCTCCATCTGGCCGGCCACGGGTCGGACTTCGTCACCGGCCAGGACCTGTGGGTCAACGGCGGCCGCCTCTTTCATTGACCTACCATCACCGGGGTGCCGCGCCAGGACATCAACCCGGCGGAGCTCCACCCCGCTCCCGGCTTCAGCCATGCGTCGCTGGCCTCCGGGGCCCGGACGGCCTTCGTCGCCGGCCAGGTCGCGCTGGCCCAGGACTTCAGCATCGTCGGGGGGTCCGATCTCGGTGAGCAGACGAGGGCGGCGATGCGCAACCTCGGGACGGCACTGGAGGCCCTGGGAGCCGGCTGGCAGGACGTCGTCCGCCGCACGATCTACACGCTGCACCCGACCGAGTTCGAGACGATCACGGCCGCGATCGAAGAGGTGCAGGGCTCCAAGGAGCACCCGGCCCAGACGATCGTCGGCGTGACCGGGCTCGCGGTTCCCGGGTTGTTGATCGAGATCGAGGCGACTGTCTCGGTCGACTGACCAGGTGGCGCGAGCAGGAGGTGCGGCGGCCGCCGCCGAGCGTTGATAGCCTGGCCGCGCTTGCGCGCCTTGGCGCAAGAGCGCCAGGTGGGTTGCGATGGGGACCTCTCGATCACGGCAGGGCAAGGCTTGAAGCTCCGACGAACCGCGCTCTTGGCGGCGGCGTTCGCGGCGCTGGCGCTCCCCGCCACCGCCCGCGGCGCCGACAGCGTCTACTGGTCCGCCTTCGGAGCGATCCGGGTCGGAAACCTCGACGGGTCGGGGAGCGCCGCGACCCTGTTCCGGGAGGAGGCGACCTTCGCGGTCGGCGTTGCGATCGACCCCGCCGCGAACCGGATCTACTGGGCCACCGGCGGATCCGGCGCGATCCGGGTCGGGAACCTCGACGGCTCCGGGAGCCCCTCCGACCTGTTCATGGGTGAGGATGATCCGTCCGGCGTCGCGATCGACCCCGCCGCGAACCGGATCTACTGGGCCACCGACGACGCGATCCGGGTCGGGAACCTCGACGGCTCCGGGAGCCCCTCCGACCTGTTCTCCGGGGAGGATCTCCCGCAGGGCGTCGCCATCGATCCCGCCGCGAACCGGATCTACTGGGCCAACGGCGGCTTCCCGGGCGCGATTCGGGTCGGGAACCTCGACGGCTCGGGGAGCGCCGCGACCCTGTTCACCGGGGGCGACGCCATCCCGTCGGGGGTCGCGATCGACCCCGCCGCGAACCGGATCTACTGGACCAGCGGCGAGGACGCCGGCGGGATCCGCGTCGCGAACCTCGACGGCTCGGGGAGCCCCTCGAATCTGTTCGTGGGCGAGTTCCTTCCCACCGGCGTCGCGATCGACCCGGCCGCGAACCGGATCTACTGGGCCGACGACGACGCTCCCGGCCCAGTCCGCACGGGGCTCCTCGACGGTTCGGGCAGCGCCTCCGACCTGTTCACCGGCGAGCTCAGTCCCACGTTCCCGGCGCTGCTGCACTCCCCGGCGAGCACCGGCGCGCCGCAGATCTCCGGCGGGGGCCAGGTCGGCGCGCTGCTGAGCTGCAGCCGGGGGAGCTGGGCGTCGGACCTGCCCGGGGCGTTCCTGTTTCGCGCCCCGCGCGCGTTCGCCTACCAGTGGCAGCTCAACGGCGCCGAGATCCCCGCCGCCACGGAGCCGAGCATCACGACGACCGAGCCCGGCACCTACACCTGCCGGGTGACCGCCTCCAACCAGGCGGGAGATCGGTCGCAGACCAGCGCCGCGCACGAGGTCACGTCCGCGAACGCGCACGACGTCACGCCCTCGAACGAGCTCCGCCTCGGCAAGCTGAAGCGCAACAAGCGCCGGGGAACCGCGAAGCTCACGGTCGAGGTCCCCGGCCCCGGCGAGCTCGCGCTCGCGAAGCGAAAGAACGTCAAGCCGGCGAAGCTGCAACCCGCGGCGGCGGGCAAACTGAGGCTGAGGATCAGGCCGCGCGGTCAGGCACAGCGCAAGCTGAGCCGCGCCGGCAAGCTCGAGCGGAAGAAGACGACGAGGCGGCTCACCGCCCGGCTCACTTACACACCGGCCGGTGGCACCCCAAACACCGAGTCCAAGAAGCTGAAGCTCATCCGGCGCCCAGCGACGCGGTGACGGTGATCTCGGCGCCCGAGCACAGCCGCGACACCGGACAGTCGGCCGCCTCGCGACTGAGCTCGTCGAAGCGTGAGGCGTCCACGCCCTGAACGTCGCCGGCGCAGTCGAGCTCGATCCGCGGAATCGAGAAGCGCCCACCCTCCTCCTCGAGATGCACCGCGGCGGCGGTGCGCAGCAGCTCCGGCGGGTGCCCCTCCTTGGTCAGCAGGTTGGCGAGCGACATCGTGAAGCACCCGGCCAGTGCGGCGCCGATCATCTCCTCGGGGTTCGTTGCTCCCGTGTCGCCCTCCCGTGAGGCGAGGCTGAACGGCTCATCGAAGGCGCCGCTGCCGCCCGACAACCGCCCGCCGCCCTTCGCCACGCTGCCCTCCCAGGTGGCCTCCGACCTCCGCGTGATGCTCATTCGGCTCCCTTCATGCTCATATGATATGTGATCAACAAACGGAACGTGCCTGCGGCCGAGCGACAGCACCAACTTGAGTGGTCACGGGCGGTCGCGCTCGCCCCCGGACAGCGCCGCCACCGCGCCCAGCGCCACGTACACGCCACCGGTGACGTACCGCTGGCGGCGCCGGAACGCGGGGCGGCGTCGAAGCCAGCCTCCGAGTGCGCTGGCTCCCAGCGCGTAGATCACGTCGCTGGCGAGGGCGATCAAGAACACGACGAAGCCGAGCCCGACGATCTGGGTCGCGGCGGCACCGTGTCGGGGGTCGACGAACTGCGGCAGGAAGGCGAGGAAGAAGAGGGCCACCTTCGGATTGAGCACGTTGACGACGACACCCTCCGTGTACACCCGCCGCAGCGGCGCCGGGGCGCGGGCGCCGTCGAGGAGCGCGGCGTCGTCGCGCAGCAGCGCCCGGATGCCGAGGTAGACGAGGTAGGCCGCTCCCACGTACTTGACCACGTTGAAGGCGACCGCCGAGGACGCGATCAGCGCCGAGAGCCCCGCCGCGGCCGCCGCGATGTGGACGAGCGTTCCGGTCTCGATCCCGAAGGCCGAGGCGAGACCCGCCCTGCGGCCCTGCGCGATGCTGCGGGCGACGATGTAGAGATGATTGGGACCGGGGATCGCGACCAGCGCGAGCGCCGCGAGGGCGAAGACGAACAACGTCTCGAGGGTCGGCATCGCTCGAAACCGTAGTCGAGCCGAGGTTCAGCCCGCGTTGCCGGCCGGCCGGCTCACAACCTCGCCTCGGCCTCCTCGATCGAGCGCTGCGTGAGCCGATCGCGGACCTCCCACAGCTCCGGATAGAAGCTCTGCTGGATCAGCTTGCCGAGCACCTCGACCGGCGTTCCCTGGGTTCCCACCACGTGGGCCCCGATCACCCGCGAGATCACCTTGTAGTGGCGATAGCGCCAGACCGAGACGCGCTCGTCCCACTCGATCAGCATCTCGGCGAGCTGATAGAGGTCCTCGTGCTCGCGCGCCCGCACGTAGAGCTCGGTGAGCTCGAGCCCCGACCTGCCGAGCGCCGCGCGAAACGCCCGGCCGAGCCCGGGCGCGACCTCGCGCAGGCCGACGAACCCGGGCGAGTCGAAGCCGCTTCCGTGACCGAGCACCTTGCGCACCTCCTGGTACTCCCACGGCGACATGTGCTCCAGCATCTCGAGCTGGTCGGTGATCAGCCGCAGGCACAGCGAGGCGCGTCGGAGCAACCGGATCGCGCCGCCGAGGTCGTCGCCATCGACCAGTCGGGTGGCCTCCTCCACCTCGGCGGCGGCGAGCTTCAGCCACAGCTCCGACGACTGGTGCACGGTCTGGAACAGCAGCTCGTCGCGATGGACCTGCTCGGCGGGCGTCTTCTGGAGCGCGAGCAGCTCGTCCGTGCGCAGGTAGCGCTCGTAATCACTCGCGCCGCTCCCGGACAGGACGGGTCGGCTCAGATCCTCGCTCATTGCGTCGACGACTCCTCCGGCTGGCGGGCAAAACGACTCTGGCAAAGAGTTGATCAAAAGTCAAAGCCCCACGCCTCGACTAGCATCGTGAGCACCGATGACCGTCGGCGAGACACGGATCGGGTCCGCCCGCAGACCCCCGGCCGAGGCGGATCGTCCGTTCCTGCGGGCCGCCGTCCCGGCGACCGTGCTGCCGCCGATCGCCGGCCGCGGGACGGAGGGCGCCGTGGTGCAGCGGATCGCGGCCGCGATCAGCCTCGGCTCCATGCGCGCGGGGGACCGGCTGCCGTCGGAGCGCGCCCTGGCCGAGCAGCTCGGGGTGAGCCGCTCGACGATCCGCAAGGCCGTGCACAGGCTCGCCGAGGCCGGCGTCCTCGAGGTTCGCTCCGACCGGGGAGCGCGGAGCGGGATCGAGGTGCGCTCCGACGTGATCCCCTCCGGGCTCCTCGATCAGACGCCTCCACTCGGGATCGCTGAGATCGCCGGGGTGCTCGAGGCGCGGCGCCTGTTCGAGCCCCGCGTGGCGCAGCTCGCCGGCTTCTCGATGACCGATGACGACCACGCGGCCCTGGCCGCGATCATCGAGGGGCAGCGCCGGTCCGCCGAGGACGTCGAGCGCGTGCGCCGGCTCGACGCCCATTTCCACCTCGCGCTGGCGCGGGCGACGCACAACGGCACGGTCGTGGCCCTGATGCAGGCACTTCTCCAGCGCCTGGAGAGCGCGCGTCGCGTGGCGCCGATCGCCGATGAGTCGGCTCGCACCGTGGACATGCACGAGCGCACGCTCGAGGCGCTCGCGGCACGAGACCCCGCTCGGATCGAGGCCGAGATGGACGCCCACCTCTCCGTCCTCGAGCGAGCGTGGGAGGAGCAGACCCGACATGCGCTCCCCCGCAAGGCCCCCGACTTCCTGCGGCCCGAGCGCGACGGAGAGGTCGGCTGACTCGCACTGAAGGCCCTGCGTCCAGTGCTCTGCGATGGTGTTGCCATCGCGGGTACGCCGGTCGACTTCGTCAAGGGGGCGGGACGGCGATACCGCTCCGTGCTGATGACTCCCCGGTTGAGCCTCGAGCCGTTGCGGCTCGACCATGCGCGGGATATGGCGTCCGTTCTCATTGACCCGGCGCTCTACGAACACATTGGGGGATCGCCGCCTGCGGAGGCAGAGCTTGAGGGTCAGTACGCGCGCCAGACGCGCGGGGTGTCGCCGGATGGTCGCCAGGGCTGGTTGAACTGGGCGTTGCGCTTGCGTGGGGAGCGCCGTCTGATTGGCGTCGTTCAAGCCACGCTCGGCGAGCGCGATGCAACGGTTGGCGCCGAGCTTGCGTGGATGGTCGCCCGGCAAGAACAGGGCGCTGGTCTGGCGACCGAGGCCGCGTGTGCTGTGACCGGGTGGCTGCAGACGGTCGGCGTCACGGCGTTGAGCGCGCACATCCATCCTCGCAACGCGGCCTCCGCGGCGGTAGCTCGG